>CAMYWO010000082.1:0-8607 GCA_947302815.1 uncultured Clostridia bacterium | reverse complement strand
TCATGCTCATCGTGATCATGGTGATGATGGTGGTGATGCGCATGCTCTTCCGCTTCAAGAAGTGCCGCTGCCATGTCATCTGCGGTGAGCGGGTTCTCGATCGCCTCTCTGATCTGTGTGCCGGAGAGCTGCTCCCACGGTGTGGTGATAATCTGGGAGTGGTCGTTGATCTCACGGATCAGATCGATCGCGGTGTCGAGCTTGCCCTGTGCGATGTTACCTGTACGGGACAGGATGATGGTGCCGGCGTACTTGATCTGGTTCTCATAGAATTCCTTGAAGTTCTTCAGGTAGATCTTGCACTTGCTTGCGTCGATAACGGTAACGGTGCCGCAGACCTCAGTCCCCTCGACCTTCTCAACAGCGGCGACTACGTCAGAGAGTTTGCCGACGCCGGAGGGCTCGATGAGGATACGGTCCGGAGCGTACTTGTCGATGACTTCCTTCAGTGCGGTGCCGAAGTCACCTACGAGGGAGCAGCAGATGCAGCCGGAGTTCATCTCGGTAATCTCGATGCCGGATTCCTTCAGGAATCCGCCGTCAATACCGATCTGACCGAACTCGTTCTCGATGAGGACGAGCTTCTGTCCGTTATAGCCGTCTGCGATGAGCTTCTTGATGAGTGTGGTCTTTCCGGCGCCTAAGAATCCGGAGAAGATATCTACTTTTGTTGCCATGTGATTTACCTTCTTTCAAAAGTGATTGTCAAAACAAATAAGACATCAGCTGAAATAGATGATGTCGTTATCCGGCGCGTCCGTGAGCTGGAAGTTCTCTACCTGAAGACACGGGATCGCGACAGGAGTTCCCTGGGAGTCATCACGGAAGAATCCGATCCGGCCGGTGACCTTGAGCCACTTGCCCTCGGGGAAACCGCCTCTGACCTTGTGAAGGCAGAGAAGGGAGATCATGCCGATGTCGTTGGCGCAGCAGGTATAGGCCTTTCTCTGGAGTACGAAAG
The DNA here is from genome assembly GCA_947302815.1 of uncultured Clostridia bacterium. Classification (GTDB taxonomy): domain Bacteria; phylum Bacillota; class Clostridia; order Saccharofermentanales; family Saccharofermentanaceae; genus Scatonaster. The sequence continues at coordinate 7,646 of CAMYWO010000082.1, read as the reverse complement.
CTTCCTTTCTGTGCTCTCTCATGAGGGTGGCCTCGCCGGTCACGGTGATACGCTTGCCGTTATATCTCTGGACGTTGTCGAGCGCATCGGTGTAGAAGAGACCGAAGTCGTCAGGTGCGATGACGCACGGATCGTCGTCGAGATTGTAGGGGAGGAAGTCCCCGATATCGATCATGTTTCCGTCCATATCGAAGAAGGACAGATTCATGGCGGGGTTCAGTGATTTTACCGAACCGCGGAGCTTAGGTATGTTGTTTACTTCCGGATCGACGCGGTTGAAGATGACGTTGTCGCAGAAGCGGTAGTAGTCCGCGAACATGGTCTGCATGTTGCGGTAATAGTCATTGTAGGTGGAGGCGTCCACGATCGTGATCGCGGCGGCCAGAGCCCAGCGGTCGGGCACATCGACCTCGTCGAAGAACTTCGCCGGGGAAACAGAACCGTTCCACTCGATGAGGACTACGTCCGGATGGAACTGGGAATCAAGGTTGAATGTATTCGCCCTTGTAATCTCTTCGGTCTCGGCAGACACGATCTTCAGGGCCTTGCAGGGCGGTTCGCCCTCGGTGGGAAACTCGACTTCGCCTTCTTCGGTAAGAAGGACGAGGACTCTTTTGTCGGAAAAACTTCCATCACGAAGCCAGGAAAGAATAAATGATGTCTTTCCGCTGTCGAGAAACCCTGTAAAGAAATAAACTAAGCAATCTTCCATAACTAGTATTTTCTTATTTCACAGAAAGTTTTTCAAGCGTTAAAATTCATAAATTGAACATACATTTTCAAGCATAGTATAATGATTTAGAACAAGAATCAGGTTTTTCATACTAAGTGCAAGGAAGGAGGGTCCGTTGCTTTGGTAGATATCCTGTCGATCCATGTCGCTTTTCTGCTTTTTGAATCGATATTCTGCTTTATGGCAGCGCTCCTCTGCGCGCTGAAAAACAGCCGCGACAGGAAGGCCGGAGTTGTGGTCACGCTTTTGAACATCATGGCGGGGCTTCTTCTCTTTTTTGATTTTTTCGCATTTGTTTCCGATGGCAGGGAAGGGGCTTTCTTCAGTATCGCAGAAAGAGCATCCAACCTGGCGGTATTCCTTCTTTGTGACCTCTTCCTGGGTGGAGTGGTCGTCTACACCTCTATAGTGCTTTTCGGAAAGTTCAGCATAAGACGGGACGCCCCGACGAGAATAAGGAATATTCTTGTCCTTGTGATCGCTGTCATCGGCATGGTGATGGTCATTGTGTCCCAGTTCACCAATCTCTACTATGCGATCGATGAGGCGAATAACTATAAGCGCGGAGAGTATTTCCCGCTATCGGGCTTCATCGCGATCTTCGGCATGTGTTTTATCTTTTCGATCCTGATCCAGTACAGGAAGAGGATCGCTCTGAACCGCTTTCTTGCGATCTGTTCTTACTTCCTGCTTCCGATCCTGGGCGCATTCCTGCAGTTCTTTTTCTTCGGATTCGCATACATGGATATCGGCATCGCGCTGTCGGTCAATATCATGTTTGTCGAGAACATCGTGCATCAGAACCATCAGATCCGGGTCGCGGCGAGGACGGACTTCCGAACCGGCGTGGCCAATGAGAGCAGCTGCATCGAGTGGCTCCGGAATCTGACCGGGAAGCCGGAGATCTTGAAATATGCGGCAATCAGTTTTGATATTTTCCGTTTCTCTTCCATCAACCGTAAGTACGGCGCGGAAACCGGCAACAGGGTGCTGACGACGTATACAGAGGCGATCAGCGAAGCCCTGTCGGATGAGGAGATCCTCGGAAGACAGTATGGCGACCAGTTTATCGCTGTCATCCTGAAAAAGAATCTGCCGGGATTCCTGGTAAAGCTTTCCGATATGATGATCAGTTTTACGGATGATTCGGGGAAGACTTATGAGGAGCATCTTTCCGCGAGATCCGGCGTATATGAGGTCGATAATATGGATATCATCGCAGAGGATGTCATATCTTACGCCAATACGGCACTCGAGCATACACGGAGAGTCTCCGCCCATCCTGTCACGTACATGACCCGTGAACTCATGGATGAGATCGAGGAGCAGAAACACTTCGAACTGATGATCCGTAAAGGACTTGAGAATGAGGAGTTTGAGCCGTACTACCAGCCGAAGGTCAACTGCCGGACGAACACGCTCTGCGGTGCGGAAGCGCTTGCCCGCTGGAGGCATGACGGGAAGATCATCCACCCGAGTGAGTTTATCCATGTTATGGAGAGAAATGACTCGATCTGCGAACTCGACCTTCTGATGCTCCGGAAGATCTGTAGAGATATCTCGAAGTGGCTGGAGGAGGGGATCTCTGTTCCGCCGGTCTCCATCAACTTCTCGAGAAGAAATCTGGCAGATCCGGATCTGGCGGCAACGATCGACAGGATCGTTGCGGAGAGCGGTGTGCCCAAGTACCTGATCGAGATCGAGATCACGGAAACGACGGATGAATTCCCGATCTCTGTCATGAAGAAATTTGTTGATGGCTTAAAGGAAAGAGGCTTCAGCTCTTCGATCGATGATTTCGGAAGCGCGAACTCTTCGATGGCCGTCCTCCGCGAGATCTCCTTTGACACCGTAAAGATCGACAAGGGCTTTATCGATCACGACCATTCGAAAGACCGGGCGATCCTCGACCACATCATAAAGATGGCACGGTCGATCGGTCTGAAGATCGTCGCCGAGGGCGTCGAACTGGAGAATCAGGTAGAGACGCTCAAGTCGCTGGGCGCCGAGATCATTCAGGGCTATTACTATGACTGTCCGCTTCCGAAAGAGGAGATGGCCGACCGTCTCAAGAATCCGATCTACAAAAAGTGAAAAGAGCGATGCGGCTTCTTCCGCAAACGTGGTGACCGCAGGGTGCTTTTATGCTAAAATGTGACGTGGAAAAAGTGATTTTGTAATAGAGGAGTCGTATCAGGGTGGAAGAAGTCTTTAGTTATCTGAAAGAGTTTAACTTCGCATCCGTTGTGGTACGGCTTTTGCTTGCGATGACATCCGGTGCGCTCATCGGTTACGGCCGTGAAAAGAAGGAACGTAATGCCGGGCTTCGCACATATATGCTGATCAGTATCGGATCGGCACTGACACTTCTGATTTCTTTTTATGAGAGTGAGATGCTTAACACCGGCTGGATAGACGCGGTGAAACTTGTCGGCATGAAGTTTGATGCTTCCCGTTTCTCGGCACAGGTGCTCGCCGGTATCGGCTTCCTGGCCGCCGGTACGATCGTTGCTTCTGCGCACCAGCAGGTCAGCGGACTTACCTCGGCAATCGGCCTTTTCGCCGCGGCAGTTCTCGGTATCGCATCCGGTGCGGCTTTTTATGAGTGTGTCATTCCGGCGATCGTCATCATCGTCTTTTCGATGGAAGTGCTGCAGCCTCTGGAAGTCCTCTATAAGAGACGTCTCCGCAATATCACGATCACGATCAAGTATATCAATCCCTCGGACATGGAAATGATCAAGAAAACGATCGAGGAACAGGGCGCGAAGCTGTATGATATCGACCTGGAAGAAGTCGACGAGAATAACTATCCGTCCGCGATCTTCACTATGAAGATGAGTAAAGAAAAATCGTCCCACTCGGAGATGCTCTCTTCAATCGTGGAACTCCCCTGCGTGCTCTCGCTGCACGAACTGATTTCGTGATGGAGGAGCCTGTATGCTGAGTATTTTCGATGGAATAAGAGATATCACCACACTGAGTACACTGATCCGTATGTTTATGGCGATGCTTCTGGGAGGAGTGATCGGTATGGAGCGTTCTTATAAGAACCGTCCCGCCGGTTTCCGTACCCATATCCTGGTATGTGTCGGCGCGTGCATTGCCTCGATGACCGGCATTTACCTTTATCTCAATATGCATCTTCCGACCGACATCTCGCGACTCGGCGGGCAGGTCGTATCCGGACTCGGTTTCATCGGCGGAGGAACGATCATCGTTCTCAACAATAAGAAGATCAAGGGTCTTACTACTGCGGCGGGACTTTGGACCTGCGGTATCATCGGTCTTGCCGTCGGCGCCGGTTTCTATGAGGGCGCGATCCTCGGTACGGCTCTGGTGCTTATCGCCCAGACGCTTTTTTCCAAACTGGGCAGCAAGATCGCGCACAACGAAGCGTTCCAGATCCTTCTGCAGTATAACGACAAGAACGCACTTAATGACGTGATGCGTTACTGCAAGGACCAGCGCATGGTGATCAGCAACCTCGCGGCCACGGGTCAGAGAGATGATACCCACTCGGTCTACTCCGTCATCCTGACCGTCCGTCCGAGGCAGAAGGTCGATCATGAGAAGATAAGACAGTATATCAACAATATCCCCGGCATCATTGCCATAGAGACGCTTGAGAGGTAACAGAGCGTCCGTGCATGACGCCCGAAAAGCACCGGTAACGGTGCTTTTGACTAGGAAAAGGAGAAAGAGAAACAATGAAAAGAAGAACGATCCGTTCCATTCTGATCCTGACGACGATGAGCATGATCCTCTCGTCCTGCAGCGCACCGAAGAAACATGAAGAGACTCTCCCGGCCGATCTGCCGAGACCGACGGTGACGACAGTGGAGACAGAGCCGACCGAGACGGAAGAGACGCTTCCGCCTTATCACTGCATAAACCCGAAGTTTGAAGGACTTACCGCAGAGGAGGTCTGCGCACTTCTGACAGTAGAAGAGAAGGCCAACCAGATGGTGCAGGGCGCGAACTATAATATGCCGCTCGATGAGATGCAGAAGAACTGCTACGGATCCGTACTTTCCCATTATCCGGAGTGGCCGGCGAGCCCGCAGGAAGAGTGGGCGGAGGTCGTTTTCCGCTATCAGGACGCGGCTCTTCTTTCGGATACGCGTATCCCGTTCATCTATGCAAACGACTGTACCCACGGTGTACTTGAGGCCAGGGGATCAGTGATTTTTCCGCAGAATATCAATATCGGCGCGGCCGATGACGAGAAGCTGACCTATGAGATGGGTATCCTCACGGGCTCCGACATGATGCACTGCGGTTTCCTGTGGTCATTCTCACCGTGTGTAGCGACGGCGCAGGACCCGCGCTGGGGACGTACGTATGAATCCTATTCCACTGACACGGCGCTTGTGACCAAGCACGCGCTCGCATATACGAAGGGCCTGCAGACACAGGGCATCGCTCCGTGTCCGAAGCATTTCCTCGGTGACGGAAATGTGGTATACGGAACCGGTGAGGGCGAGAACCTGATCGACCGTGGCGATGCGAAGCTGACGGAAGAAGAGATCCAGAAGCAGCTGGCCGTGTATAAGGAACTGATCGATGCGGGTGTTCCGTCGATCATGCTGTCCCACTCTTCGCTGAATGGAAAGAAAATGCACGAGAATACAGAGCTCATCCGCCGTCTGCGTGAGGACCTCGGATTCAAGGGCGTGATCCTTTCCGACTGGGAGTCGCTGCATAACTGCTCCGGAGCGAGCGATAAGGAGAATGTTATCCTCTGCGTCAACGCCGGCTGCGACATGCTGATGGAAGGCGAGCATTACGCGGAGACAAGAGACTATCTTATCGAGGCGATCAATGAGGAATCTATCCCGATGGAGCGCATCGATGAGGCGGTCACACATATCCTGCAGTTGAAAATGGATCTGGGTCTTTTCAGAGATCCTTTCCTCGAGAACCGTGTTCCTTCCTACGAATGGAACAGCGATCACGCGCACTCGGTGGCCAGAGAACTGGCACAGAAGTCCATGGTTCCACTGGTTCTTCCGGAGGATGGACCGATCACTCTTACTGAAGGCATGAAGGTCTATGTCATGGGACCGGCTGCGGATGATTCCGGTGTGCTTTGCGGAGGCTGGACATATCTGTGGCAGGGCGGAACCGATGCGGATGCCGAGGGCGGACGCTGGTGCACCGAGGGCCCGACGATCATGGAAGCGCTGAAGGCCAGCTCTGCGGAGATCGGATTCGAGATCGTGACCGATCCGGAGCAGATGGAAGAATGTGACGTGATCCTTCTTTGCGTAGGTGAGAAGCCGTACGCAGAGTGGTATGGTGATACCGAGGATCTGTCGATCACGGGAGCCCTGGCACTTGACGGAAATAAGGAAGCGATTGCGAAAGTCGCTGAGTATAAGAAGAGTAACGAAGGCAAGAAAAAGAGCGAGCAGAAGGAACTGAAGCCGGTCATCACGCTGATCGTGGCCGGAAGAAATGTTCTGATTTCCGATTATGCTGCTGACTGGGACGAGGTCGTCATGTGCTATCTGCCGGGCTCTGAGGGCGGTAACGCCGTAAGCGACATACTTACCGGCAAGGCTTCATTCTACGGACGTCTTCCGATGCCTTACTATTCCTCTATCGATCAGATCGGCTCCGAGACCGGTGAGGTATGGCTGCCGGTCGGATTCTCCGCGGCGGAGAAGAAAGAAGAAGGACAGGAGCCGGAAACTTCAGAGACCACTGCCGCGACCGAGGAGAACTAAAGGTTCCCCGACGGGTGCTTTTGCCGGAGAATGAGGAGACGGGAAATGGCGGAAGAAAGAGCGAAATACGGTTACTGCCCCAAGTGCGGCGAGCCTTTTGAACGGCCGTATACGCACTGCCCGTTCTGTAACGCGGTGAACCCGCATCTGGAGCAGGACCTCGAGAAGAAGCGCCAGAACTCCGACGAGCTCCTTAAGAAACAGCTCGAGGCGAACCGTGAGTGGGTCAACCAGAACCGCGCGGAGGTCAAGATGCAGGTCGATGCGCAGATCGACCAGAACCTTCGTGAGATGAACAGGCAGATCAAGGACACGACAGGTGCTTTTACCAAGGGGAAATCACCGCTATTGTGGCTTCTGATCATTGGGGGCATTGTGCTTCTGGTGATCGGGCTGTGGCTGCTTCTGAAGTAGGAGGTAGCGAATAGTGTTTCCCGAGAGATACAAAAAGTGGATCAAGAGAGGGATCATTATTCTGATCCTGCTCCCGATATTCCTGGTCCTTTTCGTTCTTCCACTAAATCAGGGAATGATCAAAGACGGCGGCACAAGGTGCTACGGCCCTGTTCTCGGTGTGTATGAATACCGCAAGGTGCACGGGCTCACCAGCAAAAAAGATAAAGACGGGAACCAGGTTTATCTGGTCGGAAGTGAGTTTTACCTCTTTGGGTGCAAGGTGCATAGCAATACCCACTATGAGGCGGGTAAAACAGGGCGAAGAGTCGAGGAGGATGAGATGACGCCGATGATTTCTCCGAAGAATGATGCGGTGAATCAGGTAACTGCAGAAATTGATTCGTACCTGTTTGACGAGGAAACGAAGGAGACCACACGGTTCCACAAGGCAGATTTCTGATCTTTCGATCTTTACGGGCGCCGGAATGCTGGTCATGGGGAAATGCGGAATGCGGATTCCCGTGATGGTTGAAAGTGCTTTTCGCACGTAAGAGGTACTAAAATGCGCGCAGTATTGTGTTTAGCACCACTGTTTTGATCCCCGAATGGTACTAAGCGACTCGAAAAGCACTGTTTAGTACCACCTTTTTATTTCCTCTGTGGTACCAAACTACTCGAAAAGCACTGTTTAGTACCACCTTTTTATTTCCTCTGTGGTACCAAACTACTCGAAAAGCACTATTTAGTACCACCGCGTCGTCTTCCCGATGGTACCAACTCCATTG
>CAMYWO010000081.1:0-8665 GCA_947302815.1 uncultured Clostridia bacterium | reverse complement strand
CATGGTATGGAACTTACAGGCCAGATCGGTGTGCGTTTCGTTGTAAAGTATCCGGAAGCTGTTGATCCGAGTACCTCGTATGTGATGTTCAAGTGCAGTGATGGAAGAACAAAGAGAGTGAATTATTCGGCGGCGACAAAGCTGGAAGACGGTCAGGCGTTCTTTACGTTCTATCTCAATCCGCTGGAACTCGCTGATACGATTTCCGTAACTCTCCATTATGGAGATGGTAATACCATCAAAGATGTCTACTCGGCGATGGATTATATTCACACTGTGGCGGATGATACCACAGGAACGTATGATGATGAAAAAGGCCTTATCAATGCTCTTTGGTGCTATGGTTACGATTTCCAGATGGCCGGCTGGACAGATGGTATGCCTTCTCATGGCAAAATCCCGTGGGCAGGAATGGATACATTCAATGAAGATCCAATTAAACGGTATATCAACCGTTTCAGTAAGGAAGGAACGGAGAGCGCCGGAATCAACGATGTGATGTATTCCCTGACACTGACTTCGGATACCGCTCTGCACTTCTATATCTGTCTGGATGATAATGAGACAGTTGAATCTGTGGAAGGCGCGACAGCCTCAGGTGAAGTGACTATCTCCGGAAAGAAGTATTTGAAGTATACGATCAAGGGCATTGCCCCGCAGAACCTGAATGATCTTCAGACGGTAACGATCACTACTTCTTCCGGTGTGGCTACTCTTAAAGCCTGCCCGATGTCTTATGTTTATGATGTGTGGTTCGTTATTCCTATGGAAGATTATGATGAGAGAAACTGGAAACAGACCTCACTGATCGCGTATTATTTCTACCATAGAGCGGCACTGGATTATTACAATGCACATAATGGCAATAACTTATGATAAGGAGATAAGGGTATGCAAGAGTACGAAAAAATGCGGATAGATATAATCACTTTTGATGAAGTAGATGTAATTACCGAAAGTGTGGAGGGAGAACCGGGTGTCGATGTACCCCCGATCCATGGTTCTTGAAGTGACGGCTGATCGCTTTCGCTAAAACTGATTCAAAATGAAGAAGCTATCTCAAGCAATGGGATAGCTTCTTATTTGCCATTGAAAGTGCTTTGGGCTAAGAAATGACAAATGCTTCTATATCATTGGTCATTTTCCATTAGTCAGTAAGTGAGATGACCAATGAAAACTTGGAATCCGTCCGAAAAGCACCGTATTGGTCATATTGTTTGACACATTCTCAAAAGTGGGCAATGAAATGACCAATAGAGCGAGGAGAAGTGCTTTTGGAGCATCTTCATTAGTCATACAAGGATCTGTGAAACGAGAAATGACTAACGGAAGACTACCGTTAGTCATTCAGGTCGATTTTTTTAGAAACTGTCAAATATCGCGCAAGTTTCCTTCGCGTTGTGCTTTGAATCAGCGCTTTCTTATGAATAGCGATCAAAACTTAGCCGTTTCAGCGCTTTCCGGCTTCTGCGGGAGACTTGATCCCCATTTCACTGCAGATGGTGTTAAGATCGTTGAACTCTTTCGAACCCGGACATTCGGAGATCGCGTAGATTACGGTCTTTCCGTCCTGATAAGCACCTGCCTGACGGATTCTGCCGTCTGCCTCGGAATAACTGAGCTGATAGGAATAACCGTCATTTCCGATAATGCTTCCCTTAACTAATTCGCAGTTTGACCTGTACATGTTGTTGGCTTCTGCTTCGTCTGCGAATGTGACCATGCTGACATAGCACATGCTTTCCTCATCCGGCATGCTGATGAACGTGGAGATCTCCTTGATCTCCGGCATGCTGTATTTGCTTGTGACCTGGCTCTCGAACAGGGACTGGGCGGAACTTCCGGACTTTGAGATAAAGAGGGAGTAACCGGACAGCTGGTTGGTTTTCTTTGCAAAGTCGACGACATCGTCTATGATTTCTGCGTTGCATTTCTTCGCGGCGTTCTTAAAAGAAGAGTGGGAGAACTTGCCGCTCTTCTTACATCCGGCCATGCCGACGGCGACGGACAGTGTGAGTACGCAGATGAGTATTCTTTTTAATCTGTTCATGAGAAATCCTCCTGTGGATCTTTAAACATGTCCTTATTATAGCATTCTGTAGATAATGATTCTCAGAAGAGTTATTTTTTTATGACAGTTTACTTATAGAATTCCATTCCCGTAATGGTAGAATAGTCACTGATTTAAGTATCTGGAGGATAAATATGAAAAGAAAAACAATTATATGCACAATGCTCGTACTCTGCATGGCGATGTCAGCAGTTGCTGTCAGCGGATGTAAGTCTAAAGATAAAGAGACATCGAAGGAAGAGACTGAGACCACAGCAGCCGTTTCTGATTCTTCTGAGGAGAAGGCTTCCGAGACTACGACAACAGCGGAGACTACAGAGAAAATGACCACAGCTCCTGTTGAGACAACTCCTGTAGAGACATCTGAAACAACTACAGTTCCGACTACAGAACCGGAGACTACGACAGAAGCTACGCCTGAATCCCCTGCTACAGAGGCAGAACATGATGGCCTCTATGCGAAGGCAGAGAAGTACATCGACGCTGCATTTGCTTTCTATGAGAAGGATGCAGGTCAGAAGCTGAACCTGATCGTATTCGATTCTCAGATCGAGGAGACAGAGACTGGTTTCTCCTTTGATGTAAGATCAAGAGACGGAAATGTTGCTAATGCTCTGGTTGCAAAGGTATTTGCAAATACAGCGACAGGTGAGATGTCCGATGAGTGGGGCAGAACCTGGAATGTCAGTGATTTTTCCTGATCACGTGTCTCTCTGAGAAACGCAGATGCGTCGTCCGTCGACATCCTTGAAAATGAATTCGCGGTTGGTATGGACCGTATCTGATTCTTCAAGTAATTTCAGGAATTCGACGCCGGCTCCCTGAAGCTCGAGCTGGAGCATCATGGGCTCGGAGACAAAGATATAAAGATCGTAATGAGAGGATGAACGGGAGACCGTTTCATCCTCTTCTTTCTTTACGAGGATGATTTCGATGTTGTCTCTCTTAAGACGGATGTGCGGCATGGATTCGTCATCGAGATGGCTCGCGTGGAATCCGAGCTTCGTCTCATAAAAGAGTGCGGTCTTCATCGGGTCTTCGCAGACGAATACAGGTGCGATGCTGTTCATTAGGTGAAGATTTCCGCTTTCGTCCTTATCATCAGTGCTTTCAGCGCTGTCGGAGTCCTCGGGGACCGGTTCCGGTTCGGACTTGCCTGAGGAAACGTCCTTATTGAAGGCAAACCCGAGAAGGCTTTTGCAAAAGCACTCTTCCATTTCGTCGAGCTTTCCGTGCATCTTGATGCGCACATTGAGCTCTTCGGGCGTCGGATTCTTCGGGATCTCTTTTAAGGCTTCAATGACCTCGCAGTAATCGACGAGGTTTACGAAACGGATATAAAGAGGCAGGATCTCATCGCATGCCTTCGGAAGGTCTCTTTTCCCATGCAGGAACTGCATGCCGTACTCGACCGCTTCGACCGGAAGGGCCGCGAAGAGACGGTTGAGAAATGACATTTCGTCCAGAGCATTGTCTGCAACGTTTCCGGAAGAGAGCGTTCTGTGGATCCAGTCAAAGACCTGGTTGATGTCGTGTTCAGGATAGATGTTATGCGGCATAGAAGTTCCTCAGATACCCAGCTCAAAGGTCAGCTGCGGCTGCATCGGCTCGTAGTTCTGCATCTCAAAGTCTTCGACAGTGATCGAAGTGATATCGCAGCCCGGCTCCTTATTCAGGATCAGGTTCGGAGTCTTGACCTCGCCGGATGCTACAGGTGCCATAACATTGGCTTCGTCAGCGCGGCGGAGAAGCTCATGCGCATTATCGATATGACGGTCATAGATCTGTTCGTTTGCAACGAAGTGTGTAAAGACACCGGCTTCATAGCCCGTGGTCCTTGCGACCATGAGAAGAAGCGCGGCATACTGGATCTCGTTAATGCCGCCGGCACCGGAAGCGGTGAGCATATCGCCGGATCTCTGGACCATGACCATATCGAGGTACTTGCCGCGGACATTCCAGATCGTCAGGAAAGCACACGGTGCAAGACCGGGAGTCTCACGAAGGTCGGCCTCCTGCCAGAGCGACATGATCTTTCTTCTTCCGTAAGGGTCTTTCTTAATGTCGGCGATCAGGTTGTTGAGAAGATCGTAGCGCTTCACGGTCGCACCGTAACGCTGGCCGATCGTTCCGTCGCCGATATCCCACGGATCCCACCAGGTGACCTTCATTTCGGCCATCTCGGAAAGAACGTTCGTCGGCTTCTGATAGATCGTGAAGATCTCGCGGATGCCTGTTTTCCAGGCCTGACGGCGAAGCGTGCTGATCGGGAACTCGCCCTTGCTCAGATCGTATTTTCTCATGACGTGATTGACACTGATCGTATAGGCCGGCGTGCCATCCTCGTACTTCGGGCGCGGATTCTCGTCCTTATATCCGTTTTCCAGAATGTTATGAATATCGTCCACCAGATATCTGTCAGCCTTTGTCATAAAATACCTCTTTCGCCAATTCATGATCGGTCATGTATATGCATGAATCAAGTATACCAAACTTCACGGATATTGTGTCGGAGTTTAATATGTGCGAAAGGAGAGAATTACTTCAGCTCGACTGCGATCAGCGGGATCTCGAGTTCTTCTTTCGAAAGACCTGCATGTCCGCCGGGCATTAGCTTTGCCTCGACATGGGTGTTGAAGAGGGAAGTGTCCGAGATCGCGATGGCGAGGAAATCGCCGAGTTTGTCGCGGAATTGCGGATGCTCCGTACCCGGACCGAAGAGTTTTCTTTCGATGACTTCTTCTTTCGGAACGAGCCAGAACTTATCCCCGAATGTCTTCTCGAAAAGCACCGGGAATTCATCTTTATATTCATCCTTAATGAACAGGTTCAGTGTTCTCGGTTCAATACCCGGCATGCGGACAAGGCACTTCATGATCTCCGGATAATCGAGGATACAGAGGTTCCTGCTGTCCATATGACCGTGGTCTGCCGTGATGAAAAGAAGAGTATCGGAAAGTCCTTCGGCAAACTCTTCGACTTTCTTTTCCAGCTCCGTGATGACCTCGTGTGTTTCTTTGCTGACTGTTCCGGTCTTATGCATGGTGCCGTCCGGCTCATTCCAGTAAGCATAGATGAACTTCTTTCCGGGTTCGCTGCAGAGATTGGCGACACGGTCTAAGATCGCTTCCAGATCCTGCGGATTCGGCTCGACAAAGGGGGAAGAGAAGTAGGCTTTCGAACCAGCCTTTTCCATCTTCGTAACTATGCTCTCATAAGGTGTATACGTGAAGCCTACATGGAAATCCGCAGCCGGACGTCTTTCTTCTACCGCCGGGCAGTCATAGTCGCCGGGGCGGGATTCTTTTTCGATGCTAAAAGGACTTCCGGCCTCGATCATCTGGTCGGAATTGGTATAGACGGTGACATTCTTTCTGAGCTCCGGAAAGTAGCAGTCCCAGCCGAGCCAGGCATGTTCATCTGGAAAAAGACCGCTGGTCACGGAAGTCGTTGCGGCAACTGTCGTCGGAGGGAAGACCGAACTGTAGGATCCTGCCAGATGGGAACGGAAGAAGCCGTTTTCGGACAAGTGCTTTTCCAGAATGGAAACACCCATGGCATCGAGAAGCAGAACGACCACATTCTTATAGTCCTTCGCCAGATAAGAATCGGCGAGAGGAAGGGTCGGTGCAGAAGCTTGCGCACCGAAATGAACGAGCATCGAGCTGGCCAGATTTACAAGACAATTGTTGTAATCCGGAAGTGGCGGTAACTGCTTCATAGTAGCCTCCTGATAGTGCTTTTCGAAAATTATTATAGCATAGCAGGGAGAACGTGCATTCAACGGCAGGTATAGAGTTTTTCAGCAGAAGAATCTTTCTCAAGGTTATTGTCAACCGGCGGGAAAGATGCTTGAATAGGGTTTAGGGGTTGGGAATAAACAAGAAAGGTATTGGGGAATAATTATGAAACGTTCAGTAGCGTGTTTGCTTTGTCTGGCAATTTGTTTTTCCGCAGGATGCAAGAAGAAAAATTCTGAAGAAACTACTGTGTCTTCGGTCAGTGATTCATCCACGGAAGTATCAGAATCCGTAAAAGAGATGCCGACATCTTCGAGTGAGGATACGACCACCTCGGAAACCAGTACGGAGATGCCGGAGGTAGAAGTGAAGATCGTGAGGGACCAGTCCTATCTTTCAATCGAGAAGGTGACCGCGTCGGATTATTTCTATCCGAGAAAACCCACTGAGAAAGATTATTTTGAAGATGAGGATGGAGACCTGGTAGCTGTCATTCCCAGTACGGGTTATCAGTATGATAAGCTTCTTATCAAAGGGGATGAGTATGCGGAGATCCAGGCGGGGCTTGACGATGTGCAGGCGCCTCTGATAAATAACATCATTTCCGACTACGATAAGGAATGCAAACGGCTGAAGGAAATCGATGAGTCGGCTTATCCGGATTCGGAAGGATCATATGCGGAATTCAATATTACTCTTCATCGCGCGGATACGAAGGTCATCACCTTCGAATACTATATTCGTCACGCGAAATCCGATTATGAAGGCATTGAGGATAAGGTAGTAAACATTTCTCCTGAAACAGGTGAGGTGATCACGCTTTCGGATGTGGTTGCGGATAAAGCACTTTTCGAGAAAGTCCTTTCGGAAGAGATCCGTTACGATGAGGATGTAAATATGACGGATTACATGAAGACCACTTGTATACAGAACCGTCATGATCTGATCGAAAACGACAAGCTCGAATTCCGGCTTTACTATGACCGGATCGAGGTAATGATGAAGCAGGACAGCGAATACTACGCTAATCCGGATAGATTCTCCATCCCTGTTTACAAGTATCCGGATGCGTTCAATCTGGATTATTTCGAACATGTTCCGGAGTATTATATGATTACCTCTGAAAAAGGGGAGCCGATCTACTGGGATATTGACGGCGACGGTAAACTAGATATTCTCCGAAAGACTCCGGCTTTAGGAGATGATTACGGCAGTGCGCAGGATTGTATCCTGAGTATTAACGACAATCAGCTGACATATACATCTTACAACTGGTTCGGATATTCATTCGTTCAGGCGGATGACGGCAGATATCTGTATCCCGTAATCGATGGTGGTGCCGTTGGTATTCGTGTAAATGACGACTTGTCGATGGAGACCATCGAAGCATGTGTGCCGTTCCCTATGAATGCCTGGGAGAATCCGACCGGTATGGATCCGTCACACATTGCCAGGTTAGAGACTATGCATTTCTTAGGGCTCAGAGAGATGTACCGTTACTGGACTGTGGTCGGTGTCAAGGGCATTCCTCAGGTGGTATCGAATGCTTACGACAACAATTATTTCATCGGTACCAGCGACAAGGAACTTCCCGCGGTCCTCTATGACATGGATACGAAGACGAAGGGAAAAGAGACGAAGATCCCGAAAGGAATGGTGTATGAGTTCATCGAATACAATATCGATAAAAACGAGGCTCTGTTCAAGATCTCACAGCCTGATTCTAAGAATCATGATAAAGACTACTATGCCTGGGTCGAGTATACCCTCAATGAAACGGAGACGCAGGGTGAAGTTCCGACCGGAAATATCGGCGGTATTAAGGAAACTGATGTATTCGATAACATCCAGTACGGCGATTAGTTTTTCCGGCTGAGAAGAAGTTTGCTTTCAGTAACCGATGAAATGAGAAGAGGCGGTCCCGGTAAGGAGACCGCCTCTTTTGCGATTAGTCTGATGTGTTCAGTCCCGGCGTCTTTGTGCTCCGACTGAGAAGGAGACTTCACTCGATGTCGATGTCGAGTGGCTTATCCAGCTCGTCGGATACATATTTGCCGTTCTTCTTTCTCTGCCTGACGCACTCGGTCAGGAGATATTCGATCTGTCCGTTGACGGAACGGAAGTCGTCTTCCGCCCATGCGGCGATGGCATCATAGAGCTTCGCCGAGAGTCTGAGCGGTACCTGTTTCTTCTCTGCCATCGTTTAGACTCCTTGCTAATCAGTAGAGGCTTCCGGAGTTTACGACCGGCTGGGCTTCCTTGTTACCGCACAGTACGACCAGGAGGTTAGAAACCATTGCCGCCTTGCGTTCCTCGTCCAGTTCGACTGTGTTCTTCTCGGACAATCTCTCAAGTGCCATTTCGACCATGCCGACGGCGCCGTCAACGATGAGCTTTCTTGCATCAACGATTGCGGAAGCCTGCTGGCGCTGCAGCATCGCCGCTGCAATCTCCGGTGCATATGCGAGGTAGGTGATACGTGCATCAACGATCTCAAGACCGGCATCAGAAACCTTGCTCTGGATCTCTTCCTTAATACGTCTTGCGACGACTTCTGTGGAACCTCTGAGGGAACCGTCATCCGCCTCGCCGTCGCCTGTGGTATCGACGTTGTCGGTGACATCGTAAGGATAGATCTTAACAACGTTTCTTACTGCGGTGTCGCACTGCAGGGAGAGGTACTCCTTGAAGTTGTCCACATTGAATACGGCCTTCGCGGTATCGGAGACCTTCCACATAACGGCAACTGCGATCTCAACCGGGTTACCGAGAACATCGTTGACCTTCTGCTTACTGTTAGAAAGTGTCATGACCTTCAGCGAGATCTTACGGGAGACCATTTCAGCTGTCGCGG
>CAMYWO010000080.1:0-9266 GCA_947302815.1 uncultured Clostridia bacterium | reverse complement strand
CCCGGTGAGAAAGGAGAAACACCGGGGTGAAAAAGAAAGGAAAAAGAAACTGAAGAAATATTAGTCTTTAGCTACGGAAGCTGCGAAGTTGTACTGCTTAACAACTTCTTCGTTCTCATAGATCTTGGTCTGCCACTTGTTAGCTGTCTGCAGAACCATGGTGTACGGATTCTCCTTGCCGCCTATCAGTTCCATATCGCCCTGATAGCTGATCGCCTGTGCTTCGTCATCGGACAGGAGCATGTACTGGGAGACCAGGAAGAGAGATCTTACACCGACACTCATGTGAACGAGCTTCGGGTTGATAGTATATGTCGGAGCTACGGAGAGGGAACGTCCGCCGAAGGACAGACCCAGTGTAGAAGTAGTCGTCTTCTCCTCGAGGAGGAACAGAGGCTTGCCTTCAACACCGACCTTACCTACATCGTGGAACAGAGCCATAATGATCGCGGACTCGTCGTCGAGCTGCGGCATCAGGGTATCCTTGATGCGGAGGAGCTGCTTCGCAACACCAACAGAGTGAATGAGAAGTCCTTTTTCAAATGCGAGAGGTCCCTCGAGCTCAGCCGGAGCTGTCAGCCAGGAAGTACGGTTCTCGAGGAAATCGATAAAGTGATCGAACTCGGTCTTTCTCTTAATGATCTTGGACTTAAGATCAGCATAGAGCTCATCAACGTTATCTTTGGTGACCATAATCATCGGCATGATCGCACCAACTACAGTACCCTTAGCAACAACACCGCTGCCGGAAGAAGCTGAAGTTGTAGGAACGCCCTGTACGTTTCCCTGACCATCTGTAAAATCATACTTACACTTCGGACATCTGATCGCCTGATTCGCAATCGTCATACCACAATCTGGACACTTTTTCATATGAACCTCCTTTGATGCGGACCCCTTATTTGTATAGGATTCACATCCTTCACATATCCTTTTCGGGATGTTTATGTGACTATTCTACAACGGATTCTATCATCAGACAACCTCAAAGCGTTTTGAAAAACACAAAAAAGCGACCGTAAAACGCAAATTTAACAAGTTGTTCATTTTTTCTTGGATTTCGGAGGATGGTTCACTTTATAGTGACGGCGCATGCCGCGGAAGTACGTTCCGAAGTGGAACTGCTTCGGGAAATACTGCATGCGGTTATAGAGGTGTGCGGTCAGCACCATCTCAAGTTCCTGCGGGTTGACCTGACGGTTCTGGTTCATCATGAAGTCCGTGGTACCCGGGGCCTCAAAGTAGAAGCGGTAGTTCGCGCCGTAAGCGTCTCCGATGCCTAAAAGGTGACCGAACTCATGGGCGCACTCCTGCTGGAATGCGTGACGGTCACTGTTCTGACGGATACTCGCGATACCCGGATGTTTTCTTGACCAGTTCAGGGTAAGCGCTTCCGGCTGGAAGGACTTGAAGAATCCCCATCCCCATCGCCAGACCGGGCTGGTCACATAACCTGCGCGGTTTTCGGAATAGGACATCTTGACCCTTATGAATCTCTGCTTGGGATATTCGTTTACGGCCTGCGGTGTCTGGTAACGGATGAATTCCAGTGTGACACGTGCAGAAGAAGGATCCGGCTGCATCTCTTCGTCGAGAGGGTTATTGTCCTGGGTCAGCACACGGTAGCTCGCATGGGCACGCGCCAGCTCATAGCCGTCATCCTCGAGCCATGACATGTGATACTTGCCCGACCAGTTTCTGCGGATCCCGGCCTCGGCAACATCGGCATAAGTGATGTTGGTGCCCGGATAGTAGCGGAACATCTTGGACGTGTAGCGCACGAAGACACGGATACGCACGCTGTTTCCGTTCAGGATCAGCTGTATCGGCACCTTTCGGGGATTCGGGTAGGAAACCGGATATCTCCTGTCCAGGGTGCGGGAAAGTATGTCGCGCTTGGCGTTTGGATCGTAGACGTGTTTCATGTATTCTCCAACGTATCCTAAAAAACCGGATTTTCCCTCATTCTAACAACAGAATACCACGAAATGCTTGAAAAGAGTATAATAGAGCCGATACAAGGAAGTGAAGGAGAAAGAAAGATGAAGCTGGAAGGCAAGACTTTCAAGATGAACGTGGTCCTGCAGATGCACGTGGTCGAGCATACCCATGAGGGAGTTTCCTTTGTAAAAGAACTGGATGAGGCACTTGTTCAGCTGTGCCGTGAGATGAATGTCCCGTTCCCGCTGTGGCTGTCGAAGAATACCCGGGAATTCGCCCAGTTTCACCAGACGACTTTCTTCGAGGATCAGTTCTCCGACAACAAGGTCCCGTTTGACCGGTTCATGATCAAGCTGATCGGATAAGTGCTTTTAGAATAGTTCTTTTTGAATATAGAGAAGAGGGCTCCGGAAGGAGCCGATAAGGAGAGAAATATGCGTATCGATAAATATCTGAAGGTTTCCCGCGTGGTCAAGAGAAGAACTGTCGCTAACGAGGTCTGCTCTGCCGGACGTGTCATGATCAACGATAAGGTGGTTAAGCCCGGCGCCGAGGTGAAGACCGGCGACATCGTCACGATCAAGTTCGGTAACGGGGAGACGAGATTCCGCGTGCTCGCGATCAAGGAGACTGTCCGCAAGGAAGAGGCCTCCGAGATGTATGAGCTTCTCGAGGGAAAAGAACTGGAGTAACTTACAATTCCGTTACAAATACTCTTTCTTCGGATACAAGCCGTCCTTTTTGTGAGATAAATAATGTATGAAATTATTTGTTATCTCAGAAAGGGCGCTATGAAACACAGACAGAAAAAATCTCCGGTGTGGAAAGTCATCGTATTCGTGTTCTTCGTGATTGTATTCGCGATGGTTCTCGTGCGCCTGAACAGAGACCGTCAGGTCCGTGCCCGTGTTGAGAAGAGATCCCGTGAACTGGACATCGCAGCCGCACAGGCAAGTGCGGAGTACGCCGATGCGATGGAACGTTCCAGAAAAGCCGGTTCTGACGATTATGTAGAAGAAGTCGCCAGAGAGTCCCTTGGTATGGTTATGCCGGGTGAGACCGTATTCACGACAGACGAGAAGTAATCCGGAAGATAAAGATATACCGAATGAAAAAGACTGCCTCCATCGGAGACAGTCTCTTTGTTTTTCTGAAGATTATAAAGATCAGAACTCGCGGCGTGCCTGCATCGCTTTGGACAGGGTAACGTCGTCCGCATATTCCAGATCGGATCCCATCGGAAGGCCGCTGGCAATACGCGTAACTTTGATGCCGGACGGCTTGATCAGACGGCCGAGATACATCGCTGTCGCTTCGCCCTCTGCGGTCTGGTTCGTCGCCAGGATAACTTCCTTCGTCTCGGGATTCTCGCGAAGACGTTCGATCAGTTCCTTGATCTTGATCTCATCGAGTCCCACATTGTTCAGAGGAGAATACACTCCGTGCAGGACATGGTAGAGTCCTGAATAGTCGCGCATGCGCTCCATCGTAGAGACGTCTCTGGGATTCTCCACGACGCAGATCGTACTTCTGTCTCTCTTCGGATCCGAGCAGATCGGGCAGGGATCCTGATCAGTGAAGTTCTGACAGATCGAGCACAGCCGGGTCGTTGTCTTCGCTTCCATCAGGGCGTCCGAAAGAGTTTTCACGTCTTCCTGCGGCATGGCAAGAATATGGAAAGCCAGGCGCTGGGCGGACTTCGGCCCGACGCCCGGGAGTTTTCCAAGTTCGGAAATCAGTTTGGCAACGCTTGGAGAAAACCTGGCCATGTTACTGTCCTTCTTTCAAGAAATCAGAACGGGAGCTTCGCTCCGCCGGTTGCCTTAGACATCTTCTCGGAAGAGATCTCAGCGAGCTTTCTTGCTGCTTCGTTGTAAGCTGCGATGATCATGTCCTGAAGCATCTCAACATCTTCCGGATCTACTGCGGACGGATCGATCTCGAGAGACTTGATCTCATGAGTACCGGAGATAACGATCTTAACGACTCCGCCACCTGCTGTTGCGTCTACTTCCAGTGCATCGATCTCAGCCTTTGCTGTCTCGATGTCACGCTGCATCTTCTGTGCCTGCTGCATCAGGGCGCCCATATTTCCGCCGCCCATGCCGCCGAATCCACCACGAAAACCTTTTGCCATTTCTAAGTCCTCCTTAATTATCTAATGACATAAAACTACATATCTTTAACATGTGTCAACGGTATACCGTTTTCTTCACTTACTTTTTCAACTGCCTTGACCCAGTCCGGCTGATTGTTTTCAGGCGCTGCCGATGTGCCGTTCTTGCTGAATTCCTGCGATGTGGTAACGTTCGCATGGATCAGGGAAGGCTCATGCTTCTGACAGATCGAGAGAAGATGCGTCATGATGATCGGGTTGCCCTTGATATCGTCGATGCTCTGGGCAAAGCTGTCCGGCATGATGCACCATACGGTCTGATCCTGCCAGGTGAGCTTGCAGTCGCACATATACATATACTCGAAAGTATAGTCTTTCTTCAGGTAGTCCAGGAACTCAGTCCGTGCCGCGGCAAAAGCATCGCCGCCGTTATTGTGGATCACCTTCTGAAGGTTGGAGACCGGGGCCTGCTTCGGCGCGGGTGCCGTTGCCGGAGTATCTTCCGGCATCAGAATGCTGCTTGGGATATCGGGAACGCGCACATCCGGCTTTCTTGTTGCCTTGGCCAGATTCGTGCTCTGTCCCTCATTGACATGCTCCGAGGAAAATGCCTTGTGCAGGTTCGGAGATGTCGGCTGGGTATGTGCCAGTTCCGCAGCGTCAGGTGCGGATGGTTCCTGCGGGATCTCCTCGGGTACATCATCATCAGACGGCATCGGGATCTCCGGCGGTTCTGCCGCCATAAAGTCCAGATCCGGAGCCGGCGGCGGAGCACTTAAGTCATCCAGTACCGGCGGGGGCGCCATTGCGGAGATCTCTTCCTGCTTCGGCATCTGCGCGATCGCAGGGATCGGGGCATCGCCTTCTGGCATCTTTCCCGTCGACGGGAAAAGCACTTCTTTCTTTTCTTCTGTTAGCGCTGCTGTGACCTTCGTGCCGGCTTCCAATCCTTCGGCGATCGTCTTTTCCGGTGCCTCAACGGGTGCCGGTTCAGCCAGTGCTGCTGCAGGTGCTGCAGGAACAGCCTGCGCGGGAGCCGCCTGTGCAGGTTCTGCGGGAGCGGGGGCTGCCTGTGCAGGTGCTGCGGGAGCGGGGGCTGCCTCGGGGGCAGCTGTCTTGATCGGCGGTACGATCGGCGGAGCGATCTTGTTTCCGCGTGCCGCCAGACGCAGCATCATGATCTCAAAGGAAGTTCTCGGTGACGGAGACCACTTCAGTTCATTGGTCAGATCCGAAAGCCGGGAGATAAAGAACAGCAGCGTGGTCGAATCAGTGCGGGACCCAAGTGCTTTCATCGCGGCGATCGCGGAAGACGTGGACTCGATCAGCGTCTGTGGTGAAGAGGAGATCTGGGTGACCAGGATATTTCTGAAGTACTGGGCCAGATCGAGTGTAAAGCGGATCAGGTCACGGCCGTCCATCGCGAGCTCACGGCAGAGCGGGAGAAGGTCCGCGGCACGCCCCTCAAGGAGTGCCGTTGCGAATTTGTTCAGGAAGGCTTCGTCGACGATGCCGGTGATCCGAAGGATGTCGTCACGGGTGATGGTCGTGGCGCCGGAGGTCGTGCTGACCTGGTCGAGAAGCGAGACGGAATCACGGAGCGCGCCGTCGCCGATGGTGGCAATGGCCGAGAGCGCATCCGGTTCGATCGAGATATTCTGCTTGGCGGCGATGAAGGACAGGCGCTTGACGATGCTCTCGTTGCTGATGCGGCGGAAATCGTAGCGCTGGCAGCGGGAGAGGATCGTAGCGGGGATCCTGTGCGGTTCAGTCGTAGCGAGCAGGAAAACGGCGTGGGCCGGCGGTTCCTCGAGGGTCTTTAACAGTGCGTTAAAAGCACCTGTCGAGAGCATGTGGACCTCGTCGATGATGTATACCTTATACTTGGCTTTTGCCGGCATGAACATGACTTCGTCACAGATCCGGCGGATGTTATCTACACTGTTGTTGGAAGCGGCGTCCATCTCGATGACATCGAGCAGAGATCCGTCAATGACGCCCTTACAGATCTCACATTCGTTACAGGGGTTTCCGTTGACCGGGTGAAGACAGTTGATCGCGCGGGAAAAGACCTTCGCGATCGAGGTCTTGCCGGTACCTCTGGTTCCGCAGAAAAGGTAGGCATGACCGATCTTGCCGAGGATCACGGACTGACGGAGTGCCGCCACCGCATGTTCCTGCTCGACGATGTCATCGAAGTTCATCGGCCGGTAGAGTCTGTAGAGTGCAACGTGTTCCATGGGACTCCTCCTTTGCGGAAAATGTTAGGATAAAAAATCGTCCCGGCTGGACTACAGTCGGGGCAAGCACCCTTGCGGCACATACGAGTGACCGCTTACTGCTGCTTCCTTCCGGACCTGACAGGGTTCACAGGCTCGCATCGCACAAGACCCACCGCCAACTGTAGACCACCCGGGACGAAAATACGAAGAAATTATAACATAAAAAACTTATGCGTGACAGTAGTTGATGAAATTATATACCAGGGCTCCGAGCGCTGCCTGGATCTCCTGTGTTTTCTCGGGAGTTTCGGCCTCGACGGTCACGCAGACTGCGACCGGTTCAGGTCCCAGAATGATAGCTACATCCGACTCGCTGTGGAAGTCCTTGTTGCTTCCCGGTCTGTGAAAAACAGTGGCCGAAGAGGGGATCTGACGGGTGACACCGCAGTTTCTGTCCGTGCTGCCGAGCGCATTGATCATGTTCTGATAAACATCCGGATACGACATATAACGCCAGTACAGAAGTTTGGCGAATGTCGCGAGATCGTAAGGTGAAGACCTGTGCTTGCCGGACTGCTGAATACCGGCATAGTCATGGTAGTTCTGGACAGCGGTATAGTCGATGCTGGAGGACATTCTTGTCATGCGTACCAGGATGTCATCTTCGTTTGGACCTGCTTCCGTTGCCTCTTTCAGGCTGTCCGTATGCTTCAGGAGCATGTTCATGGCAGAAGAGTCTCCGTCACTTAAAGCCAGATACGCGAGCTGCCAAAGATAGAACTGCTTTCCGTCCGGAGCATCGCCCAGTTTCGTGTTCGTCTTCTCCGGAATATCGGATTTTGAGAACGTGACGGCGATATCCATGGATTTTGTCCCGGCACGGACATCGTCATATATAAGCATCGTCAGCGGCAGATAGACCGATGATCCGACGACAAAAGGCTGGGCTTCGTTATAGCCGAAAGCCTCATTGGTATTGAGATTGATGTAGTAGAACCCGATCCTTGCGTCACTGTTGTCCTCGATATACTTCTTGACAGCGTGCTTCAGGCTGGAATACGCCTGGTCCCGTTCGGTATGCGTCACGGTCTGAAGCGGATATTTCTGTGGGAAAAGCACCTGTTCCTTATCACTCCAGTCATCCGGAAGGAGATTCGCGGTAGTCTCCGAAGATGCATTCGGATCCGAAGGATCGGACGATCCTGAGGACGGGTCATCTCCCGAAGCGGTAGTATCCTCCGCTCCGGTGCTTTCCGAGCTTTCCGGTGCGGTCGTAGTCTCAGACGGAGTGGTTTCCGGTGTTGCTTCTGACGTTTCAGATCCGGAAGGATCTTCCGACGGGACAGTGAGCTCCCCGGTTGAAGCCCGGGTCTCGACCGAACTGTCGGAGCCCGGGAACTCAGAGTCGATATCCTTCTTCAGGTTCAGGATGTACGTGAAGAAGATGGCAAAAAAGACCACAAGTATTACGCTGCCCGCGATGATGGCGCGGATGATCAGGCGTTTTCTTTTGATCCGACGCGCTTCTCCGATGTAATTGCTTTTCGGGTTCTTCATAAAGTATCAGAACAGTCCTTCGATCACGCCGTTGGCATCGATATCGATATCCATGGCGGCAGGATGCTTCGGAAGACCCGGCATGGTGACGATCGCACCTGTCAGAGCAACGAGGAATCCGGCGCCTGCGGACAGCCAGATATCACGGACGGTGAGAGTAAAGCCTTCCGGACGTCCGAGGACCTTGAGGTTGTCGGACAGGGAATACTGTGTCTTCGCGATACATACAGGAGTATTGCCGAAGCCTGCCTTCGTGAAGTCTTCGATCTTCTTCATGGCTTCCGGCAGGATCTCAACGTTAGCAGCGCCATAGATATTCTTGGCGATCGCTTCGATCTTCTTCTCGACCGGCATATCCAGATCGTACATATAGTGCGGTCCGTCAGCAGGTGTCTCGATTGCGGCAAGAACCTTGTCGGCGAGTTCCTGTCCGCCGTCGCCGCCCTTGGCAAAGATCTGTGCCGGAGCGAATGTCGCACCCTTCTCTTCGCAGAGACGGCGCAGTGTCTCGAGTTCTTCCTCGGTATCGGTGAGGAACTGGTTGCTGGCAACGACACACGGGATGCCGTAGGAAAGGATGTTCTCGATATGCTTAGCGAGGTTCGGGAAGCCTGCCGCAACTGCCTCAGCGTTCGGCTTGTTGAGCTCTTCCTTCGGGATGCCGGCATTGTACTTGAGGGAACGGACGGTAGCAACGATGACTACGGCGTTCGGCCAGATGCCTGCGGTTCTGCACTTGATGTCCAGGAACTTCTCGGCACCGAGGTCGGCACCGAATCCTGCCTCAGTAACGACGATATCTGCGAGCTTGAGCGCCATTCTTGTGGCGATGATGCTGTTGCAGCCGTGCGCGATATTGGCGAACGGTCCGCCGTGGATGAGGGCCGGTGTATGCTCGAGGGACTGAACGAGGTTCGGGCAGATCGCATCCTTAAGGAGAACACTCATCGCGCCCTCAGCCTTAAGAGCAGATGCGCGGACGATGTTGCCGTCCATATCGTAAGCGATCGCGATGTTGGCGAGACGCTTCTTCAGGTCTTCCATGTCAGAAGCCAGGCACAGGATCGCCATGATCTCAGATGCTGCGGTAATGGAGAATACTTCGTTTCTCGGAACGCCGTTGACACCGCCGCCGACACCGAGGTTCAGGCTTCTGAGGGCACGGTCGTTCATATCGAGGCAGCGCTTCCAGAGGATGCGGTCCTTATCGAGGTTCAGTTCATTTCCCTGATAGAGGTGGTTGTCGATCATGGCAGCCAGCAGGTTGTTTGCGGAAGTGATGGCGTGAAGGTCACCGGTGAAGTGCAGGTTGATGTCATCCATCGGAACGACCTGGGAATATCCGCCGCCTGCAGCACCGCCCTTGATCCCGAAGACCGGTCCGAGGGAAGGCTCACGGAGTGCGAGCATCGCATTCTTGTTCTGCTTGT
>CAMYWO010000079.1:0-9427 GCA_947302815.1 uncultured Clostridia bacterium | reverse complement strand
AGGTGAGCGATTCGGTGAAGTCTGAAGGGAAGAAGAAAAAGAAGTCCGGCCGCCGCCGCATGATCGAGCACCGGCTGAAGATCGCAGGCATTATTGTCGGCATCATCGCACTTCTGATGATCCTGTTTTTTACATTCGTCGCCAGCTACGATTTCTCTGAGAAAGCCTGGCACGTCAAGTTCGATCCGATCCACGGCTACAAATACACTCTTTATCTGAAGAAGGACTATACACCGGCGCACATCGTGATCGAGTCTTCCTCGAAGGGTTCCTCCGAAGTGAAAGTTCCGGAATCGATCTGGGGCGTGCGCGTGGACGAGCTCGGTGACGACGTTTTCAAGGATTCCGTCAAGACCGTCCGTATCGGAAGTAACATCAAGACCGTCGGTGAGGGAAACGGCGACAAGACATTCGTGCTGCCTGAAAGCTACGGAACCAACGGTTTCTACACCGCATTCAAAGATAAAGATGCGAGTGGTTTTTACTATAAAGCCCTCGAGGACAAGACACTGGTGGCATTTGCCTACCTCGGCGATGAGGCGTCCTATCAGGTGCCGAAGACCTACGGCGGAATTACTGTCAGCAAGGCCGTCGAGTACTACGAGAACGACGAGTACACCAAGTCCTTCGCAGAGTTCGAGGCGAAGACCTCATCCATGATTCCGTATAACATGGTCCGCGTGCAGCTTCTCGAGAGAGAAGGCATCGATCCGTATGCCGATTCGATGACCGGCGCAACGACCCATGACAAGCTCAGAAGTAAGCTCCTGAGCCTTCCGCAGAACTACAGGTACAAATCCGACGGATACACTCCGGCAGACGGCGAGACCGCGATCAAGGTCGCGCTGGTGCAGAGAGGTAATGGTCTCGGAAAGACCTGCGGAGACGTTATGGCCGAGTATCCGGAGAGAGAATTTGTCGCTGCGGTCAAGTATCTTTCTGAGAATACTGCCGAGTGCCATACCACCGATGAGCCGGACTTCGACGAATGGCTCATGGACGGCTTCGTCACTCCGTAACCGCCAGCGTCAGCGGAGCCTGCGCGAGCAGTGCTTTTCGCAAGCGGAAAAGACACGAAAAAAGTTCCGTAAAGTACACAGTTTAGTTACAAACGAGGCGGTCGCCCCGGGCTTGCTATGTGATAAAATATTCATGAGATTAACGAAGGTTTTTCTCTGAATTTTGCTTGGGAATGTGGCCGCTTCACCTGTTCCGAACCTTTCTTCCAGCGAATATTCGACGTCCTTTAAGTCGAAAACATAGATAGTGGCGGAGATATTGGGGTGAAACAAGGGGTCAGGTATGGAACGATCGGATTTATATGAGATTCTTTCAACTGAATATGCTAACTGGGAGATTGATCCGAAACCACTGGGGAACGGATCTTATGGTGTTGTCTTTAAGATGACGAACCGCACGAATGGTGAACTTCGTGCGCTGAAGGCAATCACGATTCCTCACGATGATTCGGATATCGATAAGAGAAGAGGCAGTGGTTATACCGAGGAAGAAATCAAGAGAGATTATACGGCGATTAAGGATCGTGTTCTTGATGAAATCGTCAACGTTATCCAGCTCCGCGGGAACGAAAATGTCGTGCGTATACACGGCTACCGTGAGATCCGCCAGAAGGATCAGATCGGATGGATCGTATGCTTCGATATGGAATATCTTCCGACGATGAAGGAGATCCTGCCGATGACAGAGCAGGAGGTCCGAAAGCTCGGACTGGATATATGCAATGCGTTAAAAGACTGTCATGAGAAGGGCATTATCCACAGAGACATCAAGCCGCAGAATATCCTGAAAAGAGGCGGGACGAATGTACTTGTGGACTTCGGTGAGAGCAAGATGATTAAGTCGCAGTCCAGTCTTTCGATGCGCGGTACTTATGACTACATGGCACCGGAACTGCTGCGCCAGCAGAAGTATCCGTATGTTGCCCCCGGTACGGTAGATATTTATTCGCTGGGCATCACGCTCTATCTTTTTGCCAACCACAACCGTCTTCCGTTCCTGAATTCGATTAAGGAAATGATGAATTCGGATGCCCGCGACGAGGCGAATATCCGCCGCTGGAACAGTCCGATCCTTCCTCGTCCGAGCGGCGTGAGTGAAAGGCTCGGAAACGTTATCCTCTGCGCCACGCAGCCGGATCCGAGAAGACGCTACCAGAGCGCAGCGGACATGGAACACGACCTTCAGATTGTAGATACTAATGACTCACTTATCTGTGACAGAATAAACCCGCTTGCACCGGCGTCCGCTAACGCAGCGGCATACCCGCCGGCTCAGAAGATGAATAACGCTCCGGTTACGCCGGTTCAGAATACTCCTGTACAGCCTGTGCAGAACACTCCAACCAAACCGGCGCAGAATGTTCCGGTTACGCCGGTTCAGCATACTCCTTTACAGCCGGTGCAGAGTGCTTCGGCTAAACCGGCTTCTCTGGAGGCCCCAAAGAAGAAAAAGACCGGTCTTATCATCGGTATTGCTGCTGGTGTGGTCGCAGTGGCACTTGCTGTCGCAGGCGTTGTCTTCTTACTGAATGGAAACTCAAGCAAGTCCGGATCTGATGGAAAATCTTCCGGCAAGACTGAATCAAATGAAAAGGCTTCCGGTGAGGTCGAGACGATTGATGCTCCGAATGCGAAGCTTGATGAGGAACTCTATGGTCCGACGGTGGAACATTACTATTCCGCACTGCTTGCCAGAAATCCTTCTTCTGATGAGAAAGAAAAGGCATTTAAAGATATCCGCAAGTCAAACGGAGGTACTGAGTGTGTCATCCGTGACCTGGTAAAATCGAGCGAGTTTAAAGGCCGCAACTTATCGGATCGCGACTATATGCAGGCAGTTCATCTGGCCATGGTCTGGGCTGACGCGCCGGATACTGTTGCTTCCGACTATCTTAATATCATTCAGTCGCAATCCAGAGATGCATTTGTTGATTATCTAGTCGAAACGAACTGGCCCGGTGACCACGTGGTCGTTGACATCACCCGCAAGAACATTATCGGTGACTATGAGTACTACATCGGGAACAAGGTGAATACTTCGATGCAGTATATGCTCACGACATACATCTATGATGCGGATACCGGAAAAGCACTGACATTTAACGGCAATGATTATCTTGGGCGCGCAACCGTGACTGCGAATCAGCGCACATCCGGGCCGGCAGTTCCCGAGCTTCCGGAAGGAAAATACAGACTGGTCATCAAGAAAGAACCATATGGAACAGTCGTATATGACGAAGGGTTTGAAGTGAACTAAGAACAAAAACAAAAGCGTGAGGGCGAGTGCTTTTCGGGCACAGGGGGAGAAAATAGAAGAATGAGAAGATGCTGCTTCTGCTTTAAAGAGATGGAGGATCAGTACGAGGTCTGTCCGCACTGCGGGGAGAAGGTCGTTACGAAGCCTCTTGTAGAGAATCAGCTATTCCCGGGCACGGTGCTCGCGGACCGCTACTACATCGGCCTTGCCGTCGGTGCGGGCGGATTCGGTATCGTGTATAAAGCCTGGGACAGTAAGCTCGACTCGATCGTAGCCGTCAAGGAATTCTACGTGTCGCGTCTGATGGCGCGCGCCGGCGGAAGCAAGAACATCATCGTCAGCAAAAAGTCCAAGCAGGAATACGAATACCGAAAAGAACGTTTCCTCGCAGAAGCCCGAAATATGGCACAGTTCGGCTCCCACAAGAACATCCCGAACGTGTTCGAGTTCTTCGAAGAAAACGAGACGGCGTACATCGTTATGGAGCTCCTGACGGGCTGCACGCTGAGCGAATACCTCGATCAGAACGGCGGCAAGATCGACTTGGATTTCGCCCTCATGATCACCAACGAAGTCTGTAACGCACTGAAATCACTGCACGAAAAGAACATCATCCACAGAGATATCGCGCCGGATAACATCTACATCAGTTCAGGTTCGGAGATCCGAATCCTTTTGACCGACTTCGGTGCGGCGAAACTCGCAGATACGAAAGAAGACGTTATCGATATCATCTTAAAGCCCGGTTATTCACCGACGGAGCAGTACGAAGGAAATAAGAATATCGGCACCTGGACGGATATCTATTCGCTGGGCGCGACGCTCTACGTAATGCTGACCGGCGTTAAGCCCGATGAAGCGACGAACCGCCAGATCGAGGACAAGGTGAAGGATGCCGATTCGCTTGAAGCGGCGATCCCCGAGAACCTCAATAATGCCATCATGAAAGCAATGGCGGTCGAGCGGCATATGCGTTTCAAGAACGTTTCCGACTTCGTGGCGGCGATCAACGGCAAGAAGAAGGTCATCACGCTGAAGAAAGAGCGCAGAAACCGCCGCGTGAGAAGACTCGTCGGAATCCTTACCGCGAGCATACTTCTTGCGGCATCGACATTTGTCGTGCAGAGAGCGCTCAATAAGAAGATGGCGGAAGATGACCTCGAAGCGGCGACGATCAACGTGTGGTTCTCGGTAAAAGACGGATCCTCGGAAGAAGACGCCATGAAGGAAGTTTTCACCGATTTCAAGTCGAAGTTTACGAAGATAAATATCGAGTACCGCGCGATCCCCGAATCACAGTATCTCAATGAGATCAACGCCGCAAAGGCTTCCGGAAATATGCCTGACCTTTATGAAAGCACTGATCTTCCGGATTCTGTTCTCGAGAATGCGGCAGATCTTCAGAAGGTCATCGACTCCGAGCAGTTCGATGAGTGCCTGTTCCTCAACCAGTACGATCAGTACTATTCGTCGAAGAAGAAAATGCCGCTTGCCATTGAGATCCCGGTTGCCTACGTGATCACATCCGGCTACTTCGAAACTACCTTCGACAATACATACTTCTCGCAGCTTTCCGACTTCGACGCGGCGGCCAATCTCGCCGTCGACTCGCGCTATGCCGGGTTCCTCGACGACAACTTCGAGATCGGCGGATACGTCGACCAGAGTGCTTTTCTAAACGGAACAGAGAACTCCAGCGCCGTGCTGCTGTCTTCGTCCATGATCATCAACGAAGTCCGAAATCTCCCGTACGAGAAGAAGTACGTGTACTGCAATAACGCTGACCTCAAGTGCCGCTTCACTTATGAGTGGAGCGTCAGTCCGTCCGAAAAGAACCGTCAGAGGGCAGCGGAGACGCTTCTTTCCTGGATGCTGGGAAATGTCTACCAGAGAACGCTCATGGTTAACACCGGCACGAACGCGC
This sequence comes from uncultured Clostridia bacterium, assembly GCA_947302815.1. Taxonomy (GTDB): domain Bacteria; phylum Bacillota; class Clostridia; order Saccharofermentanales; family Saccharofermentanaceae; genus Scatonaster. The sequence continues at coordinate 4,227 of CAMYWO010000079.1, read as the reverse complement.
AGATCCCGGAGATCCCGGTCAACGAAGAGTGCTTTAAGACGAAAATGCAGTACCTCAAGAACCTCGAGCCGATCACGGAGATCTATAAGAACTTCATTTTCCGGAAGGAGGAGTCCTGATGAGTAAGCGTTGCCTGGGATGCATGGAACTTTTCGACGAAGATTTCGACGTGTGCCCGAAGTGCGGATTTGTCGTTGGCCAGCCGGCCGAAGAACCGATCCACATGAACCCGGGGACGATCCTTCACGACCGTTTTACCATTGGAAAAGTACTCGGATTCGGTGGTTTTGGTGCGACATATCTCGCATGGGACGAGGTCCTCGAGAGAAAGGTCGCCGTCAAAGAATACCTGCCGAGTGAGTTCTCCACGCGCGTCGTCGGAAAAACCGAAGTGACCGTATTCTCAGGCGAAAAGAGCGAGCAGTTTACTTCCGGCATGAAGAAGTTCATCGAAGAAGGACAACTGGTCGGCGGCTTTCAGAACGAGCCCGGCATCATCAAGATCTTCGATACTTTTGAAGAGAACAACACCGCATACATCGTCATGGAGTATCTCGAAGGCGAGACGCTGGCGACACGTCTGAAAAGAGAGAAGACCATCCCTGAGGACGAAGCGGTCGAGCTCCTGATGCCCGTCATGCTCTCCCTTCAGGAAATCCATAAACAGGGGATCCTGCACCGCGACATCGCGCCGGAGAATATCTTTATCACCGAGACCGGCGAAGTCAAACTCATCGACTTCGGTGCGTCCCGATTCGCAACGACATCTTATTCCCGAAGCCTGACGGTTATCATCAAGCAGGGTTACTCGCCGGAAGAACAGTACCGTTCCCGCGGCGATCAGGGCACATACACTGATGTTTACGCGCTTGCTGCGACCCTCTACAAGATGATCACCGGTAAAACTCCGCCGGACGCGATGGAGCGCCGCGCGAAGTATGAGAAGAAGAGCAAGGATATCCTCGTCGAGCCGCATAAACTGACGGACGATATCTCCCGTGCGCACGAGATCGCGATCCTTAACGCCCTGAATGTCCGGATCGAGGACCGTACTCCAGATATCGCTACTTTTATAAAAGAACTGAACGCCGATCCGCCGGCGAAACGTATTTATGGCAAGATCAAGAAGATCGATATCTACGCATGGCCGATGTGGGTGAAAATCCTGATCCCGACGCTGTTTGTGGCGATCGTTACCGTCGGCATCCTGATGCTGCTCGGTGTTATCAGTTTCTCGAAGTATTCGAAAGAAATGGTCGTTCCCGACAGTATCGTAATCGCGCCGGATGTCGAGGGCATGCGCCAGCAGGAGGCGGTCGATACCGTGAAAGCGGCCAATCTCAACGCGTCGATCAGCGGTAACATCCAGTCGGATTACATCTCGCCCGGAAAGATCATGACCCAGACCCCGGTCGGCGGTTCTTTTGTCGACCGAAACGGCACGGTCCTTCTGATGGTCAGTTCCGGAAACGGCGTCGTGGAGCCGTATAACGGCATCTCCACGGTTCCGTATCTGGTTGGCGATACGCGCGATTCGGCCATTGAAAAGTGTAAGAAAGCCGGTCTCGGCGACGTTACTTTTGAAGAAGTGTACGACGAGAACGTCATGGCCGGACTGGTCATTTCCTCTGATCCCGAGGGCGGCGCCGAAGTGACCGAAGGTTCCCCGATCAAGATCCTGATCTCCAAAGGCCAGGAATCCTTCCCGATGCCCGATGTTGTCGGCATGGAACTCTCCGCCGCACAGCAGAAACTCTCTGATGCCGGTCTGATGATCAGCGTCGAGTACGCGCTCAGTGAAACGGTGGAAGAGGACCACGTCATCAGCCAGAGTATCGCGGCTAATACGCCGATCTACCGTGGCGACCAGGTGACCATCGTCATTGCCACAAAGGAACCTCTCGTCATTGTCCCGAATGTTGTCGGTCATCCGCAGAGTGATGCTGAGTCCACGCTAAAAGCACTGGAGTTCGATGTGAATGTGATCCAGAGTTTTGATGCGTCTGTTCCTGCCGGTTATGTTATCAACCAGGATCCGAAGGCCGACTCTTCGCAGAAGAAGGGTGTCCGCGTAACCATTATCGTAAGTAAGGGCCCCGAGCCGACACCGACTCCCGACCCGAACGCCAATGCAACACAGGATCCGAATTCTTCTCTGGCGCCGGGCGTCACGCCTGCTCCGGGAACCACCCCAGGTGCGAATGTAACGCCAGCCGGTCCGACCTACAAACTCACGTTTAATGCAAACGGTGGTACATGTTCGGAGAAGGAACGCGTAGTAGCAGCAAAGACTGCATGTGGCCAGCTTCCTAACGCAACCCGCGACTACTACACCTTCGACGGCTGGTATACATCATCCAACGGCGGCACAAAGATCACAGCTTCCACTGTGGTTTCCTCCGCAATGACAGTCTACGCCCACTGGACCGAAAAGCCAGTCTCCGACTGGATCGAGGCAGACAAAGCTCCCGCAGGCGCAGATATAGTCGACACGAAGTGGACGTATACAGTAAAGGAAACAAAAGAAAGTGACCAGGCTGAACTGGATGGCTGGACCCTCGATAAAAAAGAAGTCACCGGGTATGGGGAAGAGAAGAAGACATATGAAGATCCAGATGGTAAGGACGTTCGTATCATTAACTCAGGAGGGGAAACTGTTCAGGTGAAAATATACATGTATTATCATAATTTAGGCAGTTATTTTGATCCCGAGATAGGTGAGTGGGGTGAGCACATAGAAGGTCCTGTATGTGGTCCCGATTATGTAGGTGTACAGAACGGTCAACACGCAATCGAAGTTGAGCATAGTTTTGAATACTTGGATACTGATAAACATGCTAAATATGCACTTGGTAATGGCGAATATGAATATGAATATTTTGATCGATATAAAGGAGATCCGTGTCCCCAATGTGGAAGAACTGACTATTGGTATTTACGACATACATATACGAAACCTGTTTGGAAAACCTATTGGACTATTCAGGAACCAATATATTCCTACACCTTCTCACGTGTCGTTGAAAAAGAATCCGCTACAGATCCATCAAGCCAATCCGGTGTCTCTAATGTCAAGAAGTACGTGAAGTACAGATCGAAGTGATGATTCCTTTGCTGCATTGGTCATGAGCGGCGATTTTGGTTGGAAATGACTAATGGGACGATGGCGTTTGACATACCAGTGCTTTTGAAGATGAATATGACTAATGAGAGACCTGGTTATCATCGAAAATGCGTGTATTGGTCATATTGTTTGACATTTCTGTAAAAGTGTCGAACGAAATGACCAATAGAGGTGCTTTTGAGAGAGAATCGGGTCCGCTGTTGGTCATCGAGCCGGTTTAATCTCGCAGGATGACCAATGGCGTGAAATCATTGGTCATTTTCAGTGTTTTTTCGCAAGAATGACCAATATGCTCCGCCAGAGCAGGACAGGCAAAAGAAAAGTGCTTTTCGATTATTGAAAAGCACTTTTCCATTCTTGCGAAGTTTCAAATAAGATCCGTCACGCGAAGCGCAATGTCGTGGTGGCGGTGGGGATGGTGTCTTCCGGAAGATCGTTGGGATCAACGAATTCGAAGAGGCTTCCGGTGACGACCTCAACGAGGATGTACTTGTAGTTATCCTGATAGAAGATGACGCAGCCCTCGTCAACGCCCTTACTGTGGAGCTCTTCGGTCGGTGTCTTTGAGTCATCGCGGGCAGCGACGGTCTTTCTGAGCTCGAGATCCTCCCAGTCGGCGGGGAGACCGTACATGACGGTGTTGTCCTTCTGCCAGACATAGAGTTTGCCGTTAAAGACTACGCACATCTCGGAGTTGCGGTAGGGCTCCTCGCGCTTGATAACGCGTGTCGTGAGGATGCAGCTGTAGATCGTCGCGGCGGTGTAGGTCACCCACAGAAGCACGACAAGAACCGACAGAAGCTGGACCGCCAGCCATTTCTTGAAGTATGCGATGATCATCAGACCGAGCATGAGAATGCCGGTGATCGTGAAGAAGTAGTACAGGCGGTAGTACGGGTCGTGCTGAGCGAGACGGTAGACGAAGAACGCATTGGCGAGCGAAAAGACGCCCAAAATGATGCATTCGACGATCGTCAGGATCTTGGCCGGGTTCTTCTTTTTGGTGGGAACCGGGTTGGAGACCTTCTTCGGCGCAACAGGCGCCTTCCTGGCCTCGGCAAGTTCTTTTTTCGCGGCGGCTAAACTCTGATGAGCGGAGACCG
>CAMYWO010000078.1:0-9606 GCA_947302815.1 uncultured Clostridia bacterium | reverse complement strand
GAGAGATAAAATGAACCTGAAAATAGCATTACTTCAGATCCTTCCCGGTAAGGATCTTGATGAGAATCTTCTGATCGGGAAAAAGGCCTGTGAGGAAGCAAAAGAAAAGGGCGCGGATGTGGCGCTTTTCCCGGAGATGTGGAGCGACGGATATGCGCTTCCACAGGATGAAGCCGAAATACGCAAACTCGCTATCGAAAAAGACAGTGAGTTCGTCAATACGTTCCGGGATCTTGCCTCTGAGCTTCAGATGGCGATCGGCATCACTTTCTTAGAAGAACACGAGCCGAAGCCGCTGAATTCCGTGACTTTCTTTGATCGGACAGGAAAAGAGATCCTTCACTACTCGAAGGTACATCCATGTGCTTTTGCCGATGAAAAAGTCTTAAGTGGCGGAGATGATTTCTACGTCGCGGATCTGGATTTCGGAAGAGGAAAAGTAAAGTTCGGATCCATGATCTGCTTCGACAGGGAATTTCCGGAGAGCGCCCGGATCCTGATGCTCAAAGGTGCGGAACTGATCCTGGCGCCGAATGCCTGCCCCATGGAGATCAACCGGCTTTCCGCCCTTCGGACAAGAGCCTATGAGAACATGGTGGCGGTAGCGACCTGCAACTACCCGGAAGGACAGCCGGACTGCAACGGACACTCGACGCTCTTTGACGGCGTGCCGTGGCTTCGGGATGAGCCGGGCGTGAGAGATATGTGCGTACTGGAAGCACCGGGCGAGCCGGGTGTGTATATCGCGGAACTCGATCTGGATCAGCTGCGAGGACACAGAAGCAACGACATCATGGGCGACAAGTACAGACGTCCGGAGAAATACGGGATCCTTGCTGATCCCGAAGTGCGGGGCGTGATCGGCGGAGAGTTCGTTCACTGGTAATGAGTAAAGGAGAAAAGAGTATGCGATTCAATCAACTGGTTCCGGAACTGAGTGTTTCCGATATTGAGAATTCCAAACGATTCTAGGGAAAATCGTTTAAAGTAAATTAACAAAACCCCGAAAACCTGAAAATACGGTGCTCGGGGTTTTAATATGTCTTCCGGAGTGCTATGTGAAGATGAAATGCGCTGGTTCAATGCAGTGCAAAATGATAAAATATAGTTGAGTTATTGTGATTTACGGGGCAGACTGAGGAGCATTTTCTGCCGTGAACATATCGTTTTGAGGAAATAGGAGGGGACCTATGGATAGATTTATTTCTGCAAACGAGTACAAGCGGCGTGTGATGATCGTCGATGACGAAGAGATCAACCGGCTGATGCTTGGAAATATTCTGGAAAATGAATATGAGGTCGTATATGCAAATAACGGTCAGGAAGCATGGGATCTCCTGAATGGGGAAGAAAAGGATATATCGCTTCTGCTTTTGGATCTTCTGATGCCGGTCATGGACGGTTTCGAACTGATCACTAAACTAAAAGAAGACGACGAACTGAAGCGCATCCCCGTCATTGTCATGACATCGGAAAAAGAAGCGGAAGCAAAGAGTATCAAGCTCGGGGCCTCTGACTTTATCACGAAACCATATGATATGCCGGAAGTGATCCTGGCGCGATGCGAGAGGATCATCAAATTATCCGAGGAGACAAGGCTGATCCGTTCTACGGAAAAAGATGCAGTAACAGGACTTTTTACCCGGGACTATTTCTTCGAATATATCCGCCAGATCGAGTCGCATTTTAAGCATACGATCGATGCGCTGGTCTTCAATATCGATCACTTCCATCTGGTCAATGAAATGTATGGAAGAAATACTGGTGATTCCATCCTGATGCGGGTCGCGGAAACGCTGGAGGAAGTCTTAAGACCCAATGCGATCATTTCCTGCAGGACAGAGGCAGATACATTTTATGTGTATTGCGCGCATATTGAGGACTACGCGCCTCTTGTCGCAAAGATCCAGGAAAAACTCGATAATGCATCCGTTCCTTCTAAAATCAGGCTTCGCCTCGGTATATATCAGGAAGCGGATCCGGACGTGGAAGCGGAGCTGAGATTTGATCGGGCGAAGATCGCTTGTAACAGGATACGCGGTGATTATTCCACATCCGTAGCATATTACGACAAAGAATTGTATCAGCGTTCCATATACCATGAAAGACTGATCAAGGATGTGGAAGAAGCGATCGCCAATGAGGATTTCAAGGTCTTTTTCCAGCCGAAATACGATATCACAGCGGATGTTCCGAAGCTCCGCAGCGCGGAAGCCCTGATCCGGTGGATACATCCTGAACTCGGCATGATCAGTCCGGGAGATTTTATACCGCTTTTCGAGAGCAACGGACTGATCCAGAAGGTCGATCATTATGTATGGAAAAAGGCGGCAAAGCAGATCCGGGAATGGAAAGATAAGTATAATTACGACATTGCCGTATCTGTTAATGTATCGAGAATCGACATTTTCGATCCGGAGCTTCAGAACAAACTTCGGGAGATCCTGAAAGAAAACGGACTGAACGAGCGTGAACTGATGCTGGAGATCACGGAGTCGGCGTATGCAGATAACGCGAATACGCTTATCGGAGTTACAGAGAGTCTTCGAAACTCCGGATTCCTGATCGAAATGGACGACTTTGGATCCGGGTATTCATCACTGAATATGATCACGACCCTTCCGATCGATGTCCTTAAACTCGACATGAAGTTTGTCCGCAATATGGAGAAAGATGAGAAGAGCATGAAGCTTGTGGAACTGATCATCGACATTGCGAAGTTCCTGAATGTACCTGTCGTTGCAGAAGGTGTCGAGACACAATCGCAGCTCGATACGCTTAAGAAAATGGGCTGCAATGTAATTCAGGGCTACTATTTCTCCAAGCCGGTCCCGGCAGAGGAATTCGAGAAGTTTATAGAAAAAGAAATCTCATGATCCGGAGGCGGGAATGTTAACGATTGAAAAGCTGAAAGAGTTTGGTGCCGATACGGAAGAGGGCCTGTCCAGATGCATGGGGAACCGGGATCTGTATTTGCGTCTGGTTTCTAAAGTGGCTGATCATCCTGACTTTGAGCTTATAGGTGAGCGGATCTCATGTCACGATCTTTCGGGCGCATTTGAATCTGCCCACGCCTTGAAGGGTGTGCTGGGAAATCTTTCTCTTACACCGCTTTACGATAAGGTGTGCGAGATCACGGAACTTTTAAGAAACCAGTCCGAAGGAGACTACCGGGTTCTTTTAGACCAGATGTCCGCGTTAAGAACGGAGCTGAAAGAACTTATCGGATAGATTCTCTATTCGATGTTTCCGTATTTTTCGACTGCTTCATCGACAGTCATATTTCCGTTACTTACCTGCCAGCCTGCTTTACTTATCTGTGAGGAGGCATTGTCCAGTAAACCGAGTTCCGACAGGTTGATAAACCGTTTTGTGCTCAGTTTTTCAAAGGGTGCATATACGCTGTCCAGAGACATATCCACACAGGGAGTTACCATACGCTTCGCCTTTGCCATCTGATTTAATTCGTTCGTGCTTACGAGGAAACGCATAAACTCGTTCGCCATGTCCAGATTTTTGCTGTTCTTATTTACCGCAAATCCGATGGAAACAGTATTCAGGAAGTAACCGCCATCCTTCGTGGAAGGAACAGGATGGAAACTGTATTTGAACGGATGGGAAATAAAAGCTTCGGATTTAGCTTCTCTCTTTTCGGTTCCGGATACCGTGTTTCCGGAAGCCAGCATCATAGGCACATCGCCTTCAAAGAAACGCAGGATCACCGCATCATAGTTATTTTCCAGTTTGTTGCAGCTCTCCAGATCGATATATCCATGTCCCATAAAATCAGAAATAAGTTCCAGGGTGCTGCGCATATATTCTCCGCTGCCCGGACCCATTTCGTTCATTGCTTTTACGACATCATCTTTGCCCTCGATCTGAGCGCAGAAATACGGATAGAACATCGGATACAGAAGATCGCTGCCTTTGTTGTATCCCATGATCGGATCGCTGTAGCCGGCTTTTTTGAATGCATCGCAGGCAGACAGAAGTTCTTCGTATGTCTGCGGAACAGAGATCTTTTCTTTGGTAAACAGATCTTCGTTGATGAGCATTCCATATGTAGTGGTATAGACCGGCACACTTAAAATGCTGCCGGAACTGTCTTTGGTAAGAAGGTTCGGGCGGATGCAGGAAAGATCGATATCCAGCGCCGGATCGGCAAGGTTTTCTGATGAATCACGGATGATGCCGTAATCATCCCAGTCTGTCATCCAGGGATACGTAAAGAAAATGTCCGGAGCCTCGTTTCCCGAAAGTGCCGTAGAAAGGATTCCGCTGGATGCTTTGCTGTAACCGTCCATATATGTATATTTCAGCTGAACATTCGGGTAGTATTGCGCAAAGCTGTTGAACTCTTTCTCCAGGGCCTCGAAGTTTTCATAGTGGCCGGCGACATTGATCGAACAGGATGTGTTTTTGTCCAGCCGTGGGGCAAAGCCTTCTTTACTATCTTTTCCCTTTGCTTTTCCGGATTTGCTGCATCCCGTAAAACATAAAGAAAGTGCCAGGAGCAACGCAGATAATCTCCATACATTTCTCTTATTTTTCATTTTGCTTTTCCTCCCTGATCTTTCTGATTTCTTTCATCACAAGTTTTATATCTATCGGTTTAGAAATATGACCGTTCATTCCGGCAGCGAGGCATTCTGAAACATTCTCGGAGAAAGCATCTGCCGTCATGGCAATGATCGGGATATTCGCTATCTCCGGATCATCCAGCGAACGGATCGCTTTGGTGGCGTTAAGTCCGTTCATCACCGGCATCTGGATATCCATAAAGATCAGATCAAATCCGGCTTTTTTCTTATCGTTTATACGATCCAGAACCAGTTGGCCGTTCTCCGCTCTTTCCGTTTCAATACCATGCATCTCCAAAATATTCGAAATGATCTCCCAGTTGATATCGTTATCTTCAGCAACTAAAATACGCATCCCCGTGAAATCTTCAAAGTCACTGTCCGGATTGACGGGTGCGGACTTGTTACCCAGAACCTCGTTTATCTTGTTATAGAGCGTGGAGCAGAACAGCGGTTTGCAGATATAGCCGCTGATCCCGGCTTCTTTGGCGGCACTCTCTATATCCGAGTAATCATAGGCGGAGATCAGGATGATCGGGATATCATTATGGGCTTCTTTCCGTAGTCTTCGCGCAACCTCAATGCCATCCATATCCGGCATCTTCCAGTCAAGGATCATGACCTGATAATCAGCTGAATCCGAGATCATTTGAATCGCTTCGGCGCCGCTTCGCGCGATATCGGCCTTAACACCGATGGAACTCAGAGTGTCCTTTGCAGTCTCAAGCAAGACCTCATCATCATCTGCGATCAGGACCCGGATCGGAGGCAGTTTCATCTCTTCCATCTGCCTGTCTGCGATGGTTATTTCCAGCTTCACGGTAAAAGTCGTTCCTTTTCCGGCTTCGCTTTGACAGTCTATCGTTCCGTTCATCAGATCGATCATCTGTTTGGTGATCGCAAGACCCAGTCCGGTTCCTGAAATCGCATTTACTCTGCTGTCGGTCTGGCGGGAGAATGGCTCGTACATTTTTGCCATGAATTCCGGAGTCATGCCTATGCCGTTATCTGAAACCGTGTAGATCAGCTGTACACTCTTGTCTGTCTGTCCGGGTTCTTCCTTCATTTCCACGCACACCTGCCCGCCGGGCTCTGTATATTTGATGGCATTGGATAAAAGGTTTATAAAGATCTGGTTGATACGAAGCTGATCGGCATATAAATATTCATGCGAAACCCGGTCAATATGGAATCTGAAATCGATATTCTTTTCTTTCACCATAGGCTGCGAGATGGTCACCAGGTTTTCTGCGCATTCTGCGATGGAGAAAGTAACGGGACTCATATTCAGTTTGCCGCTTTCCACTTTCGAGATATCCAGAATATCGTTGATCAGTGTCAGAAGGTGGTTGCTTGCACGGTTCATCTTCTGCAGGTTCTCGCGGACGATCGTCGGATCATCTGCGTTTTTCTCGGTAAGCAGGGACAGTCCGACGATCGCATTCATCGGCGTACGGATGTCATGGGACATGGAAGAGAGAAAATCAGTCTTCGCACGATTCGCCTTGTCTGCCGAATCGACCGCAGCCTTCAGTTTGCGGTTGAAATACATCATGATTAACAGATTGAATGCCAGAAGCAGAAGAAGACCTACTGTGATGATCACTACGATCGTCCAGTTCATAAACGACCTGCCGAGGCCGCTGGCAGGGATCATCGTTACGATGATCCAGTCGTCCGTAGAATTCACCCGGGCATGGGCAGCAAGGCACCGTTCCCCGGAGGCATTAGTCATTTCAAAATTGCCGGGAGTTCCTTCCAGACGGTTTTTCATGCTCTCCAGTTCTGTCGGGGCTGACCTGTTATATGCTTGATAGAACTCGTAGAAATTCATATTCTTAAAAGAATTTCCACGGACGATATAATCTCCCGAAGTATCGATCAAAGAGATCTCGGCATTGTCGTATTCTTCTGTCGGGAAGACCCATCTTGACTCAAAAAAAGAAACCGGAACTACACGAAGGAGAACGGCGGACTGTGGCTGTCCGGTCTGCTCATCTCTAAGTGTTACCGGGCAGCAAAAAGAGATGGACTGGATCGCATTTACCGGATTCGTATATGCACGGGTCACATTGAGCTTACCGTCTTCTTTGAACTGCGTCGCGAATCCGTCTTTGAATATTCCGACGTTATTGTACGAGACCGGATAATCCTCTTTCTGTCCATTACGTCCGGTCGTGGAAAGTCCCGTCAGATCATTATTCCCGGTCAATAGGATATGGGCGGTAATATCAGGAGTAAAAATGGATTTGCGGACAAACTCGATGGCCTCTCCGATAGACATGTCATTCGCATTAATATATGTTGCCCAGCCATTGCAGATCTGCTGTTCGCCCAGAAGATAGTTTGTGGTCACGTTACCCATGGCCACAGTCATATTCCCGAACGCTTCTGAACGGGTCGAATACAAATTCTTTTGTTCGCTGCTTACGTTGAATAGGATCAGCCCCAGGATCACGAGCACGATCACTATGTTCCCAAAAAGCATCAGACTTCTCTTCATGCTGTATGTCCTATATATGTCCGGAGACCAACTTCAGTTTCTGATGTCGATCATTATATCCATCGGATGCCCACCTCAAACATTTTTATTATATCATGTATGTAAAGAAATCGCTTGTACCGGTGATCCTTTTTGGTGTGGCTTATATTCATGCTATAATAAGACAGATCCTCGAACGAAAAGACAGGATTTGTTCGCCGAAACAGGATAAAGTAAGGGAGAAATCACGAGATGGACTGGGTCAATGTCATTACCGAGACGCTCCGATATCTGGAGAAGAATCTTCTGACAGTGCAAGGTCCGAAGGAGGTAGCCCTTATGGTACATGTTTCGGCAAGTTATCTTCAGACAAGTTTTCAGATGATCACCGGATATTCGATCAGTGAATATGTCCGTAACAGAAAACTGTATCTGGCTGCAATGGATCTTCTAGGAGAGGATGTCAAAGTCATCGATATTGCAGCTAAATACGGATACGAGACGCCGGAAAGCTTCACAAAAGCCTTCAGCCGTTTTCACGATGCGACTCCCAATGAGATCAAAAAGAAGAAAAAACCGGTTCGGACATTTCTTCCGCTGAAGCTTTCTTTCTCGGTCAAAGGCGCCGATACGGTGGATGTAGTGATCGATACGACCGCGCCGTTCTTTCTCTTCGGGAAAGCCGATGTTTTTGAAAATGAGACTTGCTTTCAGAAGATCCCCGGATTTGTGACCGATTTTGTCAAGAAACAGCTCGAAAGCAAAAACTACGGACCTTTCTACGGAGTCAGTGTCGGAGAATGTGAGAGCGTTCTGAATAATCAGGGAGCACCCTGGCTTTCGGATTTTGATGAAGAGGAAGTCAAAAAGATCACCTTTGCGGAGCGCTTCCTGTTCCTTGCCGGAGCCGAGTATAAGGGCGGGGAGATCCCGGAAGATATGACGTGTATCGAGATCCCGGAGACGCTCTGGGCGAAGTTCCGCTGTAAGGATAATTCCGCAGAAGAGATCCAGAAGATGCGCAGATTCATCTTCGGAGAATGGCTTCTGGATACGGACGAATACGATCTTATTGCCGAGTACAATATCGAATGTTATAACCTTCCGAGCGAAGACGGAAAAGAATACTACAACGAGATCTGGCTTCCGGTTCAGAGAAGATCAGAATAATAATTCAGGAGATAGACATATGAATAGAAATAGCCTAATGAGAAGAGGGATCGCCATGCTTCTCATTCTTTCCACAACTTCTTTTGCCGGATGCAAGAAAGAAAAAAAGAAAACGAATCACAATGATCTTTTTCCGAATGCAGATACGGAATACTTCACCCCCTTTCAGAATGAAAAGACCAGCTACTGCTCGCTGGATGAAGGATTAGACCTTCCTGTATATACGCAGGGTATGAGCGGATGCTTTGCTTTTTCCGCGGTCACGTCTGTGCAGGCCTATCTTCAGAAGAATAAGATCGGGAACTGGGAGGCGACCGGCGAAGAAATCGTTGACCGCATGTACTGTGCCAGGGAGGAGCTGTCTTCCGGAAAAGATGGCATGTATGCCACCATTGGAGATAAGACCGAATATGGCGGAAACCCGCTCCATGTATTCGATGTGCTTTGTTCCGATCCGCTGCACGGATATGTGCTTTCGGATGCAAAACGGCTCTTGAATCCTAAGATCGATGAACTGAAAGAATGGGTCCGGGAATATGGGGCGCCTGTTGTAGCAATCAGCTTAGAATCGGGATACTCCAGAAGCCACGGATATCCGACGCAGAACTATAAGGGCACGGAAACGAATCACTTCCTGTGTGTGATCGGCTGGGATGACGATTTTCCGGCAGACGCCTTCTCCACGAAAGCCTCCCGAAACGGAGCATGGCTGGTGCAGAATACCATCACGCCCCTTAACACTCCTGCCTATTACTGGGTCTCCTACGACGTGCAGTTTCCCTTGGCGATTTCGTATCAGATGACCAATTCCTATTCTTCCGGTGAAAACCACGGAAGTGCCTTGATCGGTAACATCGATCTGAGCCTTGGCTCCGGTGAAAGCACTTATGCCAGCATTATCCGGCACGAAGGGAAACTCTCTGCAGTCGGGATCTTCTCGGAAGAAGAGTCCTGCACCTATGAGGTGGAGATCCTGGACGGTAAATTCGGACAGTCGCTTGCCAAGGTCAGCGGGAAGATGGAGAGAGCCGGATATCACCTGGTTACACTTGATACACCTCTTTCTGTCAAGGAATGCACTGTCGTTATAAGGAAAACGGGAACTGTCTATTTTGAAGGAGAATCCATGACCGTTCCGACGAAACGCTTCTTTCATAGCGGCGCCGTCGAAGGTGAACTTGAGTATGTGACGCATACTGAACCTAACACATCCTTTGTTCTGGTGGATGGTGAATGGATCGATGTGACGGACGAGAGTTTATCGGAAAAACTGGGAGTCAGCGAATACACCAAGATGATCGGAGATCCGTTCCTGCCGGTCCTCTTTAGCTGACCGCGAATCATGACGGATTTCTCTTATGTCGATGATATAAT
>CAMYWO010000077.1:0-9911 GCA_947302815.1 uncultured Clostridia bacterium | reverse complement strand
CTTTGCACAAATTCAAAAGAAAAAGCGCTGCATGGGAGATCCCACACAGCGCCAATATAATAATTGCTTATATAATTTCTTCTTATACTCGCATCAGCTGAGGTAAAGCTTACCTGCAATGCTCCACCAGGCCTGTCCGTCATTTTTGACATTGATGCTGATGGTTCTCTTCTGCTCGCCAAGCTGCTTGTCGATCGTGATCTTCGCGGAACCCTTATCGTTAAGATCGCTCTTCTGGACGGCGATGTCCTGACCGAAAAGTGTAGAGAGGGACTTGTTAATGATCGCGAGGTTCGTGTCAGCGTCTCTTCCGTGATCTACGCTCTGCATGATGCCTTTCTGCAGACTGAATTTCTTGAGGGTGTCACCGTCAAAAGCACAGTCATACTGGAACCACAGAGAGCAGTCGATCGTCTTCTCGTACTTAAATTCGACATTGTCGTGTTCCTTGCCGTCTTCTGTTTTGTATGCCAGGAACTTATACTCGATCATGTAGGCATCTTCGGTCTTGAAGTTCGATACAGAACGGAGATTGTCCAGGAAAGCCGTATCGTTCGGTGTCTGGTTTCCCGTATTGCCGCCGAATACGTTATCCGGAAGTCCCTTGAAGACCGAGAAGTCCGGAGTATGTCCCTGTGCAATTCCGCCGCCGTTTTGCTTCACACCTTCGGCATTGTAGCTGACGCGGATATGCAGGGAATCTTCATCAAGATTTCTGGCAACGTTGATGTTGATACCGTTGACGGTCTGGTGAATGGAGAGGTCGTTCGGACGTTCAGTATAGTTCTCCGGGTTCGGATCCTTCGCGAAAAGGATCGTCTCGCCGAATTCCTCACCATAGATCTGCTTAACGATCTCGATCACATGTTCCTGGGTCGCCTTGTCGGTCAAATCCATCTTATTGAACTCGACATTCACGGCCTGTTCGCCAATTGTTTCGCGTGTCGCGTAGTGATATGTGACAGTAAAGAGATCCGCGCCGTACATCTTCGCGGCTTCGATGTCGGAAGGGAAGATGGCAAGGCCGTCGTCATATGTGTAATACCAGCTGCACGGCTTCACGCTGTTCATGCTCGAGTGACCCCATTCACCCTTGACGTCCGCCTTGGTGCCGAGGCCACTGAGCCATGCGTTATTCTTCAGAGCGGCGATCGTCTCGTCCTTCGGGTTGCAGATCTTGGCCGTTGCGATCTTCACGGTGTTGTTCTGGTCACCTGTGATTTCTTCGACCTTATATTCCGGGAAAGTACTGACGACGTCGATGTCCTTCATCTCCCAGATCGTATCTCCCTTTGCGGCAGAAGTCTCGGCCGGTGTGGTCTCGCTCTCGGTTCCAGATGTCTCAGCTTCCGATGTGGTCGCCTTTTTCTCCGTTTCAGTCGGCTCCTCGCTCACATCCGCAGAAGTTTCCTTAGAAGCACTCGTCTTCTTCGTATCATCGGAGTCTTTCTTTCCGCATGCGGCGAGAGAACCGATCATGGACAGACACAGTAATGCTGCTACAACTTTTTTCATTTTACCCATCTCCTTTACTTTTTGGGATCTGCCCGTATCTTACCGAGAAGGATATTAAGGAATCCTAAAACGCGGAAAGCTCCTCTTTCTGGCCAATCCGTCCCCCATTATACCGAACTGGACCGTCATTTCAAGGAAATTTGACGAATTTTCCGCCCCCGCGAGAATATAGAAGTAATACAGAACCCTAACACCGCGGATTCTGCGACAAAAAACCGTGTTTTCAGCGCTCGATCTTGCAGTGAATGAAAGAGTGTTATCCTTGTAGTAGATAGTTTTTCCCATGTTTGAAAGGTATAATCTTTATATGTTGAGTTTTCGTTTTCAAAAGCACCTGTCCCTGATCTTAGCGCTGTGTTTTCTCATGGCCGGTCTTTTCGCGGGCTGTAGTAAAGGGGAGAAGGAGTCTTCCGTTGATTCTTCAAGTGCAGAGGTGTCTGCTTCCCAGAGTACAAAAAACCAAGGTAGTTTCCTGCTGGCGCATGGTTTTGACTGGGGCCCGTCCGTAGATAAGATCGTTATCTCCGATGCACAGTATGGCCCGTTTTCCGATCTTTCTCCTTCATCTTTTTCCGTAGCTGAGGAGAAGGCGGATAATCTCTCGTCTTCTTCAAAACCCCGTAAGGTGGAGAAGGTCTACTATTCCGATGCTTTCGGGAATGCCGTCGCCGATGTGAATGCTTTCGATGGCGAGCTCTGCTTGACGCTTGAACTTCAGGTCGGTCCGGAGGAGGGCGCGCTTCTTTATTTCCATAACTCAAAGTATGCGAACCAGTGGTTCGACAGTTATTCTCTTTCCGTTTCGCTTTCAAACGGGAAGTCCGTGAGCCTTGCGCAGGACACCATTCAGTTCCCGGAGATCAAGGATGTGGAGATGAGCTCTTTCACGGGTCCGGAAGGGCATTCCATGAGTTATGCTTTCTATTCTCCGTCGAATGCATCCGAAAGTTCCCGTCCTCTGGTGATCTGGCTTCACGGTGGCGGTGAGGGCGGCACGGATCCCCGGATCACCTGCTATGGCAATAAGGTCGTTTCTCTCTTTGGTGAGGATTTCCAGTCCCAACTTGGCGGGGCATTCGTTCTCGTTCACCAGTGCCCGGGTGCCTGGATCGAACGCGGGGATTCCTATGACTCCATCTATCTTCAGGATCTGAAGGCCCTGATCGATGATGTCGTTTCCTCGCATAACGTGGATAAGAACCGCATCCTGATCGGCGGCTGCTCCAATGGGGGCTTCATGACGCTCGATCTTCTCCTTGCCTATCCGGATTACTTTGCTAAGGCTTTCCCGATCTGCGAGATCTTTGACATGGAGGAGCTCTCCGATGAGAAACTCCAGTCGATCAAGGATATCCCGATGTGGTTTGTCTATGCGAAGAACGACCAGACCGTTGACCCGGAATTGTACGAAGAACCGCTCCTCGATAAGTTAAAGAGCATCGGCGCATCGGATCTCCATGTTTCGGTCTATGACGATGTTCACGATATCACAGGGAAATATACGAAGGACGGAGCCCCCTACCAGTATCTCGTCCATTTCTCTTGGATCTATTTCTTCAACGATGCCTGCACCGATGGCGATTCTTCCCTCTGGCAGTGGCTCGCCCAGTCGTGATTTAGATATGTAAAACAGGGAAGAAATAGTATAATCCTAATATGCTAAGTAATGAGAAACAATATAGAAAAAGAGTATTCCGCCGTGACCTTCTGAAGGACACCTGCATTATCCTGGTGTCTCTGGTAGGCCTTACCCTGGCCTGGTCACTGGTCTATCTTTTCCCGGATTTCATGAGAAGAGTGTCCATCGCGATCGCGACCATCATCTCGATCCCGCTCCTGGTCATTATCTATCTTTGTGTCGTCTGGTTTATCCGCGTCAAGATCTGGCCCGTCACGATGGGCTTTATCGACGAAGTGCTCCTGGAGGATCAGGATTCGGCGCCATTTGTCTATGCGAAGACCCTCTTTACGGCATCTGACGGGCAGGAACACACCCTGAAGGTCGTCCTCGAAGCCTATGGTGACTACGAAGAAGGCTGTGAGCCGGAGCTTCAGAAACTTCTCGAAAAGCACTCGTCCAAGTATGAGAAGTGCCGTGTTCCGGTCTTTTATTCTCTCCGCGACCCGCAGAAAAGCATCGTGATCCTGGATGATGCGGAGAAGGCCTCCGATATCGATGAAAAAGCAGAAAGTGAGGATTGATCATGCCGTTAGTCCGTGTTGAAATGAGAAAGGGCAGAAGCCCGGAATATAAGAAGACACTTCTGAACTGTATTCATGAGAGCCTCATAAAGTCCCTCGGAATCGAGGAGTGGGACCGCTTCCAGCGCATCGTCGAGATCGAACCCGATGACTTTGAAACCGCTCCCGGAAAAGGTGAGGGCTTCATGATCATCGAGATCACCCTGTTCCCAGGACGAACGAAGGATCAGAAGAAGTCCCTGATCGAGATCCTGACATCCTCCCTCGTCGAAAACCTCCACATCGAACCAACCGATGTCTTCATCGTCATCCACGAACCACCCCTCGAGAACTGGGGCATGGCCGGAGTGCAGAAAGGGTAACCCGGTTTTACATGGAAATGCCAGTTTTTTGCTCTATGCTCGGGTTATCAAACATACTGAGATGAAAAACGGCCTGTTCAGAAAAATAGACAGTTAATTACCCAGAAAGCGATCTGCTACGGATCAGAATATCCTATGGCGTTCGGAAAGGCCCTATTTCTTCTTCCTAAGTTTTAACTCAACCGTGCTTCTTTCTCTCAGACGGTCTTCCATCAGTTTGGCTCTGTCTTTTAGCGGGAGAGCCATATCACTCTCGACGAAGATATCCTTCAGATCACTCAGCGGCATGAGATTGACGGCAAGACAGAAGAGCGTCTTTTTGCGGCCATCGTTGTAATCGTTCAGAAGACGGTCGAGGATCTGTCTTTTTTGGATCTGCTCGTTCGTATACGCATCCATATCCTTCCGGGCTTTCTCCATATCCGACAGCTGATTCCTATGAGTCATTTCCTTTTTTGTGATTGACTGAATAACTTATGAGATTATATAATGATAAAAAATGATGCAGAATATTATCATAATACTGATAAGGAAGTGCTTTTATGATACAGATCAGACCAGTTTCAGATTTAAGAAATAAGTACTCGGAGATTGAAAAAACAGTTAAGGAAGGGCATCCTGTCTACCTTACCAAAAACGGTTATGGAACAATGGTAGTCTTAAGCATAGAGAGATATTCCCAACTTGCGGAGAATATTGATTTTGCGCTGGATATTGCAGATTTAGCTGCTAAAGAAACCGATGTTCGTTATTCACATGAGGAGGTCTTTTCAAAGATAAGAGGATCAAAAGATGCAGGATGAATATGAACTAAGGTATTTGCCTCTTTTCTACGAAGATCTGCTAGATAAGGTCAATTATATACGTAAAGAACTAAAGAATCCTCAAGCGGCAGATGATCTTATAGATGATGTTGAGAAAGCGATTCTTTCTCGACAGCCAATCTGTGAATGCTTTGAACCCTTTCCTTCTGGAAGAAGAAGGGAGCAGAAATATTACAGAATATACGTAAAGCACTTTATAATATTCTATGTCGTGATCCATCAAGATGAGAAGAAGATTATGGAAGTAAGACGATTACTGTATGGTGGACAGGATAGAGACAATCTATTGAAATAGCATATCTAACGCTATTTTGACGGGATATTTGAAAAAAAGTGAAGAAATGAGTATGGAGGAGTATTTAAAGAAAGAAATATGTCCGAAATACATTATTCATCCCCAAAATGATCTGGATAATATCTTCAATCGAGTAAAGATTACCTGGCGTAATAGTGTTATGGCGACAGAAGCGCCATAAGAGAGAACGTGAATACGAAGAATTCTCTTTAGATATTGGTTGCTTTTCGCGCGGAAGGATCTTAGATCGAGACACCGAGCTCCAGGACATTCGCCAGTTCTTCCGGGGAAAGATCGAAGTCCCTTGCGACCCATTCTCTCACTAGACCGATGAGCGCGGAATCCACGGCGACCATGCGGTAGTGATCCTTCGGCGTGGGCACGGGGAAGACGTTCTCCAGAATATGTGCGTTCGGGAAGAGAAGCTGAAGCGAAACATCGGCCTTCGCGAGAAGCTCCACCTTCGTTCGCTGCTTCTTGATCTGCGTGAAAAACTCCACCAGATTCGTATGGACATCCTCGGCGGATTTTACCTTGCCTAAGCTCTCGGAAAGACTCTCGATCACGAACTGGCCGATCTCCTTAAGGACATCTTCCTTCGAAGAATAGTTGCGGTAGAAGGCGGTACGCGAGACGCCGGCGCGCTTGGTCAGCTCCGAAATACTGATCGACTCAAAAGACTTCTCGCTCATGAGATACATCATGGCCACATCGATACACTCGCGGGTGAGTTCGTTTGACGCCTGATTATTCAGGCGCAGGATATCGCGCTTCGCGAGCTCGCTTTGCAGTTTTGCTTCATTTTGTTCCGACTTAACAGACTTAGCCATATGTGTTAACTCCGTGCCCTTATAAATTGAAATCGAATGCCTCGCGGTGTTACAATTGTAAACACATGGCAATTGTAACACCATGTACCCTCTAAGGCAAGGAGTCCGGGAAATGGAAAGGATCATTCATTCTGAATATTCAATCTATGATTACGTCACCCTCGTAATCGTAGTTTCCTTTCTGGGCTTTTGTCTTGAGAATATCTGGATGCTTTTCCGGAAAGGCGTGATCGATAACCGCAATATGAATTTCCCGTTTCTCCTCGGTTATGGGATCGCGATCCTTGGTATTTACTTCGTCATGGGCGTTCCAAGTAGAGAGAAGCTGTGGATATTCTTCCTATCGTGTTTTCTCATCGTCTCTGTCGGAGAGATCGCACTCGGTTACTCGGTGGAGAAGCTCTGCGGGTTCCATTACTGGGACTATACGCTCCTTCCGCTTCATTTCACCAGATATACGAGCCTCTTCACGAGTATCGGGTTCTCCGCGATCATTACGCTGTTTTTCTACTACTGCTTTACGCCGCTCATGACCTTTGTAAAGGACCATGACTCCTACATGGATCATGTCATCGTGGTCTCTGTTCTGGCGGCCATGGTCATCGATTTTCTGTATTCATTTAAGTATATGCATGAGAATCAGGCGCTGTATAAGAGCTGGATCCTGCATTTCCCGGTACACGGTTCGAAGTTCCTTCTGGAGATCATTGGGAAATAAGAGTTAGAGCAACAGACGCCTAACTACACCCTCGCTCTAACTCTCCTGATATCCGAGACACCTTGAAGTTGAAAGATTTCGAGGTGTCTTTATCATGTATAATGGTTGCAGGTCTACATTGGGGTGGATGGAGATAAAACCATGAGAGAAGTTGATGTAACAATGTTACAGAGAAGGAAAGGCTAGAAAACAGGATGTTTGAGAATGGTTTCCCGATGAGCCTCAGAGGTGAGGTAGAGAAAGTCATTTCCGTCATGAGTAAGGTCACTTACAATGGCGTTTTCCCCGGTGTGTCTGACGACCGCCCGGAGGACGAGGAATATGTGCTTTCGGACGGGACGCGGATCTCGTTTCCGTACAGAATCTATTATCTCGATGATAACGCTGCCTATGCCGAACTGTCTGATATAGAGAAGCTCATCTATGACTGCATATACACTAGAAGCTGTGACGGCAGAGTTAGGGAAAAACATATCCGGAGTATACTTGCGGCAGATTTCCCGGAGTGGTGCTTCCCGTATATACTGAAATTGTCTTCGGAATATGTAGTGGAGATCCTTTCGGTGATCTACGACGCTCTGAAAGAACGGGACAACAGTGATCTGTGGACGTTCAGCAGGGAGAATCCGGAGATGCTGCAGCTGGCCTATCGGAGAATGGTTAGCTACTGGAACGAATTCTATCGGAAAGAATGTCCGATGTTCAAAGACTATGTCGGAAGAAGACTTTTTAAAGAATGTCTGGCAACCAAAACGAACTTAGAGAAGATACATTGAGGAGGGATGCCTGAAAGGGCAGATGGTAGTTCTATGAAACCGGTCGTTGGTGTAATGCCCTTATGGGACGATGAAAAGGAAAGTCTGTGGATGCTTCCTGCATATTTGGAAGGACTGGAGGAAGCGGGCGCGACTTCGATCATTTTTCCTCTGACTGTTGATAAAGAGGAGATCGTACGACTCATGAATATGTGTGACGGGATCCTGCTGACAGGAGGACACGATGTTTCACCTTCTCTGTATGGCGAAGAACCGCTTGAAGGAAAAGTATGCAGTTGCGCGAAGCGTGATGAGATGGAGAAATTTGTTCTGGATGAAGCAATCCTTCAGGATAAACCGCTGCTCGGAATCTGCAGAGGTATCCAGTTTATGAATGCCGCGCTGGGCGGGACGCTCTATCAGGACCTGCCGTCACAGCATCCTTCGGAAACAGAGCATCACCAGACACCTCCATATGACGTACCTGTGCACGAGGTGTCGATCCTGAAGGGGACACCACTATATCAGATCCTTGGAGCAGAGAAAATAGCGGTAAACAGTTACCATCACCAGGCGGTAAAAGAACTCTCTCCTGAACTGGAGGTCATGGCAGAAGCGGAGGACGGAATCGTCGAAGCGCTTTGCCGTCCGGGAAATAAGTTTCTCTGGGCAGTGCAGTGGCATCCGGAGTTCTCACATAAGGTAGATGAGAACAGCAGAAAAGTGTTCAGTGCTTTTGTAGAAGCGATGGTTGAATGAGAGTGCTTTTGCAAGGGAATTTTGAAAAAACACGATTTCCCATGATGAACAGTTCTCTTAGTCATCTAGTTCCATCAAGAAGGAAATTATCCCGTCAGCGATCTCGTGGATATCATTGTCTATCCATCTTTGCCTGGACTCGGAGACCCGTTGCAGATACTGCTCACTATTGAATGTGCTATTTACTCGTTTGCTGATATCTTCCATCGTGTTTTCAAACATGCCTTCATCACTAAAGATCAGAAGATCAATGAGGGTAATCAGCTTTTTTTCTGACACGATATTCTTAAGATAGAACATGTCGTAGATGTCTTTGTATCTTCTGCTATTGTTTCCGAATTTGAGAAGAGACCTTAATTTCTCGACAAATGACTGCTCGACAGAGTTCTTAAGAAGCGTGGCGCCATTATCATCCATACACACATCGAAGCAATACTCTTCCTGCTCAATCTCAAGATGTTTGTGGACACCGATATCGATCTTGCTTCTTATTGTATTTCCGTATTCATCGGTTATAACTATTTCAATGCTCTTCCCATGATAATCCTGGTGCTTGAGGTCTTTTATCTCTCCTGAGGTTTCAATCTTTAATCCTTCCAGACAATTCAGTTTCTTAACAAACTCCAGTATGGCATTGTCATTCAAAGGATAGTGGATGAAGTCCAAGTCAATATCACTTGTTGACCTTCGGTTATTCTTGGTTAAACTCCGCATTACTACGCCACCTTTGATCGTGACATTACGGCTTAATGGCCCCTCGGATAAGGCTTTTAGCACAATGTCCTGACAAACACGGGAAGCAGCAAGAGCGCTTGAAAGCCCTTCTTTGGAGTATCCATCCATCATCTCCCGAATGTTCATTACATGACCTCCTCGTCTAGTGCTCTGGTGATCATTTTACTCTTGGGGAATGAGGCGGCGTATTCCTGGATGCGGCGGATGTCCAGATCGTTGATGATCTGCCTGTAGTTCATGATGATCTCTTTGTAAAGGTCGTAGGGCATGCTGTTCTTGTTGCGAAGAAGTTCGATGAGCATGCGCTCTTTGTCATATACTCTGACAATGGTTCCATCTATATCTTTCTCGACGATGCCGAAAGCGAAGTAATCATTGTTGATATAGATCTGCCGGACACGTGGGTCTGATATCTTTGCAGCTTTAGAAGGGGTGGCCAGATCATATTTCTCCGGAACCAGATTGGTTAAGCCGTGGAAGTAGAAGGCATATTCTCCAGCGAGAACCGTCTTGGGGTATTTCTTCGTGATGATCGCTAATTCGGATTCGTACGGGTCAGTAGAGTAGATCCCGCTCTCCTGCTTGAAGATTCTCTGATCTGCAACCGCTTGGGAAAGCTTGTACTCGTTTCCGTATTTTTCTACTGCTTCTTTATATGACAGGATCATTTCTAACACCTCAGTTTCATGTGCGTTATCTCTGTCATAAATATATTACCTTCAGGAGCAAGAGTCAATGTAAATATCGGTAAAAATGTTAAAAATACCGAGGATTACATAATTATCTGGCAAGTTGAATAGATATGCAGGGGCGAGTGCTTTTGGAGCGGGATCTTAGAAGAAAAAGATGACGGTGCCGAGGTTGAAGAAGATGCTGTAGGCAACGCCGGCGTAAAGCGTCCAGGTGATGGCTTCAT
>CAMYWO010000076.1:0-10216 GCA_947302815.1 uncultured Clostridia bacterium | reverse complement strand
TTACTTACGTTTATCCATGATATCGGAAGCTACCTTCTGCATGTGAATGCAGGTATTGTCGAGAGTATCCAGATCCTTGAAGTATCCCTCGGCTAAGATATATATGGCCATCATGATCCCGCAGTCCTGGTAATAGGCGTTGTCTATCGAATCAATCAATTTGGCCAGTTCCTCTCTTCTTCCATCGTCGATCAGGATCGGGAAGGGTCCGTGATAATCAGGATCGTTCTCGAATTCCTTATTAAACGCCGCGTTTTGATCGATCTGTATCTTGCATACCGCGTCAAAAGCACTTCGGCTGACCGGCATCTTGCCCATGCCGGCACTCAGGTATTCCTGGGCGTCCTCGTTGAGACAGAAGCGGATGAATTCCCACGCCAGATCCGGATTGGAGGCGCACTTGGTGACAGATATTGTCAGACCTCCCAGGGCAGTCAGGCTCTTTCCCTTGACGGAAGGGTAGGAGATCAGTTTATCATTGTCGTTCATGTATGTTTCTCTTACTATGGCGTAATCTTCGAGCGTGGACATGTAGGCTTCGTGCGAAAATAGATATCCTCGATAATACTGCGTTTGCGGGTCCAT
The DNA here is from genome assembly GCA_947302815.1 of uncultured Clostridia bacterium. Classification (GTDB taxonomy): domain Bacteria; phylum Bacillota; class Clostridia; order Saccharofermentanales; family Saccharofermentanaceae; genus Scatonaster. The sequence continues at coordinate 9,631 of CAMYWO010000076.1, read as the reverse complement.
TACTTCACCATAGAAATTGTCAAAGCCATCATTGTACTCCGGCTCTGCAACTCCGCATTTTTTCGCTGCTTGAAGCAGTGCTTTGAAATCATCATTATCGAAATTCACTTCGCCGGTCTCGTTATTTATGAAGTCTGAAGAAGACGACGACATGAAAATCGTGAAGATAATCGTGCTTGCATATGAGGGCATTATTCTCTTCGGGGACGACAGTTTGCTCTGGATCGTGCTCAGTTCATCGAACGTCCATTTTTCGCTGACATCTGATATCTCGCTGTTGGCGTACATGCCGAGAAGAGAGAAGGTCAGAGGAAAACTGTAGAGCTTTCCGTTTTGTTCAAAAGCACTGAAGAGGTTATAGAAGTAGTCCTCTTTCTTGATGGTGGTATCCGCCTCCAGATACGGCTTCAGGTCGTAAAGCAGCGCATCGGTATTGAGCTCGGAAAGACCGGAGAAACCAACGACCATATCCGGTCCTTCTCCCTTATACATCTTTTCGGTCAGATATTCATATGTGCTGCTCAGGGACTCGATATGCTCTTCATCATGTATACGGAAGTAGGAAAAATCATCGTTGAGCACGGAGGTGAGCTCGATGTACGCGTGATTCTCCGGATCGGCATTATACTTATAGACCATGTCGGTGAAATACGGATCGGAAATATCGTATGTGCAGATCTTCAGCAGTTCTTTTCCGGCATGAGGATTCTTATCTGCGCGGGTGAGCTTTTCGATCGACATCGTGTTGGCGTAATAGCAATAGCAGTCTGTGTTCCATCTGCCGTTATCCTTGTCCGGCTCCGCGTTCAGAGCGAGCATGGAGCCATCGGCCTGCATCTGGCAGTTCGTAAGAAATGCACAGTTCAGGTTGGAGTTCGCATAGGAAACGATCGGCGTGGTCGTGCTCTGTATGATGCTGTACTGCTCGATGCCCGCATCCGAGAAGATGAAGCAGTCCGAATTACCGGTGAGCGCGATACTGAGATTTTTGTCCACCTTATACTTCTCTGTGAGTTCTCCTGTGTTTACATCAACTTCCTGATAGCCCCCGACGTCGCTGGAGGGAAGCGCGTAGTGCGCGACGAGCCATTTGCCGTCGGAGTAGTTCATGAAGGGCGCGAGGGTCTGTTCTTCGTTCTTCTTGATCAGCTTGCCCTGGGCATCGAAGAGGTAGAGTTCTCCTTCGGCTGCGATAAAGAGATTGCCGTTATCCATCAGATAGGCATGCGAACCGAAGAGGTTTTTACCGACGTCATATTTCAGATCCCGCAGTTTCTCGCCGGAAGGGGAGATCACGAAGAATGCCGGAAAGGATTTGCATTCGCCCATGTCAGTCTTGAATACGGTGACGAAGATCTCGCCGTTTTCCATGGCAAAAGCACTCGCGAATTCACAGTCTTCGTCCAGGGGGATCGTGGCGAGATTCTTGCCGGTCAGGTCGAAAAGCTGCAGACTGTGATACTCGTAATCATTCAAGTTCTGGTAGCCATTTGCCAATAACGTCTTTGCCTGCGATTCATCTTTCAGAGTTACATCTACGTCTACCAGGATCCGGTCGCCGGCGATCGCGGAGGTGGTGAATTTCTTCGTGGCCAGCTCCACATCCGGAATCGGTTCCAGCTTCAGTTCCGTGCTTTCCGACTCATAGAAAATCTCATCGTCCTTGATGATCCTGGTCGGATTCGCCTTCACGGTTTTCGGCGCATCCTTATCGACGTCGGATGCCGCGGTTGTATTATCATCTGAATCAGCTGTTTCCGAGGTCTGGGTTTCGATTTTATTCTCTACGGTTTTGTGTTTCCGGCAGGAAGCCAGAGACAGTACCATGCTGCCTGCAAGAGTAACGGCGAGCAGTTTTCGGATCTTTTTATTCATAAATAGCCCTCCAAAGTGTTCCGGGTTGCACTTCATTTCCACAATAATTATTGACTATTTTCCATCTGCCTGCGTGAGAGGATTGTCACCAAAAATCCAGCGAGGGGAAAACGACCAATGCCGCCCTTTAGAACATAAAGGAATTTGTACAAAAAATATTCTTTCAAACGGGTGACATCGACCCGTCCTTGCGTTATGATGTAGCCGTAATGAAAATCATTTCTCCGGAAAGAGTATTTTCTTTTCCGGAAGCGCCTGTGGACGGGGTGGCTCCTGTCCCTTGGAAATCAGGCTGCGTGGCGGGGTGGCACCTGCCGGGTATCGCAGATCATGTCGGGGTGGCACCTGACGAATGAGGACCGGTGCTTTTGGAGCGGAAGAGAAATCGACGGGGTCTTTGGTTTTTATGCAAGGCTTTTTTAGATGAATGATTCGGGAGAGGGCCCGACTAAGGGTGCTCCGCAGAAAATGTCCGATAGGGAGGATTATTGCAATGTTTGTACCTGGAAAATGGTCGGAGGACATCTGTGTCCGCGACTTTATCAACAAGAACTATACCCCGTACGATGGAGACGAGTCGTTTCTGGCGGGACCTACTCAGGCAACCACAGATCTGTGGAATAAGATCCTGGAGCTCCGCAAGAAGGAAAAAGAGAACGGCGGCGTCCTTGACATCGACGAGCACACTATATCTACCATTACTTCCCACGCCCCGGGATATATCGACAAAGACAAAGAAAAGATCGTCGGCCTTCAGACCGATGCTCCGCTGAAGCGCGCGATCATGCCGTTCGGCGGTATCCGCATGGTCAGATCTTCTCTCGATGCTTACGCCAGAGAGATGGATCCGGAGGTCGAGCGTGTCTTCCAATATAGAAAGACCCATAACGACGGCGTTTTCGACGCTTACACACCGGAGATGCAGCGCGCACGTCACTGCGGTATCCTGACCGGTCTTCCGGACGCTTACGGCCGCGGACGTATCATCGGCGACTACCGCCGTATCCCGCTTTACGGTACTGCATTCCTGATCGCCCAGAAGAGAAAGGCGAAGGACCAGATCCTGCCGGATGTTATGGACGTTGAGACGATCCAGCAGAGAGAAGAGATCTCCGAGCAGGTCAAGAGCCTTTACGAACTTACGAAGATGGCGCAGAGCTACGGCTTCGACATCTCCCGTGCCGCCAGAAACTTCACCGAGGCCGTACAGTGGCTGTACTTCGGCTACCTCGGCGTCGTGAAGGAGCAGAACGGTGCGGCGATGTCTCTCGGCCGTGTTTCCACCTTCCTCGATATCTACGCGGAAGAAGAACTGAAGAACGGCACCATGACCGAGTCCGAGATCCAGGAGGTCGTTGACCACTTCATCATGAAGCTCCGTATCGTCCGCTTCCTCAGAACTCCGGCATATGACGAGCTCTTCTCCGGCGACCCGACATGGATCACCGAGTCCATCGGCGGTATCGGCCTCGACGGCCGTCACATGGTCACGAAGATGAGCTACCGTTTCCTGCATACTCTCGAGAACATCGGTTCTGCACCGGAGCCGAACATGACGATCCTGTGGAGCCCGAACCTCCCGGAGAACTTCAAGAAGTACTGCGCGAAGATCTCCATCAATACTTCCTCCATCCAGTATGAGAGCGATGAGCTGATGAGAGAGAAGTTCGGTGACGACTACGCGATCGCATGCTGCGTTTCCGCAATGCGTGTCGGAAAGCAGATGCAGTTTTTCGGTGCCCGCGCTAATCTGGCAAAAGCACTGCTGTATTCTATCAACGGCGGTCGTGATGAGAAGACCGGCGATCAGGTCGGCCCTGTAAGAAATCCGATCACTTCCGAATATCTCGATTACGATGAGGTCATGGCGCGTTTCGACGAGACCTGCGCATGGCTTTCTAAGCTTTATATCAACACACTGAATGTCATTCACTACATGCATGACAAGTACTGCTACGAGCGTCTCGAGATGGCGCTGCACGATGAGAAGATCGATAGAACCATGGCCTGCGGCCTGTCCGGTCTTTCCGTTATCGCCGACAGCCTCTCCGCGATCAAGTACGCGAAGGTCAAGCCGATCCGTAACGAGATGGGTCTGGCAGTCGACTTCGAGATCACCGGCGACTACCCGCAGTACGGTAACGACAACCCGAAGGTCGACCGTATCGCCGCAGAGATCGTCCGTAAGTTCATGAAGCATCTTTCTAAGCACAAGTGCTACAGAAACGCCCGTCCGACGCAGTCGATCCTCACGATCACATCAAACGTCGTATATGGTAAGAAGACCGGTTCCACACCGGATGGACGTAAAGCCGGCGAGCCTTTCGCTCCGGGTGCCAACCCGATGCACGGCCGTGACAGATCCGGAGCAGTTGCTTCCATGAGATCCGTTGCGAACCTCCAGTACGACTACAGCGAGGACGGTATCTCCTACACATTCTCCATCCTGCCTTCGACACTCGGCAAGACGGAAGAAGAGCAGAAGACCAACCTCTACAACCTCCTCGACGGATATTTTACCGATGGCGGCCACCACATCAATGTCAACGTTATTCTCAGAAAGACCTTGCTCGATGCGATGGATCACCCGGAGAAGTACCCGCAGCTCACGATCCGTGTCTCCGGTTATGCTGTTAACTTCACGACACTGACCCACGAGCAGCAGCTGGAAGTTGTAAGAAGAACTGTTCACTCGAAGTTTTAATACATCGTACAGATCTGTTTGAAAAATCGTGGAAAGTTCAGTTAAAGGTTATGTGCACTCGATCGAGACGCTGGGCGCGGTGGATGGCCCGGGTCTCCGCTTCGTGCTGTTCCTGCAGGGCTGCCCGCTCAGGTGCAAGTTCTGCCATAACCCCGACACCTGGCGCTTCGAGGGTGGGGAAGAATACACCGTCGATGAGATGGTCAGGAAGATCCTCCGTTACAGAACCTATATCGCCAGCGGCGGCGTCACGATCTCCGGCGGCGAGCCTCTGCGTCAGGCCGAATTCGTCCTTGCCATGATCCGTGCCCTCCACGAAGAGGGCATCCACATCGCGGTCGACACGTCCGGCATCTACTGCGAGGGCACCGCGCTTGAGGCGGCGCTGGAAGCCGACCTGATCCTTCTCGATATCAAATCTTTCGATCCTGATAAGGCAAAAGCACTGACCGGTTTTACGACGGATCACGCATGGCAGCTGCTCCGCGCCCGGCAGGAAGCGGGAAAACCCGTGTGGATCCGCCATGTTCTGGTCCCGGGCATCACGCTCATTGATAAGAATCCGGCGGGCGGGGAATTCGAAAATGAAGAGGAATGGCGAGCCGCAAACACTGAACTTATCGAGGGTCTCCGTTCGCTGAACGAGTATTCATGCATCGAGCGCATCGACCTTCTGCCGTTCCATAAAATGGGCGAATTCAAGTACGAAGAACTCAAGCTTCCCTACGAGTTAACCGATACACAAGAGCCATCAGAAGAAGTCATCGGATGGGCAGAAGAAGCCCTCAAAGAGATCGGAAATCCCCTTGAATAAAAGCAAAAAATCTCTCCTGAGACGAGTTACGCGTCAGCGTACATGTTTGAGCCTCAGGAGAGATATTTTTTGTTTTCTTAAGTGAATTCCGATGTGCTTCGGATCAGTTGTAGTTCGACTCCACGTACTCGTAGACCATCTTGGAGACCTCTCCGATGATATCGTGAGCAGTGCTTTCACTGCCGCTCTCGGTCATAACGCAGAGTACATAATCTTCTGTGCCGAATACGATGCCGATATCGTTGCAGGCCGTTCCATGGAAACCAACCTTGTGTGCGACGGTAGCGTCACCGGAAACCCCGGCCGGAACACCCCAGGAATACTCTGTGTGGCAGAGATCATCGATCAGGGGCTGGTAAGCCTCTTCGTTACCCTTGTAGTTCTTGTAGAGGCGCTCAGCGTATTTGGCCAGGTCGATCGCACTTGTTCTTCTGCGTCCGGCAACTGACTTACCGGTGTAGTCGGTGTACTCGACCTTGCTTCTGTAATCAACGACCGAGCTGATCGTCTTGAGGTAGTTGTTGTTGATGGCATCCTCACCGCCGAGACGACGGATGACCATGTTATTGCCGCAGTTATCACTGATGGTGATTGCAAGATGGGAAACTTCGGAAAGAGTGTATTCCGTGCCGTCTGCGGCGTTCTGGATCGTGCCGGTACCGTACTCGAGGTCGCCGCCGTTGACGCCGTCCTGATATCCGGTAGCCTTGTAAGCCATTTTCTCATCGAGAGAGAGCTCGCCGGAAGCGGCCTTCTCGTAGAGGTAGGTGTTGTAAGCGAGCTTGATGGAAGAAGCAGCTACGATCGGCTGGTCTTCCTTGTATGCCATTGTCTCGCCGTTGTTCATGTTGATGTAGTACACACCGAAGCGGCCGTTCTGCTTGCCGAGGTAATCAGCGACCTTCGACTGCAGGTTCGCAAGGTGAGCGGCACGTGTGTCCGCGTCAACGGTCTGTACCTTTGCCGCTGTAGTGGACTCGGTAGCCTCGGAAGAGGTGCTCGGATCAGAACTCGGCGGAACGATTACATTTCCGGATTCATCGGTCTCGAAAGAGATGACAGATGAAGTCTGTGCCGGAGTGACGGTTTTCTTGCTTTTCTTAGTGAGCTTGGCAATAAAGATGATGTCGAGGATCAGACATGTCATGCAGATAAAAAGGCATGTTACGACAAAGAGCTTTCTTCTGTCATTTCTTTTCCTGCGGCGAGGGCTTCTGACGTTGTAAATGTTATAGCCGTTACGAGAGTTGTTTTTCACAGTACGGTCTCCTTATATATGCGGTGCGACGTAAATCGCTTAAGTTCTATTAGTGCGTATCACAATTCTAGCATCGTAAAGTTACGATTCAATTTGCATATTGTAACAAGACCTATACATAAGGGCAAGGAAGAGTTTTTTGATTTTTGCTCGGAATTTCAGGCTTTGTGACGATTCTCTTATCTCACGCGCGGCTCTGCATGCTCTGGATCTCGGCGGATCTTAAGATTTCAGTGAGGGTTCTTGTCATGTCGGTCCGAGTTGCGTAACCGAAGTGCGCGCGAAGCGGAACGCCGTTAACAGTAACGCCCGAGAAGTCACATTTGCAGATGTTGGCCAGAGCCTCTGCGGTTGCGGCATCTGTGCCCGGCAGGAGAATAAGGAATTCATCGCTGCCCCATCTTGCGACATCGCCCGAATCTTTGACTGCTTTCTGGAGCAGTTCGCCGACTTTTATAAGCAAATTGTCACCTGTCTTGGTGCCGTAATTTTCATTGACCTGATGCATGCCCTGGATATCGATGACGATGATGCTGTAGGGCGCGACCTCTTCGCGCTCGGCCTTGGCAAAAGCACTCTCGACGTGTATGCGGTTGTAAAGCTGGGTGAGCGGGTCATGGAACGACAGGAACAGGTTCTTATTCTGCGACTGCTTGAGCGCCGTGATGTTGGTGACGTAGCAGGAAATACCGATGATATTCTTATTTTCGTCGAGGATCGGCGCGTAGTAGTACTGCCAGAAGATCGCGGTCTGGTCGTTGTCTCCGAACTTGCTGATCTGAGATGTGTATTCGCCCTTCAGCGTCTGCTCGAGATCCTTGCGGATGAGCTCCTTGATATTCTCGTCCGTAATGTGATCCAGAAGGCAGTCGCCGACCTTGATCTCACTGTGCCACATACGCAGCATCGAGTACTTGTGGCGTGTGTTGAAGGACGTGTAGCGGAAGTCGCGGTCGAGCGTGTACGCCAGAGTCTCCGGGATCGTCTCCATCATGGAGCGCTGGATCGACTGCCACGTGCTGATTTCTTCCTTCGCCTTCTTATAGTCCTCTTCGAGGTGGTAAGAGTTGGCAAACTGCTGAAGGAATAGGTGGTACATGATGGTTGCGAGGATGATCATGAACGCGCCGTCCTTGATTATGAAAAGCACTTGTGTTCTTCTGTCTACGTGCCGTATGGAACCAAGAATGGTGTGCGAGATCGCGATCCAGATGAGCGTGATCAGCACGAAGAAAAGCACGGACAGAAAACTGTTTCTAATGAACGGAAGAGAGATCTTCTGCCACCACGTCATTTTCTTTTCTTCCTGCGTAAACGTCTCCGGCTCCGGAGCGACGGGGAGATTGTGCTGAGGAGGATACTTCGAGGACGCTTTGGACGTAGCGGAATCCAGCGTGGCGTTACTGTAATCGTCCACGTCGATACCGGCTTCTTTTCTCAGTTTGTCCAGATCATCTTTATATGTCATAGCATCCTCATGTTCTTGTTGTTTTCTGTTTCAATTATCTTCGCAAAAGCACTTCCGTACAAGTGCTTTTCGCGTATCGGGCGGGGCTTTTAGGTAATATCCGCCATTGTGTAAAATCCCGAGTCGATCAGGATGGTTTTGTAATTGCTTTCGTCTACGTATACGGGCGTGCAGAGGTAAGCAGGAACATTTTTCATGCCGTTGTAGTAAGTGGCGGTATCATTGATCTCTGGAGCCTTTCCCTCCATGATGTCCGAGACCATCCGGACCGTCTGCTCTGCCATTGTACGGGTGTCCTTGAAGACGGACATCGACTGCCAGCCGGCAAGGATATTCTTCACGTTCGCCTTATCACAGTCCTGACCGGTGATGACCGGGTATTTACCGGTGTAATTCGAGGCGAGTGCGTTGGTCACGCCGAGTGCAGTAGAGTCGTTGGAGCAAAGGACCGCGTCGAGCTGCGTACCGTCACTGTAGAAAGATGCGAGAAGGTTCTCCATCCGGGTCTGGGCGAGATCGGTCTTCCAGGCTGCAGTAGCAACGTCGTTGAAATCCTTCTGACCGGACACGACGACCAGTTTTCCGGAATCGATATACGGGCTCAGAACATCCATCGCACCGTTATAGAAACTCGCGGCATTGTTATCGCCCGCGTCTCCCGCGAAGATCTCGAGGTTGAAGGGGCCTGCAGCGCTGTCGAGAGAAAGCGCATCCCGGATGTACTCGCCCTGGAGCGCGCCGGTCAGGTAGTTATCGAAAGAGATGTAATAGTCGACATCCGCCGTGCTCATGATCAGACGGTCATATGCGACTACCGTAACGCCCTTCTGCTTCGCTTCCTTAAGCACTGTGCCGAGGGCGTTTCCGTCGACCGGGGCAACCACGATAACACTGCAACCCTCACTGATCTGACTCTCGATCTGGCTGGTCTGGACATCGACCCGGTTGTCCGCAAAATTGAGCACGACGGTATATCCCTCTGCCGCGAGTTCTTTCCTGAGGATATCGCCGTCCTGATCCCATCTCATGAGATCCTTCGTCGGAAAGGAAATACCGACTTTCTTCTCGTCGGGCAGCTTGCCGGGACGGCCGCCGCCGGTAGGTTTGGCCGGATCGTCCGGATCGTCCGGATCATCGGTAAAGTCCAGGATCCCGGACTGTCTGCCGAGATAGTTCGAGCCCTTGGCAGTGCTTTTCCCGGAAGAGCATCCGCAGAGGGAAAGCATCAGCAGAAGTGATGCCGAAAGGATCATGCTTAAAAACCGTTTGCCCATACCCGTTACCTCCGAACCAACCGTCATTCCTAGTCATTATACCATCTTTGCCCCGTCTCCGTTGTAAAAAATCCTTGTTCGGGATCCGCCCTCTGTTTCCTTGACACTATATATAACATCTGCTATTATTGCCCTAGCAATTTAAGAAAGAGGTACACTTTCATGGAGCATATTAAGACTATCGAGACACGTAACCTTTGCGAGAGCGCTAAGAACGGCGGTTGCGGCGAGTGCCAGA
>CAMYWO010000075.1:0-10475 GCA_947302815.1 uncultured Clostridia bacterium | reverse complement strand
CCGTGTCCGTCCGGTCTCTCGTGATGGTCACGCGCGCCGATCGCCAGCTCCGGCATGATGCTGATATCTTTAAGAACAACATATCCCTTACCGGAGTGGGACTTGATCTCCTTGAATTCATCGTCCGTCAGACGTCCCGGCTTATTGAGAGTTTCCGAGGAGATGCCGACCTTTCCGATATCATGGAGGAGAGCGATGTTTCTGTACTTCTCGACAGTCTCATCGTCGTATCCGAGTTCACGGGCCAGCATCGCCGTATACTCCGCCACACGGGTCGAGTGACCATTCGTATAGCGGTCCTTCATATCGATAACTTTCGCGAAGGCCTCAACGATCTCTCTGATCAAGATCGTCTGTTCCTCTTCCTTCTCCTTAAGTTTCTTCATTCTCTGGTTGCCGATGATCGTCGAAACCGTGATAACAAATGCGACTAATCCTAAAACGATCAGTGCCCTGAACCACCCGGTCTCTTTCAGCGCTTCCTTCTTAACGATCTTTACGGAAAACTCCTTCTGAACTTCTCCGTATTCGCTCAGAAGTTTCATTTTGAAGACATACTCACCGCCGGCCAGATTCGTATAGTCGACCGGTTTCAGTTCACTTCTTCTGACCGTCTTCATCGAACGGTCGAAGCCCTCGAGCTGGCAGGAGACCTCCGGGTCCACCAGAGAATAATTGAAGCAGTATGCGCAGACTGTGATCTTTCTTGCGCCGGACTTGACGGTAAAATTCCCGTTCTCGTCAGGATAGACCGTTTCTCCGTCCACTTCGAGATAAGGAACAGTAAGCCGCGCATCGGTCTCAACTTTGTTCTCTTCATCGATATTCGTCAGAACGACACCCGTAGATCCGCAGATATAAAGGTCTCCTTCCTCTGTCAGTTCACTGTAGGAATTGGATGTCGAATAACAGGAAAGTCCGTTTTCCCGTCCGTAGAAAAACGGTATGATCTCCTTATTTGCCAGCATTTCCTCTGTCGGCACCACGTAGATACCGTTACTGCTTAAGATCCACATCTCATCATACTTGTTCTGGTAGATGTCGAAGTTGTTGGAATACGGGAAATTCTTGATCGTCACGACCTCATAGTCCGAAGTCATATAGGCGATCGAGTTACTGGTAACGATCCAGTAGATCTCTCTTGTTTTATCTTTCTTGATACGCATGACGATATCTGACTTGAGATCGCTGTTACCCGTGCTGATGTGCCGCAGTTTCCCGTCAGCGATGACATAGATTCCGTCGCCGTCGGTACCGGCCAGCAGATCTCCGTTTGCCGCCTGAATGGCAGTAAGGACTTCAGTATTCTCGATGCCGTCTTTCTCATCGTAAATTTTTTTGACCGCATTATCACGAAGGATCGCCACACCACCGGTACAGGCGACCGCCATTGAACCATCCGCGCATTCATAAACGGCACGGACACGGTCACTCGGAAGGCCCTCGGCCATCGAATAGCCAACGGCAGTCCTTCCGTTATAGCAGACCAGAGGATATTTGCTAAAAGAACAGAACCAGATATTCCCCTTGCTGTCCTTGTAGATAGAGCGGATCTTCTCATTCTTGAAGATCTTGATCAGATTGGTCGACGGAAGTGCTTTTCCACTCATGGTAAAGGCCATCTCGAGAGGGATCTCCGAAAGGATCGTCTGATTCTCCATAACGATCAGGCCGGATGTCTTCGTTCCGATGTAGAGTCTTCCGTCCGAGATCAAGGTGGAGTAGACTACGTCATCGCTCAGCTCGTACTGCTCGTAAAGGTTGCTGAAGCGGCTGGGTACGATCTTCATGACGCCCTGCTGCGAAGATACGAACCACAGATTGTTCTGGTAGTCCGCGGTCATGCCCTCGATCGAGGTCGTCATCGGAAGGTTTTCCAGAACGACCATACCCTGACCGTTATTGATCACGCGGCCGATACCGTTATCCGTGCAGACCCAGACCTCATCAAGATATTTGTGGATCGAGTTCACATATGCAAGCGGCTCAAGCGTCGCATAGGGCTTTCTCAGTCTGCCGCGAAGCTCGCCGTAATAGAGTTCCGAACCTTCAGTCGCAAAGTAGACCTTCCCCGCATTATCCGGATCCGGCAGGATCGCATGGATATGCTGAGTATCAGGAATACCGAAATCATTCGCGTGGAAGTACTCGACCATCTCTCCGTCACGCATCGTGAAGATCTCGCCTTCTTTGGTCAGCGCATACACCAGGTTATCCGGACCGAGTTCGAGACAGCGGATATACAGGGTTTTGAGGGATGCTTCCTGTGGAATGGAGACCGACATATCCGGGCGGATGACCGCAATGCCTTCTGTAGTCGCCAGATAGACCAGGCCGTTCCCATCTTCAACAATAGCATGGATCGACTGCGACGGAAGGCCGTTATCCTTGTTAAAGAGCTTCCATTCGCCCTTATTCAGGACGCCGACACCATTATCGTTCGTACCCGCCCAGAGGCGGTCCTTCGAATCGACCATAAGACTGATTACACTGGTGATTCCCGTCTCTGCCGAGTTGACACGTTCGAAATTGTTGCCGTCATACTTGATCAGACCGCTGTAGCTTCCAATCCACAGGAAACCCTCGGAAGTCTGAGCGATCGCATTGGCCTCGGAAGTCGGAAGTCCGTTGGTATTATTGTAGATGACTGCGGCATACCCTCTGGATGCATCGACCAGGGAATCCGCATCAGAATCGGCAGCCTGCTGAACTGCCTGTTTTTCCGGTGCCGCTGCCCGAAAAGCACTCGTAACACTCACCCCCGCGAATCCGAAGATCATCGAGAGAAAAAGACACATTATCCTTGATTTTGTGTTATAAGACTTCATAAAATAACTTTAACACTTTATATAGGATATGTGCAAAGCAGGTCAGTGAATTTTCATTAAATGTTTGCAATTAGTTCGGTCAATTTTTTGTTACTTTTGATTCTTGGCGGCATCGTAGCGTTCCTCGACCTCCGCCCAGTACTCACTCATATCGGGATCATCGTGGTGGTTCTTGAGTCCGTACTTCTCAACCAGGATCTTTCCCAGATAGGAGGAGCACTTCTCCGCGCCTGTCACATTCATATGCAATCCCGCATCATAGGTGTCGAGGCTGTAGTCGATACCTATCTCGGATTCGGCGATCTTCAGCATGTTGATATACTCGATGCCGTGTTCTTCGGCATACTTCTCCATATTCGCATCCCACTCGTCATACCAGTGCGGATAAAGGGACGGTGACTTGATCAGGACAAGCTTGATGCCCTTCTCCTTGCACAGTTCCGTCATTTTGTCCAGGTACTTCATCGCCTTATCGCCGAAGTTCGTATCGGCCAGCGGGCGCGGCGGCGGGAAATCTCCGGCCGGCATGATCTCTGTTCTCAGATAGTATCCGTTAAAGGACACAAGGTCCTTCTTGAACCAGTATTTGAAATCGTCGGAGGTCAGTTCGTTCCAACGGCTGTGATAGCGCAGGATCGGGAAGATATACTCGAGCATATTCTCGCCATCGCACATCGATGCATTGATCGCATCCCACTTCGTCTTGCTCCAGCGCATGCCATCAAGTGCCATACGGTTATACGCCTCGTTCTGGGGCTCGTTATACATCAGGGAAAGCACATTGAATACGACCACGTCCGGCGTCTCATAGCGGAGCGCATCCTCGAGCATGTAGTACGACTGCCAAGCCAGCTGCTGTGCGCCGCCGCGGATAAAACTGTTGATGCCGTACTCTCTCCAGAGCTGAACCGTGGAGAAATTCTCATAGACCTCGCAGTCACCGACAAAAAGCACATCGTGGCTGCCGTACGCCTTATAGTACTCCGCCGTCAGCGCGCCCTCGGTAACATCTCCCATATACTTGGGCCGGAGAAGCAGGTCCGCCAGATGAATGACCACGCACGTAAGCACAATCAGCGCGATCACAAGTGCCACACGGAATAACTTACGGTGGTTCTTCGGTTTATCCTTGGCCGCAGAGGACTCCGCCGCATTCTCCGCACCCGGAGCGTCGGCAAGTGCTTTTGCCTCGGAATCCGACGATTCCTGTGTCTTTTCGATTTTCTGCTCGATTTCTTCGGACATACTCTCTCCTTCAGTTCTTCGTAAACAGGAGTATTTTAGCACAAGGCGGGGTATTTGTGTTAGAATGTCTTTCCGATAGGCGTGCCCTCGCGATATGATCCGGGCCGGCGCGCAAACACCTTGGGGAGGGTATTATGCAGTATCTGCTTTATGTTTTATATGTCATTCTGGCGATCGTCGGCATCAAGGTCGCCGGCATCCTGATCCTGTTCCTGACGACATTCATCTCGTCACAGTTCATCAGCACAAAGAAAGAGTATAACACCGACTCGAAGTTTTACCGTTTCCTGCTCGTTCACACGACGGCGGTCGGCATGCGCATCATGCGCGTCAAGTATGACCTTCAGGACTTTGACAAGATCCCCGAGGGCAAGCAGATGCTCTTCGTCTGCAACCACAGATCGAATTTCGACCCGCTCCTTTCCTGGAAGGTCCTCGCAAAGCACTATCCGTCCTTCATCTCGAAGGAAGAGAACTTCCACGTACCTTTCTACGGCCGCATCATCCGCCGTCTGTGCATGATGGCCATCGACCGTGAAAACCCGAGAAATGCCATGATGACCATCGACCGCGCGAGCAAGCTCTTAAAGGCCGATGAAGTCTCCATCTTCGTTTATCCGGAAGGCACAAGAAGCAAGAAGTGCAAGCTTCTCCCATTCCATAACGGCGTCTTCAAAATCGCCCAGAAGGCCAATGTCCCTGTCGTGGTCATGACGATCCAGGGCTCCGAGAAGATCAGTAAGAACTACCCGTGGAAAAGCACTAAGGTCCGCTTCAAAGTCCTGGAAGTTATGGATGCCGAGCACGTGAAGTCCAGTAAGACATCCGACATCTCCGACGAGGCAAGAGCCATCATCGCCAAGGATCTCGAAGAAAATCCGCAATAAGTTCGTCTATTACGCAACATTGAGAGTAATACCCAGCGCCGCCCTTATGCTACAATGACAGTGGAATTTCCTTTTCAAGGAGGGTATGGGTATGAGCACTTTTATGGAGCGTGTTTCCGACAAGATGAAAGAAATCCAGGAGATGGCGAATCCGAAGGAGAAGCCGGAAGATCGTCTTCGCGATTCTTTCATGAATGAGATCACCCGATTCTATGAGGACGGCACCGAGCCGGAGCATGCCTCTGCCGACATGCGCTACTTCCTGCACGAGCATGAGAAGCGCCTCGCGGAAAAGGGTGTCAAGATCCAGCGCCGCTACACACCGGCCAAAGATCCGGCCAAGGGCACACGCTCGAAAATCAAGCCGCCGTATACCGCGAGCCTGTCTTTTATCGAGTGTTACTCTTCTTCCCAGTACACCAATGCTTCCACGCAGAAGGTCATGAAAAAGCACAAGAAGAGCTCGAGTATCTTCTATACGAATATCCTCGACCGTGCGGATGCGCAGAATGCGGAATATGAGTGCCCGAACTGCGGTCATCACGCCACGCTTTCCGTCTTTGCCAACGGATGCCCGATGTGCGGCACGAGGTTCCAGATGAAGCAGCTCTTCCCGTGCGTCAGCAACTACTATCTTCTGTCTCAGATCGTCGACAGGAAATCCATCAACTGGCTGATCCCTACCGTAACCACTCTTGCCGTCCTGAGCGGCATCGGCACGGCCATCGGTGTCACGATCCACTACTGGCCTCAGTGTGATCCCTCATATATGTCGCTGCTCTTCGGTGCCGGTGCAGGTCTTCTGACAGGATTCATAGGATTCATCACGCTTTACCTTCTCTTCAGCATTTTCTTTGCTTTCTTCCTGATGACAAGGCTCACCACGAAAGCCATCTCCACCGCAGATGTAGCCTCCGCTGCAATGACGAAAGGCTCGCTTGCCAAGGCGATGACCAGATACGACCCGGAGTTCTCCTACGATCTTTTCGAGGGAAAAGTCATCTCCCTCTTCCGTGCCATTGCTTTTTCAGATGACCGGACCAACATGAGTGTCTATCGAGGAGATCCGAATCTTCCGGAACTTGATACACTCATCGATATCGATTACAGAGGTGCGATGAAGTACCTGAACTCACGCATTCAGGACGGTGACAACCTTGTCCTGCTCGTCCGCGTCTATCTTTACACGACCCACCTGATCAAAGGCAAGATCGTGAACAAGAAGGAAGACTACAACATGACACTGGTCAAGAAGCTCACCGCGAAAGAGAACTACGGTTTCTCCATTCACGCCGTAAACTGCAAGACCTGCGCTGCCAGCTTTGACGCGATGCACATCCTGCAGTGCCCGACCTGCGGCACCCCGTACAAGCTCGAGGAAGAAGACTGGGTCGTCTACGGATTGAAGAAATAAGATCAAAGATCACCAAAACAGAAAAGGTTGCCGTCACCGGCAACCTTTTTCAGTTTCTTAAGAATCACCATTCAGTTCCTTGATATAATCCGTCAGATCATCATAGACATAGGGGATCCAGGCCGCATTCTCCACCCTGACAACAAGTGGCAGGTTCATATAATTGAACTTCGCGGCCACTCCGACACCCATCATAATGCCGCCTCTTGCGCTTGTATAGTACGAATTGAAAAAGTCCTCAAGCGGATGCTTTTCAATAATGTGTTTATTCCGCTCTTCTCTGGTGCTATCCTTATCAATACCAAGAAGCTCTGTGTCCAGCGGATTATTCAGTTCGAGGTTATCATACAGTTTCCCGATTTCCTCAAGATCGTAATCGTCTCCAATAAGGAAGCTGAAGAACATTGTAACTTCTCTGTCTCTGACCTCAATCGAGAAAAGCAACTTTACCAAGCGTGTCGTAACTTCGTTCGTTCCACCTGAAAAATAGGTTCCCACATGAAAGGTCATATACCCTTCATTTCTCTTATCGTAATACCAGTAATTCTCTTCATCCATATCATGGAAAGCATCAAGACATTCCTGATATCTGTCTTCCACTTTTCCGTTATCATCAACTCTGCTTATCGGAGTATCATAGATAAAAGAATCATCCACGTCGATCAGTTTCGCCCAGTAATCCTTGGCATCGCTTTTGCTCTTGAAAATCACGCGCATGCCCATATACCGGCAAGTAGAAACACTACCCAATGAACTGCTGGTAAAATATGCTGCCTCTTCTGTTTCATACAGGCGCATTAGTTCAATCGATCTTGTCACCATTCCATAATTCGAATACTCAAGCATCGATATCAGATTCTCATTCGTCGGATTCTTCGGATTCATAGAATAATAACCTTTATCTCTGAGCTGAGACCTTTTTTCCTGGTACTCATAAAATGTCTCTCCATCCCGGAAAGACTCTTCAAGCCTATCCCAAAGTTTACTATAGTCCCCTTTATAGAAGAAACCATCAGGACCATCCGCTTCATGAAAGTAGTCTCCCAAATAATCTTTTTGGGTCCATTCTTTCAGCGGTCTGAATTCCTCCAGATCACGCGTTCCGTAGAAAGCTTCGGATGCGTCTTCCATGCTTTCAAATACATAGTCGTCTCCGCCGAGCGTCGATCCGACGACATCGATAAACTTATCTACTTCGCCCTTATAACTCTTCTTTCCGCACGATGTAAAAGAAAACGCCATCGAGGAACAAAGTCCCATTACAACAGCGCGTTCAGCAATTCTTCCAAGTCTTTTACTATTCATAATCCCCACCCCATAACGGCAGCTTCGCTGCAACCGGTTATCGAAAAACGAAACCATTATCCGTAAGCTCCTGTTAAGCAAAGTATATCACCATTCCAAACGAGAATACAAAATTCGCCCGATGGTTGAATTTTACCTCCGTTTTCAACGATAATGTTATTGTGAAACGGGTGCTTTATCCTGCATACTGAAGGCAAGAAAACAGACGGAGGAACGCACTATGATCGACAGCGGCAAGGTTGGCAAATTTATAAACGAAAAGCGCCGCGAGCTTGGACTGACACAAGGACAGCTCGCCGAGCGGTTGAATGTATCTTTTCAGACGATCTCCAAGTGGGAGAACGGCAAAGCGTATCCGAACATCGAGATGCTCCCGGATCTGGCAAGAACTTTGGAAGTCTCCGTGGATGAACTTCTTTCCGGCGCAGAGAAGGATCAGGATGGTCTTTCCTACAGCAAAGCCGGCATCGACATCGCTTACACGGATTCGATCAAGAGCGAGATGAAAAAGCACCTCGAGACCAAAGACAAAAGAGTCCTCAATGGCCTCGGTCCTTTTGCCTCCCTTTACGATATCAAGTTCCCGGAGATCAAGGAGCCGGTCCTGGTCCTCAAGTCCGAGGAGCCGGGCTCCAAGCAGAAGCTTGCGATGGAGTACGGTTATACCGAATCCATCTGTCACGACATGATCAACCACCTCGTCAACGATATTGTCGTCATGGGGGCCACTCCCCTCGCCGTTCTCGATACCATCGTCTGCGGCAAGGCAGAAAAGGCCACGATCAGCGCGCTCGTTAAGGGCGTGTCCGATGCATGCCGCGAGAACGAGTGCTCGCTTGTCGGTGGTGAGACTTCCATCCAGCCGTCTGTTGTAGATGCCGGCGTATATGTTCTCACATCGAGTATCGCAGGTATCTGTGAAAGAAAGAAGGTCATCGACGGATCGGCGATCCGGGAAGGCGATGCTGTACTCGCACTTGCGTCTAACGGACTTCACACAAATGGTTATTCCCTGGTACGTATGCTCCTCGATAAGATGCCTCAGATCAAACTCGAGAAGATCAACGGCAACACGTTTATCGAAGAGATTATGAAGCCCCACACTCCGTACTACCCTGCACTCAAAGGACTGTTCGGCAAGGACAAGATCTCCGGCATGGCGCACATCACCGGCGGCGGAATCGGCGGCAACCTGTGCCGCGTGATCCCGGACGGACTGACTGCGCAGATCGACAGAAGCAGGATCCGTATCCTTCCGGTATTCCGCTTCATTAAGGAAAAAGGAAATGTTTCGGATACGGAGATGCTCACCACTTTCAACATGGGCGTCGGTATGACGATTGTAGTTCCGCAGAAAGGAAAAGCTCAGGTGATCAACCATCTCAGCAAGTACCATGACTGCTATGAGATCGGCACGATTATCAGCGAGGACAACAAAGGCACAGAAAAAGTGCAGTATAAGAACCGCCTGAAGTGGGTGTGAAGAAGTACAGGTTCGCTACAGGTTTTCATTGAAAACTGGAGGGAGCGTAGTATAATAGTCATAGAAGAGGTGTTACCGCAAGACGGTTACCTCAATGGTATGTCAATAAAATGACCGTCACTGTGGTATGGGGACGGTCATTTCTTTATGTACTCAATAAGAAGGCTTACTACAATAGCTATTATGGTAAGAACCACAATAAGAATCTCATAGTCACTCATTAGCACCACCTCCTCTCTCCGCGAGGGCGAGATAGAGGAAACCGTCTGTCCGTTAGGGTAACACCTCAGAACATAATTTTACCAAGCCTACTGTCCTAATATTGGTGCGATTCCTGTGCTTCAAGTATGCAAATCAGAACTGATTATAGATGAACTGTGACGCGTCGTAGCCGAGGCCGTAAGCGCCGAATACGATGATGATCAGAAGAAGTACCGAAAAGATCGCCCAGCGTCCGGCGAAGGGGATCTTTTTCTCCATCTTGTCGCGGACAGATCCGGATCTTCCTATCATGGAGACAACGAACATCAGAAGAGTGCCGAGCGCGAGGATGACATAATCCGCACGGGCCACGCCTAGATGCAGCAGTGTGCCGTTTCCGAGGCTGCCCCAGTTCCATGTCGTGAACATCGTACCGAACATCTTGAAAGTAAGCGGCACATCTCTGTAGCAGTCAAAGAGACGCAGTGCACTCATCAGAAGGATCGTACGTCCGACCTGGAAAGACTTATAGGTGACGCTTCCGTCGGTATTTACTTTCTTATGGAATTTCGCATAGAGCGGCTCGAGTTCCTGGGAGATCATGATGACTACGAAGTTGCCTAAACCCCAGACAATGAAGTTCCAGCTCGCACCGTGCCATATACCTGTCGTGAACCATACGACGAAGGATGCCAGATAAACAGGAAGTCTCTTTCCCATATGCTCGGGAAGATGTGTGCGGCTCCACTTACTGAGCTTGAGCATCGGACCGGATACGGAGATCGGATAGAAGATATAATCCGTGAACCACGTACCCATCGTGATGTGCCAGCGTCTCCAGTATTCCGCGATGTTCTTACTAAAGAACGGGCGCTCGAAGTTCTCCTTGACCGGAATGCCCAGCATCTCCGCAATACCGATCGTGATATCGATACCGCCCGTAAAGTCGGCATAGAGTTCAAGTGCGTAGAACATCATGACGAGGAAGACATATGCTCCCTTGAAGTTCTCCGGTGTCTCGATCATGGTGTTGACCGCAGGAAGAATACGATCCGCGATCACAAGTTTCTTGAAATAACCCCAGATGACTCTCTGAAGGCCTCTTTCCAGTA
>CAMYWO010000074.1:0-10699 GCA_947302815.1 uncultured Clostridia bacterium | reverse complement strand
AGTTCCACGGAACCGTTAAGCTTGATGATCTCGACGCTCTCCTTCTTCGTTCCCTCGAAGTAAGCACGAGTGATGTTCGGATACTTCGAAGCAACGCGCTTGTTCGGGATCTGGTCGAGTTTTCCCTTTAAGGAAACCGGACCGCACACGCACATTCTGCATGCGCCGAATCCCAGGTCGATCACTTCGTACAGGTTTCTTCCTTCTTCAAGAAGTGTGTCCTTACCGACAACACCGATATCCGCGGCACCGTACTCAACATATGTCGGAACGTCCGACGGCTTTGCCATAATGAAGCGAAGTCCCGTCTTCTCATCTTCCAGGATAAGTTTTCTACTTTCCTCACGGCCTGCGGAAACGTCATATCCCGCAGCCTCGAGAAGGTCCAGTGCTTTTTCCGCCAGACGGCCCTTAGATAAAGCAATCGTAATCATGTATTTTCCTCCTCAGTATCTTCCTCTTCTTCAATAAATACGACCTGGTCGATCCCGTGCTCGGCCGCATACGCGTCGAGCTCTTCTTCGCTTCGATGGTCCGTGTCGACAATTACCTTATTGCCCATGGCACGGAGTTCTTTTGCCGTAGCAAAAGCGGCTTTTCTCATACCTTCGCCATCTGCGTATCCGACGATCGCGTCGACTTCGACGAATTCCGGAAGCTTGTCCTGGCGGCGGAGCGCAATCAGGATCAGGTTGATGCCGAGCGAGAATCCTACGGCGGAGAGGTCTCTTCCGAATGTGGAGATCACCTTGTCATAACGTCCGCCTGACAGGATCGGGAAGCCGACTTCGTAGGTGAAGCCCTTGAAAATCACGCCTGTGTAGTAGTCGAGGCTCCGGAGCATACCGAGGTCGATGCTGACATACTGCAGAAGCTCGTAATCAGAGAGAACATCCAGAATCTCACGAAGGTTCGCAAGTGCTTTTTTCGAAGTCTCGTTATTTACCTTCTCGGCAAATGCATCGAGGACGTCGTACGTTCCGAACTTAGAAGAGATCATGTCGAGGATCTCCTTCGCGCTATCGGAAAGGCCCAGTCTCTCGGCGGTCTTCTCGATCCGGACGATGTCCTTCTGATCGATCGCCGTGGACAGTTCCGATGCATCGTCTGCGGAAAGGCCCCACTCCTCGGCAAGTCCCTTGAAGAACTCGACCTGGCCGATGGAGACCTGAAGGTCCGTGATACCGGTCTGAAGTACGGACTGGATACCCAGTGCGATTACTTCCGCGTCCGCTTCGGAATTCGAGATTCCCAGAAGCTCGACACCCGCCTGGGAGAACTCACGGAGCTTACCGCCGCCGGTCTTCTTGAAACGGTACATGTTGCCGATGTAAGACAGACGAAGCGGCGGCTTCTCATCCTTCATGAGTGTGGCTGCCAGTCTTGCTGCCGGGATCGTACCATCGTAACGCAGAGAGATGATACGTCCGTCCATATCCGTCATCTTGTAAAGATCTTCGGTCGCCACGAAGTTTTCACTGGCGTATACATCGTAATACTCGATGCCCGGTGTCTCGACTTCGCTGTAGCCATAGCCGGAGAAAAGCTCTCGGAGATTGCTCTCGATCTCTCTCTTCACGCTGGCGTCCTGCGGCAGAATGTCGATCACGCCGTCCGGAGTGTGGAATCTATAATTGCCCATGAGGTAGTCCTCCCTAATAAAATCATATATAATAAATGTGCTGCGGACGGATTTGATTCCGATGCAAAAGCACTCTTCTTCGAGGTACTTTATCGCTTTATCTTGTTAAAGCGATAAAACACCATGTGTGTATTGTATGTTAGGTGGCCATATTTGTCAAGGCGTTATCCTATATTCGCGGTATAATGGAGGAAGTTAGGGGTTGTATTTCTGGTATGAAGTTTATATTTCAATTCGTATATAAATATAGTCTTCTGTTTCTGGCGTTCTTCGTTCTGATGAACCTGATCACGTTTGCGCTCTTCCACTCGGACAAGAAGAAGGCCGAGAAGAACGCTTTCCGTATCCCGGAGCGGGATCTGCTGGGGTTCTGCGCTTTCTTCGGCGCGCTCGGCGGCATCCTCGGCATGATCCTTTGCCATCACAAGACGAGAAAACCGAAGTTCTTCCTTCTGGTACCGCTCTTCGCGATCGTTCAGCTGGTACTGATCAATCTAGTCTTTAAATGGGGAGCGAAAACATGAAGTATTTCATTGCATCCGATATCCACGGATATCCCGATTCCTGCGAGAAGATCCTCGCCGCTTATGACAGAGAGCAGGCCGACCGCCTGGTCCTCCTCGGCGATATTCTTTACTTCGGGCCGAGAAATCCACTTGGTTCCACTTACGATCCGAAAGGCGTCATCGCACTTCTCAATGCCCGCAGGGAGGAACTTCTCTGTGTCCGCGGCAACTGCGATTCCGACGTCGACCAGATGGTCCTGGATTTCCCGATCATGGCGGACTATGCCGTGCTTTCCCTCGGGAAGCGCCTCGCCTACCTGACTCACGGTCATGTATGGAATCCTTCGCATCTTCCGCCGATGAAGAAAGGCGATATCCTCATCACGGGCCACACCCATGTCGTAGCCTGTGAGGAACTCCCCGAAGGCATCCTCTATCTCAACCCCGGGTCCCCGACGTACCCGAAGCAGGATACCCACAGAGGGTACATCATCCTTACCGAGGAGAAAGTGCTTTTCAAGGATCTCGACGGAAACACCGTCATCGAAAAACAACTCTAATGACACTCTGAGAAAAAAGCCGGTTATTCTTCTTGATTACTCAGGATCGCCGGACTTAATATCCGCGCTTGCCCTCGAGGGATTCATCGTTGTCGATCCAGTCCTGGACCATGACCTCACGGTACTCATCCTTGCTGTCGCGGACGATGACCTTCTCGATACCTGCGTTGATGATCATCTTCTTGCAAAGAGAGCAGGAATTGGACTTGGCGATATAGTCGCCTGTCTTGGCATCGTAGCCGGCAAGATACATCGTTCCGCCGATCATCTTATCACGGCTGGCGGAAATGATCGCGTTCTGCTCCGCATGTACGCTTCTGCAAAGCTCATATCTCTCACCGCGCGGGATCTGCAGTGCCTCACGGACACAAGTTCCGCGGTCCGTGCAGTTCACGCGTCCTCTCGGCGCGCCAACATAACCGGTAGAAATGACTTCATCGTTCTTTACTATGACAGCACCGTAATGCCTTCTCAGACACGTACTGCGCTTCGCCACTACCTCGGCAAGATCGAGATAGTAGTTGATCTTATCACGACGTTCCATAAGGATCTCCTCTGATGCTTGAGATTAAAGCTCTGTGATAATGATGGTTACCTTGCTGCCGGCAAGACCTGTCGGAGCTGTAAATGTCGGAGCCGAACCATCACCGGTTACAACGAATGTGCCGGAGTAAGTCGCGGCAGAGTTCGTAGTAGTAATGTTACCTTCACCGTCATCAACAGTTGTCGCAGGCAGCCATGTACCCGATACGGTAGCACCTGCGCAGGAAGCGCTGGCAGTAACCGCAGAAGTCTGGCTATTCTCACCTGTTACCGTAATAGAAACAGAATACTTCTTTCCGGATTCAAGTGTCATGCTCGGTGCGGCATTTTCCGCTGACCAGGACTGCTTCTCGACCGGAGTAACGGTTACGGTAAGACCAAACTCATCAACTGTGCACAGTTTCTTCCAGTTGGCATCGATATCCTCTGCATCTTTTGCCTTGTACTGGATCTGATCCTCTGTCTCCTCTGCAGTACCCTCATCCGGATTAGCTTCCTTGATCACGACGCCGCGCTTCAGTCTGAGATCGACATCTGCAGCGAGTTCACCTTTGAGTTCAGAGAGCGGTACCAGATCCGTCCATCCGGAGTCTCCCTCATACTGCCACTGGATATAGCCATTGTACTTCTGGAGCTTGACCTGCTTACCGTTCGCACCGGCTTCACCCTTGATATCAGCGAGTGCGCAGAGTACCTGAAGCTTATCATCCTCTTCGCCTTCGTACTTCCACTTGATATAGTCTCCGTCCTTCTTAAGAACGACTTTCTTACCGGGCTGACCGGTCAGAGCCTCGATCGAGATCAGAGTCTTCCAGCTCTCATCGCCTTCGTACTTCCATACGATCGCCGAATCAGTCTTGTCCACGATAACCTTCTTGCCGGGCTCACCCTGCGGGCCTTCTTTACCTTCTTCACCCTTGAGTGTCGCGATCGACATGATCGGACGCCAGGAAGCATCGGATTCACCCTTATATCTCCAGGAGATCGTTCCGTTTACTGTATCAAACTCTACGGGACGTCCATCCTGACCATTCTGTCCGTCGATACCGGAGATCGCACTGATCGCAACAAGCGTCTTCCAGTCCTGATCACGTCCGGTCGTATATCTCCACTGCAGATATCCGCCGCTGGAACGCAGTTCAACATCACGTCCATCCGCACCGGGCTCACCCTTCGGGCCCTGTGCACCGGCTGCACCTGCAGCACCTGCCGCACCGGTCTTACCCTGTGCACCGACAAGCGCGTCTTTCTTCATGAAGTCGACCCATTCGCCATCAGCATTCAGATACTGGACGTAACCGTCATTCTCACGCCACTGGATCTCTACATCAGCGGTGTTGACTGCGTCGACCTGTACGAATTCCTGCCAGGCATTGTCATCCTCGCCCTCATAGCGGTACTCGACAATATCTCCGTTCTGACGGAACTCCATCTTTTTCTGTGAATTATCCTGTTTATTCCTCGAAAAGAATACATAAATACCTGCAGCGCCGACGACGCCAAGGCAAACAATACATGCGATAATGATTTTTACCGAGTCTCTCATAGTCCGACACTCCCTAATTTCACTAACTAGTATTGTATAATAATGAATTCTATGTGAAAAGCACTTTTGTAAAAAAACCTTTGGAAATTCGATAATCCTCGGGTTTCTTAGTCGTCACTTGTGGTATTTCTCGCCGTAGTGGATCTTGAATGCGCGATAGACCTGTTCGAGAATGATCAGTCTCGTCATCTGATGCGTAAATGTCATGGGTGAAAGGCAGAGTCTCTCGTTCGCTCTGGCGATGATCTCCGGAGACAGTCCGTTTGATCCGCCGATGACCAGGACCAGCTCCGCGCCGCCCTTTTCATAGCCGGATATCACGTGCTTCGACCACTCTTCCGATGTCAGTTCTTTTCCATGAAGATCAAGAACGATCACATACGACCCGTCCTTGATTCGGGAAAGGATCTTCTTTCCCTCCTGGTCCAGTGCCTGCTCCGCAGGGATCGAGTCCGGTGCATCCGGCACTTCGATGATCTCTACGGTCGTGTACTTTGAAAGGCGCTTGACGTACTCGGCAATGCCGTCATTGAGCCACTTTTCCTTAATTTTCCCGGCACAGACGATCTGAAGTTTCATAAGGATCCTCCCAGCATGAGCGGTTCTGTCGGATCATAGCGGTTCGCGATCCGGATCGTGTAATCGCGGTCACGGACAAGATTTTCCGCTTCAAGTGCCCGGATCACGGTTCTTTCCGCGACCTGGGGAAGATTATTTTCCTTACTCAGATGTCCGAGGATAAAGTGTTTCGTTCCGGCCTTGCAAAGTTCCGCAACCGTACTTGCGCAGTCATCGTTACAGAGATGTCCGTAGTTGCCATCGATACGCTTCTTCAGGTAATACGGATATTCACCGTTCCAGAGCATATCCTTGTCATAGTTGGCTTCAAGAAGGATCCCGTCACAGCCTTTAAGATGTTCGAAGATCACGGGCGTCATATACCCGATATCCGTCGCAATCGCCGCGCGGTTCGAGCAGGTGGAGAACATGTATCCGCAGGATCCGGTCGTATCGTGCGGTGTAGAAAAAGCAAGGATATCGAAGTTGCCGATCGAGAAGTTCTCCTCCGGAATGACCTCGTTATCGAGGCTCGGAAGATGCGGCTTCTTCTCGGCACGGTGGATCCCCGACCAGGTGTCTCTGGTCGCGTAGATCGGGATCGAGAATTTTCTCGTAAAAACATCCAGTCCGGAGATATGGTCCGAGTGGTCATGTGTGATAAGGATCGCCGAAAGATCAAAAGGATTGATCCTGACCATATTCAGGGCTTCAACGAGTTTTTTGCAGTTCATGCCGGCATCCACCAGGATACGGGTATCCTCGGTAGACACTAATATTGCATTTCCGCTCGATCCGGAGAACAGCGGAGTTATAGTAATGGGAAGAGATGGTTTTCCGGAAGTCATTTTTACTCGTCATCCACGGGAAGGACGTGCTCTTCGTCCTCTTCGATATGCTCGATCTCCGCGCCGATGCCTCTTAACTTCTCTACGATCTTCTCATAGCCGCGTTCGATGCGGTTTGCAAATCCGATCGTGGTCGTTCCCTCAGCGGCCAGTCCTGCAAGCACCATCGCCGCTCCTGCACGAAGATCAAGTGCGGTTACACGTGCGCCGCTGAACTTAACGGGGCCATGAACAAGTGCAATACGCTCCATAACAGAGATCGATGCACCCATAGACTGAAGCTCCGGAACATACTGGAAACGGTTGTCCCAGACATTCTCATGCATCTGGCTCATGCCATGTGCCTGGCAGAGAAGTACTGTTGCCTGCGGCTGCAGGTCTGTCGGGAAACCCGGATAAGGACGGGTCTTGAAGTTTGCCGGCTCGAGTTCCGTGTCATCGTCGATCGACACACGGATCCAGTCATCGCCCTGATCGATATTAAAGCCCATTTCCAGCATCTTCACTGTCAGCGGCTCCATATGCTTCGGGATAAGGTTATGGATCGTGACATCACCACGTGTTACCGCCGCAGCGATCATGTAGGTACCTGCCTCGATCTGATCCGGAATAACGGAATACGAATACCCGCCCGGAAGTACCGGAACACCCTGGATACGGATCGTATCCGTACCAGCGCCCTTAATGTTCGCGCCCATTGCGTTCAGGAAGTTCGCAACATCAACGATATGCGGTTCTTTTGCCGCGTTCTCAATAATCGTCTGACCGTTGGCCTTCGTCGCCGCCAGCATCAGGTTGATCGTCGCACCGACGCTGACCACGTCAAGGAAGATATGTGCGCCCTTAAGCTCATCAGCCACGATACGGATAATACCGTCACGGATATCTGTCGCTCTTGTACCCTGAGCTCCCATCTTCCGGAATCCCTTCAGATGCAGGTCGATCGGGCGTGTGCCGAAATTACATCCGCCCGGCATGAACATCGTTGCTTTTCTAAAACGCGTCAGAAGAGCCCCCAGCAGATAGTAGGATGCACGGATGTTCTTAACCTTCGGATGAGTCGCCTCAAATGTGTTGATATTGGTCGGGTCGATCTCATAGATTCCATCGCCGCACGGCTTGATCTGTGCACCGATCGTCTCGCAGATCTCCAGCATCGCCTGAACGTCCACGATATCCGGAACATTTTCGATCTTACAAGGGCCGTCCAGCATCATGGCCGCGGCCAGTATTCCCAGTACGGCATTCTTACTGCCGCTGATATTCACATCTCCCTGGAGTCTCTTACCTCCAACGATACGATAACTCGTCATTTAACATCCATCCCCTCTTAATCCTGTTTGTCCGGCGTACCCGCGTTCGCATCCGCGGTCTTTCCCTGTATCGGGTCCGTCATCTGACGGAGCAGGCTCCTGGTGGCAGGAGCTGCCGGAGTATATGCAGAAGGCACCTGTACCGGCTGGGAAACAGCGGCATTCTTCTTCGCATCTTCTGTTTCACTTGCCTTCTTAGCTGTATTCTTTTTCGCCTGACGGCGTTTCTCCGCATTGGAAGATCCGATCTGTTCCTTGCTGAGGATCGGTTTCTTCAGCGCCGGCGGATCCGGCGTCAGTACTGTGGCGCCGCGACGGGTCAGCGGCACCCACTCATTAGGTTCTTCCGAAGCTGCCGGCTGCATAACTGCAGGAACGGTTGCCTGCTCCGGTACCTGTGGAAGCGGCTGTATCACAGGTGTTTCCGTGATCATGGGTTCTTCCCGGACCACTTCTTCCTGCTGCGGCTCCCGAAGATCCAGAACCTCAACTCCCTCTGTCTCAGGCACTTTCTTTACCTGCTTCACAAAAGGATTCAGTATTCTGGCTTCCTGTGGTGCTTCCTGCACCGGTGTCACCTGCGGCACCTGTGGAAGCGGGCGTATCACAGGCTGCTGCGGTACCTCGGGTTCTTCCGGGGCCACTTCTTCCTGTGCTACAGGTTCCGGCAGGATCTCCTCGGTCTGAGGTTCTTCCTCTGCATCCGGAACAATTTCCGCGGGCTCGGCAGATGAGACCGCCAGACCCTCATCTATCATATCACATTCGTCTATAAAAATGAGATGAGATATCAGAAGATCCTCGTCCTCCTTGTTGATGCTCTTCAGATCAAAACCCAGGTCGTAATCGTCATTGTTGATCTTCTCGACATACTGCTTTGCCTTCCTGTAAAGCACTTCTTCACGGTCGGCATCGTCCTTGATGCTCTCGAGCGTCTCACGGAACGTCGCCGCGGCGGTCGGAACCGTGATATAAAAGTCGGATCCGACTTCGGATCTCTGGCTGTCATCGTCTTCAGGACAGCGGGTAACCAGACTAACTTCGCCTTCCTGGACTTCGGCCATCATCTTCACGATCGCAAGTCCGAGGCCGCTTCCGCCGGCGGATCTCGCACCAGTCTCATCAACGCGGAAGAAAGCCTGGAATACTTTCTCTGCCGCAGGTTTCGGAATTCCCTTGCCCTGATCCTGCACCTTAATGGTGACCGTGTTCTCATGCGCCTGGATATATACCCAGATATTCGTGTGTTCCGCCGAATACTTCAGCGCGTTGTTGATCAGGTTGCCTACCATCTGCTCCATCATGCTCTTGCTTCCGAATACCGGGGGCATCGCACGGGTCAGGCTCTCATAGTAAAGGCGGATATTCTTCTTCTCGGCATCCTCAAAATATTTGCGGCAGACGCCTTCGACCGTCTTATCGATCCGATAGACGGTCATGTCGATTTTCTCTTTATTATTCTCGATCTGGGAAAGATAGGTCAGGTTCGAAATGATCTCCGTGATCCTGTGACCCTCTTCGTTGATTTTCATAACATCACTGAAGATCTGGTCCGGGCTCTTCTCGCGAAGTCCCCAGTCGATCAGGGATTCCGAGTATCCGGTAATAGATGCCAGCGGCGTCTTAAGCTCGTGGGAAACGGTCGATACGAAGAGTCTTCTCTGCTGCTCCTGACGTGCCGCTTTCGTAACATCTTCAAGTACTACGACCCAGCCGCGAAGCGAAGACTGCGGGAAAAACGGCTTGCTGAAATGGAACTGGATGATGCGGTTTCTGATCTCGACTCTCGTCGTCACCGACTCCAGTTTCTCGTTCTCCGCAAGTTCATCTTCGGTCTCCTGCGGTCGCTGCTCCGGGAGATCTGCCTCATAGAGCTTGAGCTGCATCGGGATATCTTTGTCCGTCACGAATTTCTCGACAAACTCAGTAAAGGATTGCGGAAGTTCTTCGACGCGCAGTTTCTTCAGACAGGTCTTGTTGTTAAAAAGAAGCATGCCTTTCTCGGTAAATGCCACGACACCCATCTGTACAATGTTCATGACGGAGTTGCTGACACCATTGGCAGCATTCAGAAACTTCAGGTTTCTCTTTTTCTTATAAAAAGACATCCAGAAAATGTTATAGACAGCAAGGCCTGCGATCAGCGCACCGAGCACAAGTCCTATAAAAAGCATGGGAACGGGTTCGAAAACCCGATCCCATATTGATAATCGTCTAATTACCTGTTCCAAATGTCACATCCTCTGCACGTCTTCGTGCCCGGCCTTACTGTGCCTTCTCAAAATAGTATCCGACACCGCGCTTGGTCAGGATGTATCTGTAATTATTCTGGTCGGGTTCGAGTTTCTCACGGGTACGGCGGACCGTAACGTCTACAGTACGAACGTCTCCGAAATACTCATAGCCCCAGACATGCTGGAGAAGTGCCTCACGGGAGAAGACCTGTCCGGCGTTCTCCGCCAGGAAAAGCACTAACTGGAATTCACGGAATGTAAGGGCTACGTCAACACCGGCACGACGGATCTGATAAGCACTCTTATCGATCTCGAGTTCACCGATCTTAATCACGTTCTCCTGTCCGGAAGTCTCCTTATCCACATAAGAACCGCGGCGGAGCTGCGCCTTTACACGGGCCAGTACTTCACGCGGGCTGAAAGGCTTAGTGATATAGTCATCTGCGCCGATCTCAAGACCTAAGATCTTATCGATCTCTTCACCCTTGGCGGTAACCATAATGATCGGTGCCGTCGTCTTCGGGCGAAGACGCTTACATACTTCGAAGCCGTCCAGCTTCGGAAGCATCCAGTCCAGAAGGATCAGATCCGGTTTCTGGTGTTCAGCAAGTTCGATCGCAGTTAATCCGTCTCCGGCAGAGATAACTTCATAGCCTTCTCTTTCCAGGTTTGCAGTCAATAACTCAACCAGAGGCTGCTCATCGTCTACGACTAAAATCTTTGCACACATAGCTTTTCTCCATTTCCTTTCAGACACAAGATATAGTGTATCAGACAACCCATATACACAACAGTTATTACAATTATACCATTCTTATTCGGATTTCAACCCCAATTATTACAATTTTGTTTCAATTTTGGAGAAAAAGAAGAAGCTCACTACCTTTCGGTAATGAGCTTCATATAATCCGGCAGCGATCTATTTTCCCGGGCCGTCTCCAGCCAAGTA
>CAMYWO010000073.1:0-10718 GCA_947302815.1 uncultured Clostridia bacterium | reverse complement strand
CGAAGCGTCTCGGCGCAGAGCATGTCTATATCGTTTACCGCCGTTCCGAGGAAGAAATGCCGGCCCGTGCGGAAGAAGTTCATCACGCAAAAGAAGAAGGCATCGAGTTCATGTGCCTGAATAATCCGACCCGAATCCTGGGTGGCGAGAGCGGCGAAGTCCGCGCCATCGAGGTCATCTCCATGGAGCTCGGCGAGCCCGATGCCAGCGGAAGAAGAAGACCTGTCGCGATCGCAGGTTCCGAGCATGAGATCACTGTGGATACTGTGATCATGGCCCTCGGCACCTCTCCGAACCCCCTGATCCGAAGCACCACAGAAGGCCTCGAAGCAAATCCGAAGGGCGGCCTCATCGCGGATGAGACGATGGCCACTTCCCGTCCGGGTGTTTTTGCCGGCGGAGATGCCGTCACCGGTGCCGCGACCGTTATCCTCGCCATGGGCGCAGGAAAAACAGCCGCCGCTTCGATCGATAAATACATCAAGGAGAAGAACGCTTGAAGATCGTTGTATTGGATGGATTTACACTGAGCCCGGGAGACATCTCCTGGGCTCCTTTTGAGAAGCTCGGTGAACTCACCGTGTATGAATATACGAAACCCGAAGAAGTTTTTGATCGTCTGGAAGGCGTTTCGATCTGCCTGACGAACAAGACCTGTTTCCCCCGGGAAGTACTCGAGAAGCTCCCGGACCTGAAATATATCGGATGCCTCTCCACGGGCTTTAATGTCGTGGATATCGAGTACTGTCATGATCACGGCATCACCGTGACGAACATCCCCGAATATGCTACATATGCGACTGCTCAGATGACCATCGCACTCCTTCTGGAGATCGCAAACCAGGTCGGACATCACAGTGATCTGGTACACGACGGTGTCTGGACACGCGGCCGTGACTTCTGCTTCTGGGATGGAACTCTTACTGAGCTCTGGGGAAAGACCCTGGGGCTTTTCGGGTTCGGTAAGATCGCATCCCGCGTCAGCCGCATCGCATCTGCGCTGGGCATGAAGGTCCTCGCCTGCCGCCGTTTGGAAATTACGGAGGAGATGAGAAAAGCCGATCCTCAGGTGACCTTCACTGATGAAGAGACGCTCTGGAAAGAGTCGGATGTGATCTCCTTCCACTGCCCGCTGACACCTGCGACCACCGGCCTGGTCAATGCGGAAACGATCTCGAAGATGAAGGACGGCGTCATCCTCATCAACACATCCAGAGGTCCCGTACTGGACGAAGCCGCTGTCGCTTCCGCCCTCAGTTCCGGGAAGATCGCGGCGCTCGGTGCGGATGTCGTAAGTGTCGAGCCTATCCGGGAGGATAACCCTCTCCTTTCTGCTCCGAACACCTTCCTCACCCCGCATATCGCATGGGCACCGAAGGACACCCGTGAGCG
Source organism: uncultured Clostridia bacterium (assembly GCA_947302815.1). Lineage (GTDB taxonomy): Bacteria > Bacillota > Clostridia > Saccharofermentanales > Saccharofermentanaceae > Scatonaster. The sequence continues at coordinate 9,326 of CAMYWO010000073.1, read as the reverse complement.
CCTGATGGATGTCGCATCCGGAAATCTGGAATGCTATCTGAAGGGCGAGCCTCGCAATGTCGTGTCCTGACTGTTCTTAGTTCTATCGGGAGCAGTTTGGCAGAAAGGGTTTTATGTGGTATCCTTATGCCGTTTGTGAAAAGATCCCGGCAAGTGCTTTTGCCGCAGAAAATAAAGGAGAAGTAGGATGAATAAGATCCTCTACATGTTTCTCATATCGATGATCCCGGTCGTGGAGCTCCGTGGAAGCATCCCGTATGCCGCAGCTGTCGGCATCCCGTGGCACATCGCGCTGCCGCTGGCGATCGTGGGAAATCTTCTTCCGGTTCCCTTTATTCTTCTCTTCGTCAGAAAGGTCTTTGACTGGATGCGTAAGTATCCGAAGCTGAAGAAGATCGTAGATTTCTGCGAGAACAAGTTTGCAAAGAAGGCTGAAAAAGCCGGAAACGTAGCATTCTGGACACTGGTCGGCTTCATTGCCATCCCGCTTCCGGGAACCGGCGCGTGGACCGGATCCGGCATCGCTGCGATCTGTGAGGTTCCCTTTAAAAAAGCGATCCTGGCTGCGATCATCGGCGTATGTATCGCCGCCGTCGTAGTCACGCTGATCGCTTACGGCGCACTCGCCGGCTTAAGTTTCCTGATCTGATAAATGTATTTCTACGGAGGATCGGTCAGGATCACCCATGCAGCTGATAGATAGTTTCACCAAAGCGGATAAAAAGCGTGTACTCCTGAGTTTCGCAGGTGTTTTTGGGATGGGATTCTTCCTGTCCTTTCTTGTCATGTGCGATCTCGGCACCGACCCCTGCACTTTCATGAACCGCTCCATCAGCAGCCGTATCGGCCTTTCTTTCGGCAACTGGCAGCTGCTCCTGAACTCCGTGATGTTTCTGATCGTGCTTTTCCTTAAGAGAAAACTCATCGGCTGGGGAACTCTTTTTAACATGATCCTGGTCGGTTACTATGTCGATTTTTTCACCTGGATCTGGAGAAATAATATCGCGGATCACATCTTTACGGATGCGCCGAGCCGCTGGGCCATCTTCCTGCTCGCGCTTCTTTTCTTTATGATCAGTGCCGCCGTTTATATTAATGCGGATACGGGAGTTGCCCCGTATGACGGCATCCCGATCATCCTGACAGATGCGGTCACATCGCATCTTCCCCAAATACCGAAAACGGCCATCCGCATATGCTGGGATGGCCTGGCGATCATTATCGGTATTCTTTTCGGGGGCGTGCCGATCGTAGGTATCATCCTGATGGCACTGTTTCTCGGACCGCTTATCACGCTGGTCGGAAAGAAACTCAAGCCTCTACTTTCGGGAGAGTCGAACCGCCGTACGGCATGAGCACGATCTTCGCGTCCGGTCCCTTCTCCGCAATTGCTGCGTCGATAGCTGTCTGGATATCGGAGTACGGCTCGAGGAATACCTTCTTAACAAAATCATGATCCAGATCGGATACGAAGAAGATACGTGCGCGCTCAAGTACCATGGCGATCGCTGCAGCCTTATGTCCGCCTAAGACGAAGTCTGTCTTGATGTGCGTGATCATGTCAGAACTCTTCTCATGTCCTGTGAGCCACTGCTCGAAGTGCTTCTCGCCGAGGCCTTCCTTACAGGATGCGATCCAGACGATGATACCGCCGTCCTTGACTGCATGCTTGGCATTGTCCAGTGCTTTCTGCGCCTGATACATATTGATGTCTTTCGGGAAACCGCCGGCGGAAACAACGACGATGTCGGCCTGCTCCGGAATGGATACCTTGTAGAAAGAATCGAGGAACTTACATCCTTCTCTGTGTGCGAGGATCGGGTCACCGGCAAAGCTTCTGATGATCTCTTTCTTTGCGTCAAGAACTACGTTGACGATGTAGTCGACGCCCAGGATCTTACCGGATTCTTCGATGTCCTCACGGACCGGGTTGCCCTCGAGGCGTCCGGCACATGCGGTCGGCTCGACCATCGCACTGTGGTTGTGCTGAATGGCATCCCATGTGGAAACACCCGGCATGATGGCCTTATAGCCTCCGGAGTAGCCGGCAAAATAGTGATACTCGATATTGCCGAGGCAGATGCGGCGGTCCGCTTCTACGACCGGACGGAAGATATCGACCGGTGTGCCTCTGGAAGTCGTGCCAACATGTACGGCATCGTTGACATCGGAGTCGATGCAGCGGACACGGTCATATACCGCATCGCCGACCATGTAGCGCATACGCTCTTCGGTATGTCCGCCGTGGGATCCGAGTGCGAAAACGATCGTGATATCGGAATCCTTGATACCGGCAGCGGAAAGCTCATCAAGCACAGCCGGGAGCACCTTATAGCTCGGGATCGGACGGGTGATGTCCGATGTGATGATCGCTACCGTCTCTCCTGCCTTTACGACCTCATGGAGCGGCGGAAGACCGATCGGCTCACGCATGGATCTGTAGACTTCGTCACTTCCGGTCAGACCGATCTCCGCCTCATTCGGCGTCAGGACAGCCATGACCTGATTATCCGGAACCTGTACCGGAATCTTCTCTTTACCAAAACCTAAAGCTATCTCCATGGGGACCTCCCTGTGCACTTGAATGTTTTAAATACGTTGAATCAGTTTTATGTAGCGTTCTCTTCTTCCGACGGAAGCATAAGACCCGGGTTCCGGCTCGAAAGTTCGCGTGCCGTCTTCGATCTCGTCAGACACTTCTTGACGCAGATATCCATCAGGATCGCACCGAGCGGCGCCGTGATGAGGATGGACAGAACTGCAGTCGTTAAGACGATATTACCACAAGCCAGGCCGGCTGCGAGAGGAATCGCACCGACAGCAGCCTGAACGGTTGCCTTCGGGAAGTAAGCGACGTCACAGTAGAGGATCTCCTTGAACTTGAGACCCGAGCCGAGAAGGCTGACGATAACGCCGACAGAACGGAAAAGGAGTGCGACCAGAATCAGGACGACAGAGCCGAGGCCTGCGGAGAGCAGCGCCTTGATCTCAACGGCAGAACCGAGCATGATGAACAGCAGAAGTTCCGCACCGACCCAGATCTTCGAGATCTTGACGGACAGACGATTGGCGACCGCACGGCGGCGGTTGAGGATCGCGCCTCCGAGTGCCATAACGGCAAGGAGTCCGGAGAACGGAACGAATTCGGAAATATAGGACTCACATCCGACAAAGAGGAAGGACAATCCGAACAGCAGAAGGATCTTGACCGTATCGCGGAGATGGATGTGCTTGAAGATCTCTGCCATAACGATACCTACCGCAATACCGACTGCAAGACCGGTCACGATCGAGATCGGGATCGAAGCGATCGTCCATGCGGACAGTCCCTCGCCCTTGCTCATACCGATGAATGCGGTGAAAAGAACGATCGCGTAGATGTCATCTGCCGATGCACCGGCCATGATGAGCTGCGGGATATGCTTATCTGTACCGTAGCCTTCTTCCATGAGCCACAGCATCTTCGGAACGATGATCGCAGGAGATGCCGCTCCCAGCATAGCGCCGACGATCGCGGAATCGACATGGGACAGACCGAGGCACGGCGGTCCGAGAAGGATCGCGCCGACGATCTCGAAGGAAGCCGGGACGAAGCACAGCATGATCGCCGGACGTCCGATCTTCTTCATGTCGCTGATATCAAGACTCAGTCCTGCGCGGAACAGGATAACGATGAGCGCGATCTCACGGAGCTCGGAAGAAATAGACAGGATCTTCGGGTCCAGAAGATTCAGTACAGCCGGTCCCAGAATGATACCCGTGATGATCAGTCCCAGAAGTGACGGTATATGCATTTTCTTAAAAATCCCGCTGATGCAGAAACCCATCAGGAGCATCAGCGCCAGACTCATAAGCATGTTATTCATATGTTATTCCCCCATTAGCAAAAGGCTCTTTTTGTGTCATTCTTCTGCAGCATTACGTGCTTCTTTCGCACAATAACGGATTATAGCACGTTCCATATAATACGACGCATAGAAAAGCACTGGAAAAACAACGATTTTCCAGTGCTGAATCACCCTTTTATTGTGTACTTTCGGAATGAAAGTACGTAATCATCAAATGCAGTTTATTCTTTGTACATCCGCTCGATGAATTTTCTGTTTTCTCCGCCGAGAAGAGCCGCGGCCGCTTTGTCCGCCAGACGGATCGTCAGCTGCTCATATTCACACTGAAGTGCGGACACCTCCGACATGTTTCCTGTATGCCCGTGATTGGCACACGCGCAGGTGTGGCGGCAGCGTGCACGGAGTGCGCATTCCGCGCATTCACTCGCCTCAACTCTCTTCTTCTCAAGGGAGTCCAGTTTCTCTTCATCTACGCCCTCATCAACGGATCCGTAGTTGAATCCGTCTCTTCCGATAAAGTGGCTGCACGGATAGTATCTTCCATCGGTATCGACCATCGTCTTGTGGCATCCGAAATGGCAGGACTTACTGTCCTGATCTTTGTTGAGGATATAGTTTCTGATCTTATTGTCGAAAGGGATAAAACGGAACACGTTATCACCGCTGTTCCACTGCTCATAGAACTCTTCCACTTTCTCGAGTTCCTTCTCAAGGACCGAGAACTTCTCTTCGTCCCACAGGACTCTTTCGCCATGCGCCAGTACCATGCTGACCGCGCGAACGCCCGAATCGTAGAAGAACTTAAGAGAACCGGATACCCGGTCTGCATAATCCGGATGCACGGTCATCATGATGATCGTTCCGGGGGTTGCTTTAAGAAGCATCTGAAGCTTGCCGTCCACAGTATCTTTTGTCGGATGACCGCCTCTGTCCCTTCTTACCGGGTCCTGCGAAAGCCCGTCATGAGAGAGCGCCAGAATAATGCGGTTCTTCTTTGCAAATGCGATGAACTCCTCATCGAGAAGCGTGCCGTTCGTCGTGATCTCATAGGCAAAATTGACACCCGGGATCGCCTGAAGCGCCGCGCTGGAGTACCCGACCAGTTTCTCGATCTTTTCTCTCTGAAGCAGAGGTTCTCCGCCGTAAAAAGAGATCTGCGCAGTGACACTCGGATTCTCTTCCGATGCTTTCTTCTGCGCTTCGATATCCGCCCTCACTCCATTGACGAAAATATCGATCGCCTTGAGCGCCGTCTCCTCCGGCATGGCCACGTCTTCATGTTTCTGAAGACAGTATTTACAGTCAAAATTACACTGGTGAGTCATCACCAGTGTCATCTTGTGCGCCAGCGGTTTTGTTTTCGCGGAGCAGGTGCTCATATCATTCTCCCTTCAGGTATATCCGGATCAGAATTCGACCGGTGCAGCAACGATATCTCCTGTTACTTTCCCGTCACTATCTTTATCGGAAGGTGTGACCTCGACTTCGCCGCTCAGCGTGTAATCTGTCGGCATCTCGGTATAAACAGCCTCGCCGCCCTGGATATCCAGTTCCGGTGTCGTATTGGCTACGTCTCCGTCAATCTCCCAGGGAGTGGTATCTACTGTGGTCTCACCGTCAAGCACAAACTGAGTCTCTGTTTCGGTATCGCCCATAAGCATGTAGGTGGGCTCTGTCGGCTGGACCTTGCCCAGGAAGTTGACGCCCTTATGCTTCGCACTGTCTTCGCCGCAGCCTGCAGCAGAAAGTGCCATGACAGCGGTGAGTGCCGTTACTGCTGCGACCTTGGAGATCGGATATTTCGGACCGCCTGTCTTCAGCTGCTCAAGTGTCGGATAACCCGGAGTATTTATATTTTTCACAGGATTCTTTTTCATGGGTCTGGTCTCCTTTGCTATTACTCTTCTGCAAATAAGACGATGCTCTTTTTCTTTCTGTTGCACTTTTCTATAGTTTATCTGAATTATATTTCAGAACTGTGTCCGTATCCTTTTTTTCTTTTGGAAAAGCACTTTCCCGTCAGTCGTCCGCGAACTTGAACTGTACGGTAACTCCCGAGCCGATCAGCGCCGCCCAGATAAAGAACGAGATCCACCCGTTATGAAGTCCCTGACTGACCGCGGGTGCGAGGAAAGACGGCAGGCCCTTCCACGCATGTAGAAGTCCCATCGTACCGAGAAAAACATCCCGCAGAAGATCGGCACCGATGACCGCCGTCGCGATCTTGATGGCCGGTGCCTGGAGTTTGCAGATAAGGAGTCCGACGATCACGGCGATCACAAGCGCGATCAGACAGATCGCCAGAAGCTTCTGCCCGTCGGTGCTTCCCGGGATCGCCGACATGAAAGATTTCATCTGCGAATCCGGGATCAGGTTCTGCGCGCTGTCAGACCCGTCCGTCAGTTTCGCGACTTTATCCGGCGAGAGCGATACCACGAGCTTGAGATTATTCTGTGTCTTAATTATGTACAGCAGGAATATCTTCACGATGGAATACCAGGTAAAGAACACCGTGATGAAGAACAGTGCTTTTTTATAGAGAACATACGAGAGTGCGGCCAGCAGAAGTCCGAGAATGATCGGGAAGAAAAACTCCCAGTTCGGCCGCATCTTCTCCGGGATCTTCTCCAGAAGGAAAAGCGAGTCGATCAGATTCGCCGCGTGAAGCCCCATAAAGAATCCCGCCAGCGCCATAGAAAAACGGAACATCCTAAATCCGTAATAGCATAGGAGCACCCCCATCGCAAGGAATGTCAGAAGTGTTACGATATCCAGCATTTCGGGAGGTCTCTCCTTTCCCTTTTTTCTTCTTCAAAAGCACCGTTGCCGGAGCTTGATTTCCGCTCCTCTCCGGGCGCGGATATTTCCGATTACCATTATAGGGTTCCACCTATGCGCAGATGTAACAGAACTTTTTCAATTGTCGTACATATTTACCTAAAATTGCCTTGCGATTATCCCCCGACTTTGCGAAAATAGAAACAGTACTTCTATTATAAAAACGGGAGGTTGATTTATGCTTTACGACAATAAGATTTGGGTCGGCGGAACAGCCAACAAGTGCTTCATTGAGCCTTCGAAGGCGAACCGCCATGGTTTGATTGCCGGTGCTACCGGTACAGGTAAATCCGTAACACTTAAGGTGCTCGCCGAGAGCTTCTCCGATATGGGAGTCCCGGTATTCTTAGCTGACGTGAAGGGCGATATGTCCGGTATCTGCGCAGCAGGTGTAAGCAATGAGAACATGGAAGAGCGTATCGCGAAGTTCGGTATTCAGGATTCCTTCGAGTATAAGGCATATCCGACTACATTCTACGATGTATTCGGACAGATGGGCATCCCGATGAGAACGACCATCTCCGAGCTCGGTCCGATCCTTCTCGGCCGTATGCTGGGTCTTTCCGATGTACAGCGTGCCGTACTGTCGATGGTATTCCGTATCGCAGACGATCAGCAGCTCCTGCTCCTTGACCTCAAGGACCTCCGTCTGCTTCTTACCTACATCGGCGACCATGCTGACGAGTATAAGCTCACCTACGGCAATATCTCTACTGCGACGATCGGCGCGATCCAGAGAAACCTGGCTCTCCTTTCTGACGAAGGCGCAGAGGCATTCTTCACAGAGCCGGCATTTAATATCCTCGACTTCATAAAGCAGGGTTCTGACGGACGCGGCATGATCAACGTCCTGAATGCAACAGAGCTTTTCAACAAGCCGCTTCTCTACTCGACATTCCTGCTGTGGCTCATGAGCGAGCTCTATGAGAACCTGCCGGAAGTCGGCGATCTCGACAAGCCGAAGATCGTATTCTTCTTCGACGAAGCGCACCTTCTCTTTAACGATGCACCTGCATTCCTCATCGAGAAGATCGACCAGATCGTACGTCTCATCCGTTCCAAGGGTGTCGGCGTTTACTTCATCTCCCAGAGCCCGAGCGATATCCCGGACAACATCCTTGCCCAGCTCCAGAACCGTGTACAGCATGCTCTGCGTGCTTATACTCCTGCTGAGCAGAAGAAGCTGAAGGCAGCTGCCGCTTCCTTCAGAGCTAACCCGGATTTCGATACCGAGGCTGCTCTCTCTGAGCTGGCTGTCGGTGAAGCTCTCGTTTCCTTCCTTGACGCGAAGGGTACACCGGGCGTTGTTGAGCGCGCCTTCATTCTCCCGCCGCAGAGCTTTATCGGTTCCGCAGGCTTTGAGAAGATCCAGGAACTCACTGAAGTTAACCCACTCTACGAGAAGTACAGACTGGCCGTCGATCCGGAGTCTGCATATGAGCTCCTGATGAAGAAATATGATCCGAACTTCGGTGCTCCGGCAGTTCCTGCTTCTGAGGCTGCACCTGCCGCTGCTGTTGCTCCTGCCGCCGCTGCACCTGTTGCAGAAGCTGTACAGGCAGTGGATCCGAAGGAAGAAGAAAAAGCACGTCTTGCTGCTGAGAAGGCAGAGAAGGAAGCCCGCGCCGCAGAGATCCGTGAAGACCGCGAAGCTGACCGTAAGCAGCGCGAGCTGGATCGTCAGGAAGATCGTGAGCGCCGCATCGAAGAGAAAGAGCGTGCTGCCGAGATCCGCGAGCAGAAAGAAAGAGACCGTCAGGAAGACCGTGAGCGCCGTGAAGCTGAGCGTCAGGCACGTGCGGAAGAAAGAGAGCGCAAGGAAGCTGAGCGCCAGGAAGAAAAGGCGAAGCGCGAAGCTGAGCGTGCGAAGAAGAACAGCCCGGTTACCAAGATGGTCAACTCGGCTACGACCGCTGCCGGCCGTCAGATCGGTTCTTCCCTCATCCGCGGTATCTTCGGAAGCCTGCTGAAGAAGAAATAATCGCAGATAAATAAGAGTTACCATGGACTGTCCCGGCCTGGATATTTCCTCCCCGGGGCAGTTCTTTTTACAAATCATCTGTGTAAGATTGCTGCCTGAAAACTGTTTTATAGGGTGAAGACAATCAAGCATCGGAGGTGTTCTCTATGAAAAAACTATCTATTCGAATGATTACTCTGGTCTCCTGCGCCGCCCTTCTTTTCGGACTGGGTGCCTGCGCCAAAAAGGAACCGAACCCGTTCAAGGAGAGATCCACATTTACAGCAGCCAAGTCTTCAGACCGCGACCTTCAGATGACCGTAAACGTCGTAAGCGGCAAGACCATCCACTTCGAGATCACCAGCAAAGACTACGACACCTACATGTACGGTCGGCCCTACACACTGGAATATAAGTCCGGGAATGACTGGTACACCGTGCCGTTTCTTCCGGATACCATGTTTACGATGGAAGGGATCATCTGCAACGATATCTTCATCTCCGATGACGGAGCCAATATCCGTTACTACGAGGGTGAAGAAGAAAAGGTCGTCCCGTATCAGGACGAGGAGGAAGCTGACCGCATCATCGAGAGTGTCCGCGAGCACCTCGAAAGCATCCGCGAACCTGCAGAAAACGGACGCGTGATCGCTTCAGACGATATCGATCTCAGTGAGATG
>CAMYWO010000072.1:0-10735 GCA_947302815.1 uncultured Clostridia bacterium | reverse complement strand
AATAACTGGACATATGAAGCCGACAACCTTGCGAAGTACGATGCAACCGATGCACTCTATACCTACACATGGGAAGAGTCTGCGGTATCCGGCTACGATACGGCGTATGAAACATCTGACACTGTAACTACGATTACCAATACACACACTACTGCTACTACATCCCTCTCTGTTGAGAAGGTATGGAACCACAAGACCAATGCAGCAGATAAATATCCGACTTCTGTTGAGGTAACACTGTACGCAGGAGATGCTGTCGTTACTACGAAGACCCTGAGTGCAGATAACCAGTGGAAAGAAACTGTAACTGATCTCCCGGTCAAGGCGGACGGAGCAGATATCGAGTACAGATGGGAAGAAACTGTTGTTCCGGAGAACTATACTCCTGCTTACACGGTAGCTGACGGTAAGACAACGATCACGAATACCTATGACTCCTCTGTAGATACAACCTCTGCGACAGTCAAGAAGGTATGGGAAGACAACAATAACCAGGATGGAATCCGTCCTGCAAGTGTCACGGTTCAGCTGAAGCGCAACGGCGAGGCCTTCGGTGATGCGCAGACTCTGAGCGCATCGAACAACTGGACTTATACTGTGACAGGTCTTCAGAAGTATGACAGCAGTGATAATGAGTATGCCTACACATGGGAAGAGACTGCGGTATCCGGTTACGAAGCAACGTATGATACCAACGGAAATGTAACTACGGTTACAAATACTCATGAGACTGCGACCACATCTCTCTCTGTTGAGAAGGTATGGAACCACAAGACGAATGCTTCAGTACCGGCATCTGTTGAGGTAAAACTGTATGCAGACGGCGAGAATGTTGCTACGAAGATCCTGAGTGCCGATAATCAGTGGAAGGCAACGGAAACTGATCTTCCGGTAAACAAGAACGGCGTTGCAATCGAGTATGAGTGGAAAGAAACAGCTGTTGACAACTATACTGCAGAATATGCAGTAAGCGGCACAGCAACTACGATCACAAATACTTACGACATGACTGTTGAGAAAGTCTCTGCGGCCGTTGAGAAGGACTGGGTTGATGACAATGACCGTGACGGTATCCGTCCGACAAGTGTCACCGTTCAGCTCAAACGTAACGGCGAAGCCTGCGGTGATCCGGTAGTCCTGAACGCCGGCAACGGATGGACTCATACAGAAGAGAATCTTCAGAAGTATGACAGCAGTGACAATGAATACACCTACACCTGGGAAGAGACCGCTGTAGATGGATATACTGCTTCGTATGCTAAAGCAGGCGATGTTACAACGATCACGAATACTCACGAGATCGCAAAGACATCTGTGTCTGTTGAGAAGATCTGGAACCACAAGATGAATCCGGCCGCGAACCAGCCGACATCCGTCACTGTAAAGCTGATGGTAGATGGTGTTGCAGGAAAGAACGTAGTTCTGAATGCGGAAAACAACTGGAAGGCAACCGAATCTGATCTTCCGGTTTATAAGAACAAAAAGAAGATCGAGTATAAGTGGGAAGAAGTAGTACCTGCAAACTATACGGCTTCGTATACCACAAATGAAGGTACAACTACGATCACGAATACTTATGACACATCTTCGGATACAACCTCCGCGACAGTTAAGAAGGCATGGTCTGACGACAATAACCGTGATGGTATCCGTCCGGCAAGTGTCACTGTTCAGCTGATGCGTAATAGCGAGAAGTGCGGCGATGCAGTTGTTCTGAACGCAGCTAACAACTGGACATATACAGCAGATAATCTTGAAAAGTACGATGCAACCGATGCACTCTATTCCTATACTTGGGAAGAGACTGCAGTGAGCGGATATACCGCATCGTATGCTACCGAAGGAGATGTAACTACAGTTACGAATACTCACGATGTAGCCAAGACATCTCTGTCTGTAGAGAAGGCATGGAACCACAAGACCAATGCTAATCCGCCGGAATCGGTTGAGGTAAAACTGTATGCAGGTGCTAATGTAGTTGCTACAAAGATCCTGAATGCGGCTAACGGTTGGAAAGAAACTGTATCGGATCTCCCGGTCAAGGAAGGCGGAGCAGATATCGAGTACAGATGGGAAGAAACCGTACCGGCAAACTATACTGCAGCTTACTCGGTAAACGGCGCGACAACAACGATCACGAATACTTATGATACGTCCGCGGATACAACTTCCGTGACGGTCAAGAAGGTCTGGTCCGATGACAGTAACCGTGACGGTATCCGTCCGGCAAGTGTCACAGTACAGCTGAAGCGCAACGGTGAGAACTGCGGCGAGGCGAAGACCCTGAGTGCATCGAATAACTGGACGATCACTGAGACAGGCCTTCAGAAGTATGACAGCAGTGACAATGAGTACACCTACACATGGGTTGAGACCGATGTGACCGGTTACACTGCCTCGTACAAAACAGAAGGGGCAATCACAACGATTACAAATACACATGAAATCGCAAAGACGTCTCTGTCTGTTGAGAAGGTATGGAATCACAAGACCAATGCAAATCCGCCGGCATCGGTTGAAGTGAAACTGTATGCAGGAAATAATGTAGTTGCTACAAAGACCCTGAGCGCGGCGAACCAGTGGAAAGAAACCGTAACTGATCTTCCGGTCAAGGATGGCGGAGCGGATATCGAGTACAGATGGGAAGAGACCGTACCTGCAAACTATGCAGCTGAATATGCAGTAAATGGCACGACGACCACGATCACGAACACATTCAACACGGCTTCGGAGACAGTATCTTCAACCGTCAAGAAGGTATGGTCCGATGACAATAACCGTGACGGAATCCGTCCGGCGAATGTCAAGGTTCAGCTGAAGCAGAATGGTGCGAACTACGGCGAAGTGATGACCCTGAGTGATGCAAATGAATGGTCGCTCACTCTGACGGATCTTCCGAAGTATGACAGCAGTGATAATGCGTATACCTACACCTGGGAAGAGACCGCGGTGGATGGATATACCACAGCATATGCTGCTTCCGGAACAGTAACTACCATTACGAATACTCATGCTCCGGATATGACTTCTGCGACTGTGAAGAAGGTCTGGGATGATGACAACAACCGTGATGGTATCCGTCCGGCGGAACTGAAAGTGAAGCTTCTGAGAAACGGTGAGGAGTACTCCGAAGTTACTCTGAACGAGGCCAACAACTGGTCTGCTACAGTAGAGAATCTTCCGGTAAAGACAAATACCGTGGAGAATACTTACACATGGTCGGAGACTCTGCCGGATAACTATACACTTTCGGATACGTCCAAGAACGGTACGATCACCACGCTGACAAACACACATGTTACAGAGAAAACATCTGCAACAGTGAAGAAGGTCTGGGATGATCAGTCCGTAGGAACACATCCGACCAGCCTGACGGTCAAACTGAGCAACGGTCAGACCGTAGTCCTGGATGAAGAGAATGGCTGGACAAAGACCATCAGCGATCTTCCGAAGTATGAAAACGGTTCGGAGATCACATACTCCTGGACGGAAGTGGATGCGCCGGATGATTATACAATGACAGGTTCTGATATCAGCGGTACGGTCACTACGATCACGAATACCTATAACCTGGGTGCGGCAAAGACATCGGCCACGATTCAGAAGGTATGGGATGACAGTGATAATGCAGCCGGTATGAGACCTGCAACCCTGACATTCGATCTGTATCAGGATGGTACGAAGATCGATACCGTAACGCTGAATGAGAGCAACAGCTGGACGGCGACGGTAAACAATCTTGAAATGTATAAGGATTCGGGCGAAGCTCACGTCTATACATGGACAGAGGGAAGCATGCCGGACGGATACGCACAGAGTGGCGAATCGGTAAACGGTACGACCACGACGGTCACGAATACGTATACGGCACCTGTTCAGGTCAAGGGTAATCTGAGAGTCTATAAGGTTCTCGGTTCCGATGCTCCGGCAGATGCACTTGTTAAGATCTACAAGTTCAAGGTAACTGGTACGAAGGGTTACGAAAAGACATTCGAGATCCAGGGTGCCGGATACTACGATCTGACAGATCTCGAACTGGATACATACACCATTACCGAGGACGAGGCCGAAGCGGAGATCGACGGATATACGCTGAGTGTTTCGAACAACGGCATAAGTGTTGAGCTCACGGATGATACTCTGAAGGAAGAGTCGATCACGAACAACTACGCGAAGAAGACAGAACCGACTGAGTCTTCTACCGAACCGACAGAATCCTCCTCGACTCCGACAGGAACCAAGCCTTCCGGTACGGACGATACACAGCCTACGGATTCTACCGCTCCGAGTGAGGATGGCACAGGAAGACCGACCGATGGTAGCCCGACTCCGACTCCGGATAAGGAAATCGAGAGCGTAACGATCGACGATCAGCCGGTATCTCCGGATGACTACAAGAAGAAGCCGGACGGCACGGTCGAGTTCACTCCGGAAACGATCGAAGGTCTGACACTGGGCGTTCACCGCGCGGTAATCAGATACAAAGACGGTACGAAGGTTACGATCGAGTTCGAAGTTATCTCTTCTGCAAGAGGCAAGAAGATCGTCAAGACCGGTGATGTGGCCGGCCACTCGATGATCCCGGTAGCAACTGTCTTCCTTGCAGCTTCTGCGGCAGTGGTTCTGGTGATCTTAAGAAAGCGTAAGAACGAGCGTTACTCTGAGTAAGATCTACACCCGGAAAACCAAAAGGTGAAAAGAAGGACTGTCTCAGCAATGGGACAGTCCTTTTCTATGCGTCAAAACTGAAAATCAGGGACAGTGCTTTTGCAGAGGAATAAATGCTCAGCGGTAGAGACGGTTACGCTTGTACTGGATCACTTCGCGCTTGAAGTCTTCTTCAAAAGTCCGGCGGGCCTGAAGTGTCCACCAGTCATGAGAGAGACGGTCGAGTTCGTCCATGCGGGCAAAGACGGGGTTCTTTCCGTGGTGGAATGCATCCGACGCTCTGGAGAGGATCGGAAGCTCCGACTTTTCGCGCATGCTTTTAAGAACTGATCTTCCGTGCTCGGAGAATCCGAGAAGGCGGAGATACTGAGGCTGATCCAGACGGGCAAGATCCTCTTCTTTCTGACCGACAGAAAGAGATGACAGAGCGCGGAGGATCCTCGTGTATGAAAAGCACTTTGTCGATGCGGCTTCGCGGAATGTCCCGGATAGCTGTTTAGTAGAATCGTAATGAAGAGTCCGCACGCAGGTCTTAAGATGTCCCGCAAGCTGTGCGCCCATGTGAGCGGTGCGGGCCAGATCGTCGACGGATGTTGAGCGGAGGAGGGGAAGAGCAAACGAGATCAGTTCCTGTTCCCCCATAGGGATCGTGTTGCCGTTCCAAAGATACAGCATCTCGGCAAGCATCGGAGATGGAACATACGGAAGAAGTCCGCCGAGAGAGCGGATGAAATCGCCCTTGGAAGAATGGGAATAATTCTCATGGATCGTCTTTCTGAGTGCGGTTGCGCTCGGGAAAGCACCCTCTTTCAGTGTCTCTTCGTGGTAGGAATCCTCGCGGACGATAAGATGCGGAACAATGGGTGAACCGCTTCTGTCCAGTTCGCGGAGATAGGAGATCGCAAGAATGTTATTCGGCTCCCGAAGGATCTTCGGTAAATCAGAAGAGATCGCAGAAGCTCCGTCCGAAGAAGCGGCAAGAGCAGCCTCGGCAGCGGCCTGCCAGGAAGCCGCATAGGAGAGACCGTCCTTCTGGCACTGATCGAGTTTTTCTGAAAAAGCGGGATCTGACTCAAAGTCGGTCTTTGCAATAAAAGAAAGGTCGGAAAGAGAATCGTGTTCTGCACCGAAGAAAAGATCGGTCACGGCGCCGGATGCGCTCAGGGAACGGATGGCGCCAAGTGCGAAACGGTCGGCGGAACCTGTGGCAAAAGTGAACGGAAGCTCAAAGACGACATCCACGCCGCTCGAAAGAAGGGCGCATGTCCGGGATGTCCGGTCAACGATGGCCGGAATGCCACGCTGGACAAATTCGCCGCTCATGATGACCACGATGGGCGTATTCTCCCCGAGCTCCTCGCGGACCTTGGAGATCAGGCGGAGATGTCCCTGGTGAAAAGGATTATATTCGGCTACGATTCCTGCAACGCGCATAGTCTTCCGTATTTCTCTTTCAGTTTCGTCATATTTCTTCTGATACTGTTCAGAAATGATACAATAACTATAGCCTATTTAGTGCTTTTCGAAAAGGAGCAGATCGACCATGCCGTCAATGACCTCGGTGAAATATACCAACAAAAAAGTGAAGAAGATCCTGCTGATCTGTGTGATCGTGGCAGCAGCCCTGGCACTGATCGGAACGGGGATCTATCTTGTGATCCGTAATGGTATCTTCTATAAAAAGACGGACACAGCGGGGAATTCTTACTCCATGTCGGCTGAGATGAAACAGGTAATGACGGGAAGCGATATTCATAAGGGATATATGTTTTCACGGACGACGAAGCTTCTTTCGGAGGACAGAAGTACGGACCCGTGGGTACTGTCCTGGTACATGATCCCGGGAACAACACGGTCTGTGCCGGCGATGGAATCTGCGTATGTAGATACATTTGACCAGGTGCTCCTCCTAGAATCGTATATTGAAGAAGGAAAGCGATCGAAGGCGGAATCCCTGATCAAGGCGATCGACAGTTCGCTGACGGACGGAAGCGGATATCTTCTTTCTTTTAAAAAAGCGGATGACCTGATCACTTCGAACCGCACGAAGGAAGAGAAAAACGATATTCTTGAGGACCAGTCCTACCTTCTTCTTTCAGATCCGCCGGTCTCCATGAAAGCAACTTCAAGATATCTTCGCGCGATGCTGGATTTCTACGATAAGTGGGGCAGCAGCAAGACGCTTGAGAAGATTGAAAAACTTGCTGATCTGGTATTCGGAGAAGGTGCCGGAAGATCTTACCGAGCTGCCGACCGCGCGGCGAAACCGACGCCGGTCCCCGTGACGGAAAAATCACTGGTCACGCCGGTTCCGGAGGATGAGAAAAAGGACGGGGAAGAAGAGGGCGCAGTTCTGGTCGGAATGGAAGGTGTCGAGCTGTCTGCCATGGATCTTGATGCCATGCGCCGGGCAGCAGTGCTTTTCCCGAAGTATAAAGAAAAATACGAATCTGTCGTGAAGATCGTGAAAGACGGAAAAATCGGGGAGAAACTTCCGCTTTATGCCTGGATGTGTTCCGATGACGGTGTGTACACGTACTATACGGGTAGTTCCGGAAACGTGGAACTTCTGCCGTCCCTTTATGTGATGGTGTATCTGGCGGAGACCGGAAATCTTGATGCTGAAGGCTATGCGTGGGTTTCCGAGCAGATCTATAACACGGGTTATCTTTATACATCCTATAACATGATGTCCGGGGAAGCGTCTTCGGCTGAAGAGGCGATGGAGGCTTATCCGCTGGTGATGTATCTGGCGGTGATCAAGGGTGACGGCAACCTGTTTTCGCTTGCCTACCAGGCTATGATGAGACACTACGCGACGCTCTCCACGAGCCCTGCGCTTTATACATTCTACCGTGATGTTGAGGATTCGAGAGTGGCGGTATTTGCCAGAGAGAATCTTCTTATGGAACTGATACTGAAGTAGGTGAAAATATGTCATTTATTCTGTTACTGGCATTTCTGTTCTTCGTGGGAAGCCTGACGGGCTGGGGGCTTGAGCTTCTGTACCGTCGGTTTGTCTCGCAGAAAAAATGGATGAACCCCGGATTTCTTTCGGGCCCGTATCTTCCGATCTACGGATTCGGTCTGGTACTTCTTTATCTGATCGCATCCACAGAGCCGTATATCGACTTTGATCATCCGATCCTCGAGAAACTGGTGCTTTTCGGTCTGATGATGCTCGGCATGACGGTCGTGGAGTACATCGCCGGTATCTTCTGCCTTAAGTACTTCAAGCTCCGTCTGTGGGACTATACCGACCGGTGGGGAAATATCCAGGGCGTCATCTGCCCTCTGTATTCTTTTCTGTGGTCGGTGCTCGGCGCGATCTACTATTTTCTTATCCACCCGCACATCCTGAGGTCGCTTGAGTGGCTGTCGAGAAATCTTGCGTTCTCGTTCTTCATCGGATTCTTCTACGGAGTGTTCCTGATGGACCTTTTCCACAGTACGAAGGTCGTGCTCGCGATCAAGAAGTTTGCATCGCAGCAGCAGCTCGTTCTCCATTACGAGGAGATCAAGGAGCGTATCGGCCAGTATAAGGAGAGCCGCCTGATCAAGGCCGGATTTATCTTCCGTATGTGGATGGACAATCCGTTCAGCCGCTTCCTCAAGGACACCTATGAGACGACAAAGGGCCGTATCACCGACATTACAGACGGTATCCGCGAGAGTCTTCAGATGTCTGATCCGAACGGAAAAGCACCTTCTGACGATAAAACGGAGGAGCCTGATGTCAGAAAACGTTAAAAACTATCAAAATAGTAGGTTTTAACAATTTCTTTCCCGAAACCCTGTGCGTATAATCGTTTCAAACACAAGGAAAAGAGGAAACGGAAAATGGAAAACAGAAACACAGCTAAAGAAAAAGCACGGAAAGTAGCGCTGGCAGGTGTCTTTGCCGCGCTGGTCTTCGTGGCCACGGAACTCCACGTGCCGACTGCTCTCGGATATATTCACTTAGGCGATGGCGTGATCCTTTACGCGGGATACGCAATCGGACCGGCGGCATTTCTGGCGGCCGGTATCGGATCGGCACTGGCGGACCTGATCGCAGGTTACGCGGTCTATATCGCGCCGACATTCATCATTAAAGGACTGATGGGAGCTCTTACCGGATGGGTGCTCCACAAGCATAAGGGGATCGTCAGCCGGATCGTGGCATTTGTCGCGGCAGAACTGATCATGCTCGCGGGTTATTTCCTTTTCGAGTGCTTCATGTACGGGATCTCCGCGGCCAAGGGCGCAATCCTGATGAATCTGATCCAGGCCGGCGGCGGTATCGTTATCGGATTCCTGCTGACATCGGCGCACGCTGTGGCAGCGAACGGAAAATCGAAAGAACAGGCTTTGAATTGACAGTTTTTGCAGTTTCATTTACGCTTATATTTGGGGAGGGGAAATCCAAATCAAGAAGGGTGGAACCTAGTTATGAGTAGAGTGAAAAAAGTGTTGGCAAGTGCGTTGGTCGTGTTCCTGATTGCAACGATAGTTGCACCGGCAGCAGTATCAGCGAAACCGAATGGTCAATGTCCGGGATGTAAGCAGGGCATCATGAAGCTCGCGTACACATCACCGTTGGCTGAGATGATGAACTATGTCGAGGTAAAGTACGAAGAGGTGAGAATCCCGCCATATAAACCTTATTGGGCTTGGGTCAGGTACGAGTACCACTATAACTTAGCAGTGTACCGTTGCAACCACTGCGGTGCCGAGGAAAACGGCAAAGTGAAGGTCGTCCATTCGAAAAGAATTTTGTAATGATAACACGAAAAATGATGTGTGATCCGATTAAAAAAGCCCGTCGCAAGACGGGTTTTTTTGAATGGCAAACAGAGCAAACTGCAAAGTGCTTCCCAACTGTCCTAGTATTGGGACAGTGGATAGAGTATAATGACACTCTAAAGATTTTGAAAGCCCTTTTCGCATAGGTGAAGGGTCGGGAGGCACGGAT
This sequence comes from uncultured Clostridia bacterium, assembly GCA_947302815.1. Taxonomy (GTDB): domain Bacteria; phylum Bacillota; class Clostridia; order Saccharofermentanales; family Saccharofermentanaceae; genus Scatonaster. The sequence goes on along the minus strand of CAMYWO010000072.1, from coordinate 1,113 downwards.
GGATGATCTGCTGGAAAAGCTGAATAACGAACAAAGGGAGGCCGTTCTTCACGATGAAGGACCGCTTCTTATCCTTGCGGGGGCAGGTTCGGGAAAGACGCGGGTGATCACCTATCGTATCGCGTACCTGATCCGGGTCAGAGGCGTCTATCCGTCCAGTATCCTGGCAATTACATTTACCAATAAGGCTGCGACGGAGATGCGTGAGCGTATCAATGCTCTGATCGGAGATACGTCCCGGAATATGTGGGTGGGTACATTCCACTCCATGTTCGCGAGAATCCTGCGCCGTCATGCAGAGCTTCTGGATTACACACCCACTTATTCGATCCTTGATACCGATGACCAGCTGAAGGTCCTTAAAGAGGTCATCAAGGAGATGGAACTTAACGATAAGCTTTTTGCGCCGCGTCTTGTGCAGAGCATCATCTCTAAGGCGAAGAACGACATGCAGTCTCCGGAGGAGTTTGCGGCGCTCTCACACGGGGATATGCGCATGTCGACGATCGCGCGGATCTATACCCGTTATAATGACAGGCTTCTTGCGAATAATGCCATGGACTTTGATGATATTCTGTTCAATACCGTGCGTCTTTTCAAGGAGCACCCGGATGTCCTGACGATCTATCAGGATAAGTTCAGATATATCCTCGTCGACGAGTATCAGGATACGAACCACTGCCAGTATCTCTTGATCCAGCTTCTGGCGAAGCGTTACAGGAATCTCTGCGTCGTCGGCGATGATGACCAGTCGATCTATTCCTTCCGTGGCGCGGACCTTCGGAATATCCTTGATTTTGAGAAGGATTTTAAGGATGCGAAGGTCATCAAACTCGAGGAGAATTACCGGTCCACGGCAACGATCCTGAATGCGGCCAATGGCGTGATCGCGCATAACAAGAAGAGAAAGATGAAGGCACTCCGCACTTCGGGTGAGCAGGGAGATCCGATCACCTTCCTTCTTGCGGACCATCACGGTATCGAGGCGTACTACTGTGCCGAGAGTATCAAGAGAGATGCCGAGAGCGGTGCTTTTCCATATAACGACGTCGCGATACTCTACCGTATGAACGCGCTGTCCCGTACGATCGAGTCGGCGCTCCGTGAGAAGGG
>CAMYWO010000071.1:0-10806 GCA_947302815.1 uncultured Clostridia bacterium | reverse complement strand
CCCTTGAAAAGCACTCACCCCGCACGCAATCGCAAACCATGATATAATCAGACCATAAGGGGATTCATGTTTTCACACGTCAATGCTGAGGGGGATAACGGCTATGACAAAGTTGGACGAATTAACAGCAATCATTAAAGAGAGACTCGGCGGCCACAAAGTCGTCATCCAGACGCACGATTTTCCGGACCCGGATGCGGTGTCGGCAGCCTTCGGACTTCAGTATCTTCTGGGCCTCCGCGGGATACCTTCCGAGATCGTTTATTTCGGAAAGTTTGACCGAGTCACGCTCCGCCTGATGAGCGAGGAGCTCGGCGTCAAGCTGACGGCTTCAGCCGACTATACCGGCACCGAGGAAGACCTGGTCATCAACGTCGACGGTCAGAAAAACAACGCGAATTTCACCGACATGGTCGGCACGGAGATCGCGTGCATCGACCATCACCCGTGGGTCACCGAGTACGAATATCCTTTCATCGACCACCGCATTGTCGGCGCCTGCGCAACGATCGTTTTCAGTTACTTTAAGGAGAACAATATCGAGATCCCGGCGAATGTCGCGACCGCGCTCCTCTACGGCATCAAGGTCGATACGCAGAACTTCACGACAGGCGTCAAAGACGCGGATATCGATGCTTTTTCCGTGCTGAATTCTCTCGCCGATCCGACGCTGATCGCGCGCTTTGACAGTAACGAACTCGAGGTCGATGATCTGCGTGCATACGGCGCGGCGATCCAGAACTTCGTCACAAGTGACGGCGTCGGTTTCGTGCACATTCCTTTCGATTGCCCCGACCGTCTGATCGCGATGGTGTCGAACTTCATTCTTTCGCTGGACTGTGTCGTGCTCTCGGTCGTATACGCTGACAGAAACGGCGGACTCAAGTTCTCGATCCGTTCCGAGGTGCCGGGATTTATGTCCGGCGACTGGGTGCAGCTCGCACTCGCAGGCATCGGTGACGGCGGCGGACATCCGACGATGGCCGGCGGTATCATCTTCCCGGAGATGCTCCCCGTGCTCGGCGACGATCCGGATCATGTCATCCGCCAGCGCTTCCTCACGGCCCTCGCCTCGATGCAAAAAAAGCCGTAAGCCGGGATCAAAAAAAAGAGTAAGCCTCAGCAAACTGCGCCCACGGCGCAGAGTTTACCATGCGAATCAGGCGGCTTCCACCAGATACTTTCTTGATTCAACGAAGACGATCACGAACACGATGATCTCGGAAATAAGCGATGCCGCCGATGCTCCAAAAGCACCGTAGCGCGGGATCAGGATCAGGTTGTTTACGAAGTTGACGCCGAGCGTGATCATGTAGGCAATCATGAGATAGAATTCTCTTCCCGCGCACATCATGACCTGGTAGCAGACGATGTCGCCGATGCTCTTCAGCGGGATCATGAATGCGAGGATGATCAGGCACGGGACGGCGTCGGTATATTCAGAACCGAGCCACACCGAGATCAGCGGATACGAAAGCGCGATGATCCCGAGGCACATCGGAATCGAAAGGAACGTCATCATTTTTGTGCCGAGTTTGGTGAGCCGCTTGAATTCTTTCCGATCGTTTTCGTAGTAATAACTCAGTCTCGGAAGAAACACCGCTGTGATCGCGATGACCGTGGTCACCGCCATCGTGATGATCTTCTGAGCAGATGAATAATACGCGACGGTGGAGTGCTTGTCCATGATGTCGAGCATCGTGATATCCATCCTCGCGTAGAGTTCCGTCGACACGGTGCAGAGCGCGAGAAAAACGAGCGACCGGATGTGCGGCCGAAGGCTCGTGCCGCGGAGCTGAAACCTCGCCGAGCGGCATGCGCGGATCACGTTGAGCAGGTGGTTCGCGCCATTGGCAAACACACAGATCAGGGCATACTTATAAAGGTCGTCCGACGTGCGGATCAGAAGAAAGATCGCCGCCAGCGAAAGCGCTTTTACAATGAAAGAACGGATCGCGATGAACTTAAAATCTTCCGTGCCCTGGAAGTACCAGTCGACGTTGATGAAGTTCGTCACGATGGCGATCGCGCAGATGAGATAGAGCATCTTTTCGTCGCGGAACAGCGGCACAAACATCCAGCAGATCATGAACACGACGATCGCAAAAGAAGTCAGGAGCGCGTTGACGATAAGCATCTCCGAAAAGAGCTTGTCCCGCGCTTTTTTATCGTCTCTTCTGCGCGCGATCTCACGCGTCGCGTAGGCCTGGATCCCGAGTGAACCAAGGATCACAAAGTACGAGACATTGTTCGCGGACGCCGCGTGCCGGCCGACGCCCTCCGACGTCAGAACATGCGCGACATAACCGTAACTGATCATCGGGAACAGGATGTTCAGAAGCCGGTAGATTACTGAGAACACAGCATTACCGGCGAGAGACTTTGTGGCTGTTTTTTCATTCATCGCATCCATCGCCTCACGCCTTTCCGATCCTGTCAAGCAGTTTCTTATAGTTTCCGTAGAACTTTTCCATCGAATATTCCTGCTCGAAAAGCACTCGCATCGCGGCTTCTTTTTCGCTCTTCACAGCGGAGTCCTCGCTCCTTATAAACTGCACCGCGCGCACGGCCTCGTCATCGGAACCGAACGTGTAGATCCCGTGGTCTTCCATGCCCTCGAAGATCTTGTTGCCGCCGGTCCTTGAGATGAGCGCGCTTCTTCCGAGCGACATCGTCTCCAGAAGCGCAAGATCGAAGTAGGTCTCGCGGTTCGGCAGGATAAAAAGATCGGACGCATTCACATATGAATACGTGTCATCCGTCCACCCGACCTCGATCCAGTCAGACGACTCCGGCGGGTCGATCCGGCCCTTATTTCCGCAGCATACGACCGTCACGTTTTCGAGTTTTCCGAAGAGCGCGATCAGGCGGTCATACCCTTTCACTTCATTATGTCTTCCGACGAAAGAAATGACGAAACGTTCATCCGGTATTCCAAGCTCCGAACGTATCTCGCTTCTGCTTCTTCCCGGCTCGCATTTTCCCGCGCCGGTCGGAAGATAGAGGATCTTCTTTTCGTCTCTTAAAACTTCATATTTTTTCCACGTGTGGAAGTACGGTTCCTCCGCCTCCCTGCACGGGAAGATCACACAGTCCGCGCGAGTGAACGCATATTCATCGAACGTCTCCGCACTGTCGAAGAGCTCCTTGTGAGCCCGGTACTCCTCAGGCGTGCAGACATCCTCGATCAGCTCGCGGTGTGGTGCTTTTGGCGTATGCGAAGTCAGGACCACCCTGCCCTTATAGTCTTCCAGATTCTTCTTCTGCGTGAACATGTCCGCCGTGCTGTGGAAGTGCACGATATCGAAATCATTGAGGTCATAAGGGCCCTTCTGCCCGCTCTCAAAAAACACTTGTGCTACCCGCTCGGCGTTCTCCGGCAGCGAACGGTCCGAACCGAAAATGTGGTGCAGTCTGTTTCTGACCTTAAAGGCGCCGGACGAGTGAAACTCCTTCGGATTGAGGAACGTGATCTCGCCGTCGCCGATCTGATCCCTGTATGCCTTCAGGTTATAAAGATACCCGGAAGGCCCGCCGGACGGCGCCAGATACCGCTCATGAAAATACACCAGCACTTTCATTTCCGCGCCTCCTTCCGCCCGGTTTTTCCGCTTCCGTCACCGCTATGATCCCGACGCGCACTGTCCCGGAAAAGTCCGCAGTACACACGCACTCCGTACATCAGGAGCATCGCGCCCTTGATCTTGTTTTTCAATCCTTTACTCGCCGCGAAGATCTTCGTCTTCGGCACTTTCTTCCTGCACCGATAATCACCGGCTTCGTACGCGGCAATTATCCACAGATAGTCCGACGCCCAGTTTCCAAGCAGGGCCTTTCTCTGCTTCTTATCGGCAACGCGCGTCTCGTAGTGAACGAAGAGTTCATTCATCACATACACAAGCGTTTCCGCATGCTTCCGGTTCTCCTCCTTCGCCGCGCCCATGATCGAGTCTTCCCTCACCCGGTACCCGTACACTTTTTCATTCTCGAAAAGCACTTGTCCCGCGGCGGTCATCACCTTCGGCGTCCAGAGTTCGTCCTCGTGTAGCAGACCTTCTTCGAACAGGAGTTCATTCTTCATCAGAAAGTCACGTCTGCATGCGCGAAGCCACGCAGTCATTGCGACTTTTCCGTGATCTTGGATCTGGCGGATCATCGCATCAGTTCCTCTGATTTTCTCACCGTTTTCCGGAAGACCTTTGTGGGTAAGAATGAGGTCGAGACCGGATATGATTTCGTGATCGTTTTCATCAATCACGACGCCATTAAAAAGAAGAATATCCACATCATTTTCCGATGCTTTTTCAATCAGTTTTCTCATGCCGTCAGGGAATACGATATCGTCCGCATCGCAGAAGAAAACATACTTGCCACGCGCCTGAAAAATGCCGTAATTGCGCGCATCCGAAAGCCCTCCGTTGCGCTTATGGAACGACTTCACATTCATATTTCCTGAAGCATACTCGTCCGCAATTTTCCCGGAGTCATCCGTCGAACCATCGTCGATCAGAAGGATCTCCGTCTTCTCCATTCCCGGCACCGAAAGAAGCGAATCCACGCACCTGCGAAGATACTTTTCAACGTTATAAACCGGCACCACGATCGAGAGCACCGGAGCACCATCCGCAGGCGCAGACATTTCACCCACACCCGCGCCGGAACCATCCGCAGCAACCCTGCACACAAACAGTTTATTCACATCATATCTGCCCGGTCCGGTCACCGGAAGCGTCGGCTCGGGATAAGCTCCTCCGTCGATTACTTCCACTTCAAAACCCGCCTCAGTGATCAGCATTTGCGAGTGCTTTCCGAACAGCCTTACATGATCGCTCTGGCCGAACCTCTTCAGCCGCCCTTCGTCCGTCTTCACCGATGCATCTTCGTCAACATACTCAACTTCTTCACTCATCGGAAACGACAGTATAAACACCCCGCCCGGACGGAGGATCCGCTTCATTTCCTGAAGCGCCGTGCGATAGTCGCCCACATGCTCGAGTACGTGATTGCAGATGATCACATCGAAGGAATTTTCGGGAAGTCCGGTCTTCTGGATATCGATCGAAAGGTCCGCATCCTCATCCATAAGATCGGCCGTCGTATATGAAATTCCGTGATCGTCCATCCACTTCGTCATGCCGCGCTCCGGCGCGAAGTAGAGAATGTCTTTTCCGATCAGGAGCCCCATATGACGCTCCCCCCACATCGCCAGAATACGGTGGCGCGGCAGCGAACCGCACGCAGGACAGGTCAGATCCTGCCGCACCTTTTCAAAAAGCGAGAGGTCATAAAACTCCGGCCGCCCCGCGTAGTCACCCTCGATAAACGACTTGAGGACGGTTCCGCAGCACGGGCAGTACATCTTCATTTTCGAGGAGGAAAAATGCATGGCGAGACGGCAGTGCACCCACTGACGCCGGCGGTAAAGACGCACCATTGCCTTCCACAGGCCCTTCGGGCACTTGCTCTTTATGGCATACTTTCTCTTCGCGTCCATCCCGTATGCCTCCTAGTGCGCGATCACATAAAGCCCCAGGACAAGGACTTTGTCCCGCAAGCGCCGCGACGTCTTCCAAAGCTTCTTCTTATCGATCTTTTTCCCGTACCCGTACTTCCAGAAACGGAGCTTGTAGATCATGTGCAGATAGCGCTTCGTGAGGTTGCCCTCGACCGGTCCCTGCAGCGGGTCCCCGGCGAGCACCTCATCGTAGTATTTATAGAGAGACGTGTACACGTAGTAGAGCGCCTCCACGTTCTTCCGAAGATCCTTTTTATCGGGGTTCGTGATGGATCCCGGGCGGACCCGGTAACGGTAGATCTTCTCCGGAATATAGTGCACGCTTTTCGCCTTCAAAAGCACTTTCGGCACCCACAGTTCGTCTTCGTAGATCAGCCCTGTTTCGAAAAAGAGTTCATTCGAAAGAAGGAAATCTCTTCTATACGCGGACAGCCACACCGTCGCGATGAAGCCCTTTCCCTCCCGGATCAGGATCTCCATGATCTCTTTTCCGGAATACGTCTTCTCGACTTTCGGAAGCCCGTAGTGCGCGAAGTATTCAGGATCCTTATGCGCCATAAGATCCTTGAGGTCGTAGACGATTTCACTGTCCCACAGGAACATGTCATCCTCAGATGTTTCACTCATGGAAATGATCTTTTCGAAAAGCACCGGTTCGACCATGTCATCTGCATCGCAAAAGAAGATGTACTCACCGCGGGCTTCTTTCATGCCGAGATTTCTCGTCGCAGAAGGGCCTTCGTTTTCCTTGTGGATCACGCGTATTACCGGGCGTTCCGCGGCTGTAGCATCCGCATCTTCGCGATAGGTACCGGTGCTTTTCGCGCAGCTGTCCGCGATCTTCCCGGAGCCGTCGGTCGAGCCGTCGTCGATCAGAAGGATCTCCGTCTTTTCAATTCCGGAAGTGGAAAGAAGCGAGTCCATGCACTCGGGAAGATATTTCTCCGCGTTGTAAACGGGTACGACTATGGATAGATACGTTTTGCCCGCCATGTCGTCTCCTCAGTTTCAAAAAGCTGATCTACGGTCCTGCTGAAATCTGCGCAGAATGCTTCGTTATGGGAAATGCCGGCAGAAACGTCCCGGTCCTTTATCAGTTCGTCATAACGCCCGATCGCATCGCCGAGCCGATCAATATCTTCGACCAGAACAATGTTGCCATAGTGGCGTCTATATTCGCGGCCAATCTCGATCTGATGATCGTCGATCTGCTCGCCGAAGGTCTTCGAGCGTGGAACCACGACCGGGATCTTGCCTTCTTTCAGGACATCCGTATAGCAGCACGGACCGCCGTGTGTGACTACGATGCGGGCGCTGCGGATATACCTGACCATTTCGTCGCGGCTTATGAAGCTTGCGTAACGGCAGTTCTTCGGAGCATACTTCGTATACCCCGTCTGGATGAAGACCTCTTCATCATGGGATCCCGCCCACCTGTCCATGTACTCGACGAGGCGGTTAAACGGCTGTTCATGTGTTCCGACAGTAACGAAGATCATACTCAGAAAATACTCCCCAGACAGACTGCTTTGGGATAGAATTCCTTCATCTGCTCCCACTGAACGATAAAAACATCCGCCTTCCGGTAGCAGAGCCGGCCGGTCAGGGATCGGGTATGGACGCGGTCAAAAGGCTCGATGTAGATGAGCTTCTTGTGCATCAGTTTGCCGATATAGAAAAAGGGAACAGCCGGTGCCGCACCTGCGGAAATGATCACATCAGGCTTCTCTTTTCTCAGGATCTTAACAGCACGGAAAGTATTGATGATAAGTGCTTTTAGACTGCGGTTCGACGGGAAATATACAGGATAGATCTTCTCACCCTGCAGAAGACTTCTGGAGTCCTCCTTGTCAAAGGTTGCCCAGAAGCGGTCCTTGCCTTCCCAGAACGGCTTCAGCATGTAAAGATGATTCAGATGCCCGCCCGATGAGCCCACCAGGCAGACCTTGATGTTTTTGTCACACATTTCCCCATGTTCGGCCGGATAAAGTAGCTTCAATATCCTCCGGCTTTTTTCTCCTCGTAAACTTCTGCGAAAGAACCCCCCATACAGCCGAAGCTGTAAATCACAGAAGCCTGTTATCTTGTATTATACACCTGTCCCCGCGCGTATATATACTGTGAAAACTCCGAATTATCCTTTTCTTTTTATGTTTCCGTTTTACGTAACCGCTTATGCAGCTACCTATTCATCCGCTTATGTATCTGCTTTACGTATCCGCCTTATCCTCACTGTCCGGCAGGAATTCCATGACGTCATCCTCCACCGGCGAGAACTCGAGAACATCGCTGCCGCCATCTGCATCCGCGTCCTTCGGAAGTACGGAAACGATCGCCTTTGCGACGAAGTCATATTCTTCCATCATCTTATCGTGACCCGCGCGGATCACCTCGGCATTCCCCTCGTTCGCCGCCTTTTCCATGCGCGCGGCTTTCGTGGAGAGCTCCATGGCGCCGATCGTCTTACTCGTACTCTTCAGGGAGTGCGCGTCGATCGCGTAATCGTGCCAGTTCTCTTCCTCGAAGTTCCTGTTGAGGCGCGCGGCCTTCTCTTCTTTCTCATGTGCATACTCGGCCAGGATCGTGCGGTAGAACGCCTCGTCATTCTGGCAGTAGGAAAGTCCCGTCTTCGTCTCGATCCCCGCGTCGTGAAGGATGGCAGAAGGATCCACATTGTCGGGCTCAAGTGCTTTTTCCGTCGCCGAAGAAGGATCTTCCGCGATCACTGCCTCGCGGACCTTGCGGACCTTATCCTCCGGCAGGTGGCGGATCAGAAGCTTCTCGAGCGCCGTACTGTCGATCGGCTTGCTGATGTAGTCCGAGAAACCTTCGGCCATGTAGCGCTCTCGCGCGCCGATAACGGCGTCCGCAGTCAGGCAGATCACCGGCACATCGCGGCTGGCACCACCGTCCGTTGCGCGGATGCTGTGCAGGGCCTCAGTGCCGTCCATCTCCGGCATGCGCTGGTCCATCAGGATCAGGTCGTACTTCGTCTTATCTGCCATCTCGACGGCCTCCATGCCGGATGTCGTCGTGTCGATCTTCATCTTCGTATTCTTCAGGAGATTGACCACTACAGTCAGGTTGATCTTCGTGTCGTCAACGATCAGGATACGCGCTCCCGGCGCACGGAACGACTCGCGGTACGGACCTGCTTCGAGCATATTCGCTTCAAATCTCGCCTGAAAATCACCGACCGGGATGTCGTTGACGACCTCCTGCGGGATCTTCACGGTGAACGTGGAGCCCTTGCCGTACTCACTCTCGACCTCGATGGTGCCGTTCATCATGTCGAGGAGGCGCTTGGTAATAACGAGGCCGAGGCCCGTTCCCTCGACCGTGCTGTTATGCTCCATCTCGAGGCGCTCAAAGCGGTTGAAAAGCTTGTCGAGATCTTCTTTCTTGATGCCGATACCCGTGTCCTGCACAGAAGCAATAAGATCGATCTTTCCGTCATGTCTTTCGCCATTGAGCGTGAGCTTGATAAAGCCTCTTTCGGTATACTTCACGGCATTGTTCAAAAGGTTTGTGAGGATCTGACGGATACGCACCTCATCGCCGTTCAGGCCGTCAGGGATCTCCGGATCGACTTCGATGGAGAATCCCAGCGCGCGGTCCTGCGCCTTGAAAAGGATCATGTTGTTAAGGTCATTCAGTACGGAGCTCAGCTGATACGGAGCCTCCTGGATGTCGATCCGTCCGGCCTCGATCTTCGAGAAATCCAGAACATCGTTGACGATCGCGAGAAGGTTATTTCCGGCACTCTTAACGTCGAGCGCATACACGCCGATATTCGATAGCGCATCCCTCGTGCCCTGCGTATCGTCCTTCGGAAGCTCAAGTGCACGCTGCTTCTCGCGGATGATCATCTCGTTCATGCCGAGGACGGCATTGATCGGTGTCCGGATCTCATGCGACATATTTGCCAGGAAGTCACTCTTGGCCTGGTTGGCACTCTCCGCACGGACTTTCTCTTCGAGGAGTTTTCCCTGCTGATGCACGAAAGGTCTGATGATGAGAAGTGACAGAAGCGCGGCGACAAGCTGTGTAAAGACGAGGATCACGATATATCCGAGAATGGTCGACTTCGTCTGGTTCTCGAGCTGTCCGTCAAACCAGTCGGCGGAAAAGTCGGTGACGATGATTCCGGCAACATTTCCGTCCGAATCAAGGACCGGGCTGTAAGCACTGTAGAACTCGCCCCACTGGTCAGTGTACGGCTTCTCGTCGACGGCCGCCTTACCTTTTCCCGCCTTCGCGAGCGCCTCCGTGTACTCCGCCTCATCGCCGTATGCTGCGGCGCTGACCGGGTCCGTGTCCATGATGAAGTAGAAAGATCCGTCGTCCGCTTCTCTCAGGCTGTAAACATATTCGAGTTCAACATTGTCGCGGAAAACGGTGAGCTTATCGTAGATATCTTTATATTCGGGACTTCCGATATTGGTCTCGTTGATGGTCTTAAGAACGTCGCCCTTGACCGAGCCGGACGCACAGTTCGCGATATCCAGCATACGCTGCTGGATGGATCTTCGGATCGCATTTCTCGATCTAACCACGGAGACAGTACAGAAAAGGATACTGGAGATCAGGATGATCCCCTCTACCATCAAAATGATCTTGGTGGAAAGTTTGTTTTTCGATGCCACGAAGTGCAATCCTCCATCCGTATTAATTGCCATCTGATAATAGAATAGTAACGTAAGGACAAGTGCTTTTCAAGCATCGAAAGCCCGACACCACAGGCCTGTCACATTTGTTCGAAATTCACGCCTCCGGCACCTTTACTTCGCAGTGTCTTTTCCCGAACCGGGCCCGATACGATGCGGCGCGCTTTACGAGAAAAGCCAAAATCATCTACTTTTCCGTTTTCCTCGATTTTGTACTACAATTTTTCACAGAACTTGCATCTACTTTTTGGTTTTTCATGATTTTGTATCATGGGCATAGTCATCTACTTTTGCAATGTCCTACTTTCTCCAGATTTCCAATCATCTACTTTTCCGATATTTCCCGTTTTGTACTACTCCTCAAGAAAAAGCACTCATCTACTTTCGCATTTTCCTCGATTTCGTACTACAATTTTTCACAGAACTTGCATCCACTTTTTGGTTTTTCATGATTTTGTATCATGGGCATAGTCATCTACTTTTGCAATGTCCTACTTTCTCCAGATTTCCAATCATCTACTTTTCCGATATTTCCCGTTTTGTACTACTCCTCAAGAAAAAGCACTCATCTACTTTCGCATTTTCCTCGATTTCGTACCATCCCCTCCTTCTCGAAAAGCACTT
>CAMYWO010000070.1:0-10875 GCA_947302815.1 uncultured Clostridia bacterium | reverse complement strand
CATCCGCATACAGGCTGCGTGTATATCAACGATGTCGCGCTTTATGAGACAGATACTCTTGAAGACTGCCTGAAGGGTGAAAAGGATATCGCTTCCTGGGAGCCGGAAAACTCCACACGTAAGTGGTACTGCGAGCAGAAAGACGGGAAGACCGTGATCTATGCCAACTTCCAGGGAAAGGATCCGAATAAGGCAAAGGTTGAGATCAACGTTAGAAGAAACTGCTTCTTTCCGAGTAAGACCGGTGTCGGTTATATCACCTTCTCCGGCTTCACGGTCAATAAGGCTGCAACCACATGGGCACCGCCTGCGGCGTTCCAGGATGGTATGATCGGTCCTCACTGGAGTAAGGGATGGATCATCGAGGACTGTGAGGTTTCCCATAGCCGCTGCTGCGGTATCTCTCTCGGTAAATACCTCGATCCGGAAAACGATCATTATTTCACTAAATACCGTGTAAAGAGCCCGACTCAGATGGAGCGTGACGCCGTCTGCCGCGGCCAGTATCACGGATGGCTGAAGGAGAATATCGGTTCCCATATCGTACGCCGCTGCCATATTCATCACTGTGAGCAGACCGGTATCGTCGGAAGAATGGGATGCGTATTCTCGATCATCGAGGACAACCACATCCATAACATCAATAACATGATGGAAGTCGGCGGCGCCGAGATCGCCGGTATCAAGCTCCATGCGGCGATCGACGTCATCATGAGAAGAAACCACGTACATCACTGCACCATGGGACTCTGGTGTGACTGGCAGGCACAGGGCACGATCCTGTCGCAGAACCTTCTGCACGATAACCATACTCCGGAATTCGCCAAGAGGATCCCGGGCACCATCATGAGCCAGGATATCTTCATCGAAGTCGGTCATGGTCCGACACTCGTGGACAACAATATCATGCTTAGTAAGGCTTCCCTGCGTCTGGCAACAGAAGGTGTGGCTGTCGTAAATAACCTGATCTGCGGCACCTTCCAGGCAATCGGCGAAGGTACGGATGAATTCGTATCCGGCAAGAACCAGCCCCGCTATACTCCGTATCACTTCCCGCACAGAACGGAAGTCATGGGTTTCATGAGTATCCTTCACGGTGATGACCGTATTTATAACAACATCTTCGTGCAGAAGTGGCCGATCGAGAAGCGTCCGGAGGATTGTCCCGAGCAGTTCTTCGACAAGCAGGAAGTCGGCACCTTCCAGTTCGATGAATACCCGACTTATCAGGAGTGGATCGATTCCTTCCATCTGAACGAGCCGATGGCCTATGAGCATAAGATCATGGAAAAGCACTTCCAGCACCTTCCGGTATGGATCGACGGCAATGTCTACTTTAACGGTGCTAAGGAATGGAAGAAGGAGAAAAACAAGCTCGTAGTCAAGAGATTTAAGGCGACGGCGGATGTTGTTGAGAGAAACGGCAAGTATGTCCTGGTGACGAATCTCTTTAAGAAAGTCGCAGATTTCTCCTGTGGCATCATCAATACCGATATTCTCGGAAAAGCATTCCAGCCGGAGCAGCGCTTCGAGAATACGGACGGATCCGATATCGTATTCAACTACGACTATTACGGAAAGGACAGAGGTGTTATGACCATCGCAGGTCCTTTTGCCGAGGTCAAGGAAGAATACGAGGTATAACCGTAAGGTCTGATACAAAGAATCATGAGAACGTTCCCGTCGGAAGTATCCTTCGGGAACGTTTCTTTGTCATTTTTGACGAAATTCTATCTATAATATAAAAAATATACTCACACAAGGCATCGTATGTTATAATGACGGGAGCTTTTAGAGAAGTAGAGGTTTTACTATGTATAAAAAAGTATCGCCGGATATGAAGTTTATCGATCGCGAGAAGGAAGTACTGGCCTTCTGGAAAGCTAATGACATCCAGAAGAAGTCCATCCGCCCGGAAAAGGACGGAACTCCTAATTTTACGCTGTATGACGGCCCGCCGACAGCAAACGGCAAGCCGCACATCGGACATATTAAGACCCGTGTCATTAAGGACGTAGTTCCGAGATACCATACCATGAAGGGTGAGCACGTACAGTTTAAGGCGGGCTGGGATACTCACGGTCTTCCGGTTGAGTTGGAAGTCGAGAAGATGCTGGGCATCAACGGTAAGCCCCAGATCGAAGAGTACGGTGTCGAGCCTTTCATCAAGAAGTGTAAGGAATCCGTCTGGAAGTATAAGGAAGAGTGGGAGCAGATGTCTGACCGCGTAGGTTTCTGGGCAGACATGGAACACCCGTACGTTACATACGACAACACATATATCGAGTCCGAGTGGTGGGCTCTTAAGACTTTGTGGGATAAGGACATGCTCTATAAGGGCCATAAGATCGTTCCTTACTGCCCGCGATGCGGTACTGCACTGTCCAGCCATGAGGTTGCCCAGGGATATAAGGCTGTAAAAGAGAACTCCGTATTCGTACGCTTTAAGGTAGTCGGCGAAGAGGATACCTACTTTGCTGCATGGACGACCACACCGTGGACACTTCCATCCAATGTTGCTCTCTGCGTCAGCCCGACAGACGAGTATGTAAAGATCGCTGTTTCCAAGGATCTCGACGGTACAGAGAAGAAGGTCATGTACTACATGGCAGGCTGCCTCGTTCCCCAGCTCTTCGATGAGTATGAGATCATCGAGAGATATCAGGGCACTGAGCTGGTCGGCAAGAAGTACGAGTCTCTGTTCCCGTACTCTGCAGATGCAGTTGCGAAGAGCAGAAAAGAAGCTTTCAAGGTTTGCGCAGACAGCTACGTAACCATGAGCGACGGTACCGGTATCGTTCATATCGCACCGGCATTCGGTGAAGACGACGCAAGAGTCGGCCGTGACAATGATCTTCCGTTCGTACAGCTCGTTAAGGAAGACGGTACGCTTCCGGAGGATTGCGAAGAGTTTGCAGGCCTTTTTGTTAAGGATGCTGACCCGCTCATCATCAAGAAACTTAACATGGAAGGCAAACTCCTGAAGAAGATGCCTTATGAGCATGACTATCCGTTCTGCTGGAGATGCGATACTCCGCTTATCTACTACGCAAGATCTTCCTGGTTCATCGCAATGACCAAGGTTAAGGATCAGCTCGTTGCTTCTAACCGTATGGCGAACTGGTATCCGGAGACGATCCGTGATGGCCGTATGGGTAACTTCCTCGAGAACGTAGTTGACTGGGGTATCTCCCGTGAGCGTTACTGGGGTACACCGCTTCCGGTATGGGAGTGCGAATGCGGACATCGTGAGTGCATCGGTTCCATCGAAGAACTGAAGGCGAAGTCCACGGACTGCCCGGACGATATCGAGCTGCATAAGCCTTACGTAGATAATGTACACGTTACATGTGAGAAGTGCGGTAAGCCGATGACACGTGTTTCGGAGGTAATCGACTGCTGGTTTGACAGTGGTGCGATGCCGTTTGCCCAGTTCCACTATCCTTTCGAGAACAAAGAGTTCTTCGAGTCTCACTATCCGTGCCAGTTCATCTCTGAGGCACTGGACCAGACCCGTGGATGGTTCTATTCGCTCCTGGCGATCAGCACACAGCTGTTCCAGAGATCTCCGTTCGAGAACGTAATCGTTATGGGTCTCGTTCAGGATAAGGACGGCATCAAGATGAGTAAGCATAAGGGCAACGTTGTTGACCCGTGGGATATCCTGAACCGTCAGGGCGCTGATGCGGCAAGATGGTATTTCTACAGTGCAAATGCACCGTGGCTGCCGTCCCGTTTTGACCACAGCAATGTGGATAAGATCCTCGGTAAGTTCATGGGTACTCTGTGGAATACATATGCGTTCTACATCCTGTATGCGGAGATCGATCAGTTCGATCCGACCAAGTACAGCCTCGAGTACGATAAGCTTTCCGTTATGGATAAGTGGATCCTGTCGAGACTTGCTTCTCTCGAGAAGATTGTAGACAGTAAGATGCAGGGTTATGACATCACTGGCGCATCCCGTCTGATGGAGAACTTTGTGGATGATCTTTCCAACTGGTATGTACGTCGCGGCCGTGACAGATACTGGGGCAAGGAAATGACTCAGGATAAGATCAACGCTTTCATGACACTGTATACGGTACTTGAGCAGTTCACACGTCTGGCTGCACCGTTTATCCCGTTCATGACGGAGGCGATCTACCAGAACCTCGTCCGTTCCGTAAACGCGGATGCTCCGATGTCCATCCATATGTGCGACTATCCGGTAGCTGAAGAGTCCTGGATCGATGAAGATCTCGAGAGAAACATGGATGATGTCCAGCAGATCGTTACTCTGGCACTGTCCTGCCGTCAGGCCGCAAATCTCAAGATCCGTCAGCCGCTCAGCAAACTCTATGCTGTATGCGAAGACGAACTGCCGGCTGAGTATCAGACGATCATCAAGGAAGAACTGAATGTTCACGAAGTAACATTCCTTAAGGATGCATCTTCGCTCCTGGATTATAAGTTCAAGCCGCAGCTGAGAACACTGGGCAGAAAGCTCGGCGCCAAGCTCAATGCTGCTAAGGAAGTCATCGCGGCTCTCCCGGGTAAGGAGACCATGGCGGCTCTTGATAAGGATGGTAAGATCAGTATCGAAGTTGAAGGTGAGACCTTCGAGCTTCTTACTGAAGACCTGCTCGTTGAGAACGTACAGCCGGAAGGCTTGTCTACGCAGTCGGATAAGGGCTTCACGGTATCTATCGATACAAGCCTGAATGATGAACTGATCGAGGAAGGCTTCGTCCGTGAGATCGTTTCCAAGATCCAGAACCAGAGAAAGAAGTCCGGTTTTGAGGTCACCGACAGAATCACGGTGAAGTACTCCTGCGGTGAGAAACTGGCAGCTGTATTCACCAAGTTCGGTGAGCAGATCGCTTCTGATGTTCTTGCGACAAGCATCACAGAAGGTTCTGAGGATGATAGCACTGAACTCGACATCAATGGTGAGAAAGTCAGCCTTTCTCTTAAGAAAGCATAATCGGGAAGTAAGGAAGAGCTATGTTATTTAGGATCCTTCAAGAAGACGCGCCAATGTCGGAAAAGATCATCGAACTGGTTTTGATGATCATGGTGCTTTCGTTTACCTTCTCCATCCATGAGTTCATGCACGCATGGGTAGCTGAGAAGATGGGCGATGATACACCGAGACGTCAGGGAAGAATCACACTGAATCCTCTGGCACACTTCGATCCTCTGGGTACGGTCATGCTCCTTCTTGCCGGATTCGGCTGGGCAAAGCCTGTCCAATATAATCCGAACAATCTTAAAAGATTCAAGAGGTCGACATGTGAGCGTTTCATCAGCCTTGCCGGTGTTGTGGCGAACTACATTACAGCGATCGTAGCATCTTTTATTCTTGTATTTGTACTTGCTTACTTTTATAAGAATCCTACTGAAAGCAGAGCTGCTGCACTTGCTGAGACGCTGATCACATACTTCTTCTGGATGCTGAAAGAATATGGTTTCCTGTTCATGGCATTTAACCTTATTCCGATTCCGCCTCTGGATGGATACCGCTTTGTTTCTACATATATTCCGTATAAGTGGAGACGGAGCTTTGAGAACCTTGCTCAATACAGTTATTATATTTTCTTCGCGCTTATCTTGCTGGATCATTACGGTAACGTAAGTATCCTGTCGAAAATCGTGAATTGGATCGAATTTCCGTTCCGATGGCCGATCGATAAATTGTGCGCTGAACTGTTATGGAATCTAGTCGGTAAAAATATTCTTATTTAAGTTGAGGTAAACATGGAAAACAAAATCGTACTTTCAGGAACACGTCCTACGGGAAACATTCATCTGGGAAACTATTTTGGCGCGATCGAGAACTGGGTGCGCCTTCAGGATCAGTATGAATGCTATTTCTTCATTGCAGACTGGCACGCTCTGACGACCGGTTATGCTGAGACGGACGTTCTCCGTAAGAATACTCTCGGACTTCTCGCAGATATCCTTGCCAGCGGCGTAGACCCGGAGAAGGCAACGATCTTCCTGCAGTCCGACGTTAAGCAGCATGCAGAACTTTACCTGCTGCTTGGCATGAATACTCCGCTGTCCTGGCTTGAAAGATGCCCGACTTATAAGGATATGATCGCAAACATGTCTTCCGAGAAGGATATCATGACTTACGGTTTTCTCGGTTATCCGGTCCTCATGGCCGCGGATATCCTGATGTATCGCGCCAACTACGTACCGGTAGGTGAAGATCAGCAGGCCCACCTCGAGATCACTCGTGAACTGGCCCGCCGTTTCAACTATCTTTACAAGTCTGAAGTCCTTCCGGAGCCGCAGCCGCTTTTCACAAAGGCAAAGGTACTTCCTGGAACAGACGGAAGAAAGATGAGTAAGAGCTACGGCAACACGATTGCTCTTGCCGATACACCGGAAGAGGTTAAGAAGAAGGTCATGAGCATGATCACTGACCCGGCCCGCATCAGAAAGGATGACCCGGGTCATCCGGATATCTGTACGGTATATGCTTTCCATAAGGTCTTCAATGAGGACAAGGTCCCGGAGATCACAGAGCAGTGCAAGGGCGGATGCATCGGATGCGTTGCCTGCAAGAAGATGCTTCAGGAGAAGATCGCCGAGTTCCATACTCCGATCTATGAGAAGAGAACTGCGCTGCTTCAGGATGAGCCGAAGCTTCTTGAAATCCTGAAAAAGGGCAGAGAGAAAGCCAGCAAGAAAGCGGAAGAGACGATCCGTGAAGTAAGAAAAGCTGTAAAGATCGGCTTTGATACGGAAGAGTAAGTGAAACAGAACCGGGGTATTTGATCGTGGCAACTGAGAATCCACAAGTCAGACTTCGCAAGTTTGAAGGTCCTCTGGACCTTCTGTTTCATTTGATTGAAAAAAACGATATAGATATCTATGATATCCCTATCGCCGAGGTCACGGACCAGTATATGGAATACCTCGATAAGATGAATTCCCTGGATATGGAAGTGGCCTCTGAATTCCTTCTTATGGCCGCAACTCTCGTACATATCAAATCGAGAATGCTCCTTCCGGACAGAAATGTCAGTGATACCGATGTGGAAGCCGATCCGAGAGAAGAGCTCGTCGTCAAGCTTCTTGAGTACCGCCGTTGTAAAATGCTCGCAAATGATCTTAAAGACCGTTTCCGTGATTATTCCAACTGTATGTACCGTCTTCCGCAGACGCCGGCTTCCCTTGGCATTGAGGTAAAGAGTGCTCCTGCGCCGGTAGATGAAGATGCCCTCCAGAAGGGTATCGAGGATGTTTGCGAGCGAAATAAGATCCGTTTTGCTGACATTGCCTCACGTATTACGCATATTTTGAAAAGAGATAAATTCTCCATTCGTGATAAAATAAGATTTGTGTGGGACAGCATCAAAGGAAAAGGAAAAGTCTTTTTCCATGAACTGTTTCCGGCACATAAAGTTGAGAAAATGGACCGTATCGTCGGCTTCCTGGCGGTTCTGGAACTCCTCCGCGGTGACCAGATCGTGGCTGAACAGGAGAAGCCGTTTGACGTGATCCAGATCGAGACCAAGAGAGATGAGCTCAATGAAGAGCGCTTCGGTCTTGACAGAAGCAAGGAATCAAAGGAATTTGCCGCATATGACTGAGGGATTTGAGCGCGAAACCAAAATCACGGTACAGGAACTTCCGGCAGCGCTGGAAGCAGTTCTTTTCGCGCACGGAGATCCTATCCCGTGTGACAGGCTCTGTGAGATTACGCAGATGCCCAGGGAAGCGGTAGAAGAAACTCTCGAGCGTATGATGAAGGATTACGAGACGAATCCGTGGGGAGGTCTTCTGATCCGTAAAGCTGATGATGCATATGTTATGTGCACCAAGCCTTCCATGAAGCCTGTTCTGGAGCGTCTTTACGCTCCCCGTACGCGTCCGCCGATGTCACAGGCGACCTACGAGACCCTTGCGGTCATTGCATATAACCAGCCGGTTACAAGAGCGCAGATCGAAGCAGTCCGTGGTGTCAGTTCCGACTCGATCGTCAGCCGTCTGATCGAGCGTGGCCTGGTCGAAGAATGCGGCACGCTTGAAGCTCCGGGAAGACCGGCACTCTTTAGAACAACACAGCAGTTTCTCCTCGAATTCGGTATCTCTTCGGTATCTGAGATGCCGGCGATGGAGCTGATGATGTATAAGACGATCCGTGATCTCCAGGATTCTCTGGAGACTGCGGCGGGAAATAAGGATGATCGTCAGATCTCGATCGAGACCTGGATGGATGATCAAAAGGGGGATGATTCCAATGAATCCTGAAGATAGAAAAAATGATTCTCTGTCGAGTGTTGTTGAGCGTATCAATGACTCGTTTGACTCGATGAGCAAAGGCCAGAAAGCCATTGCGAAGTACATTCTCGACAATTATGAGACAGCGGCCTACATGACGGCGGCAAAGCTCGGTGAAACGACCGGAGTCAGCGAATCTACGGTAGTCCGTTTTTCTATGGAACTCGGATATGAGGGTTATCCTCATTTCCAAAAAGCACTTCAGGAAGAACTGAAGGTCAAGCTGACATCGGTTCAGCGTCTGAATGCGGCCAGCCGTTATTCTGACGATGCATCCATTCTGAAATCTATTCTTCAGGCGGATATCGACAGCTTAAAGTACACTGCCGAGAACCTCGACGAAGAGGCATTCAGTAAGGCCGTTTCTACGATCCTTAATGCAAAGAAGATCTACATTATGGGACTTCGCAGTTCGTCGCCTCTTTCTTCATTTATGCATTTTTATATGACGCCTTTATTTGATGATGTACGTCATATTCATAGTAACAGCGCCAATGAGGTATTCGAGCAGATCCTGCCGATCGGTCCGGGCGATGTTATGATCGGCATCAGCTTCCCGAGATACTCCAGCAGAACGATCCAGTCGATGCAGTATGCCCGTTCCCGTGGAGCCTCTGTTATCGTTATTACTGATAAGGCGGATACACCAATGACTGAGTATGCGGATGTTGCGCTGTTTGCCCGTTCGGATATGGCGTCCTTTGTTGACTCGCTGACAGCGCCTTTGTCCCTGATCAACGCACTTCTGGTTGCTCTCGGTATGCACCGCAAGGATCACATCGAAGAATCCTTCGAAACACTTGAGAGACTCTGGAAAGAGTATCAGGTATATGACACGGGTAAGGACAGAAACCAGCCGTCTGAAGAGGATAAGGAGGAGAAGGACTCATGAAAGAACTGATTGCCAGCAGTAAACTTACCGCTTCGGCTTCGATCCGCATCGCGTTGACGAATTCGAGAGAAGAAGAAGCCGAGTTAAAAGCCGAACTGAAGGATGAGAAGATCAGTGCTACCGCTGCCGATTTCGGTGGTGAATTCATCTCCTCGGTAAGTAAGATCATTGAAAGATGTGTGGTTGCTGCACAGAGAGAAGGCATTATCGGAAACAGCCATAACGAAGAGGGCGCGCTTGCCGGTGCGGCCAGAGAAGCCATTTCGCAGATCACATCCAAAGCAATCGGCCTGAATGTCGGCGGTAAGATCGGTATAGCCCGATACAACGATCACATCAGTGTCTGTGTATATTTCGGTATCGGACTTCTGCATCTCAACGAGATCGCGATCGGTCTGGGCCACAGAGCTATTTAATGAGCATACATCAAGGAGGAAACAACATGAGTGAGTTTTATCAGATCGCAGTAGACGGACCTTCCGGTTCCGGCAAATCCACATTGGCAAAAGGCATTGCAAAGAAACTGGGTATTCTTTATCTCGATACAGGTGCAATGTATCGTGCATGCGGTCTCAAAGCCCTGAAGAGCGGTATTGATACTAAGGACAAGGATGCTGTAGAGAAGATGATGAAGGATATCAGGATCGATATCACTCATGAAGACGGATCCCAGCATGTATGGCTTGATGGAGAGGATGTTTCTGCTGATATCCGTATGCCGGAAGTATCCATGGCAGCATCTGATGTTTCCGCGATCCCGTGTGTCCGTGAGGCTATGGTCGACCTTCAGAGAAAGATATCTGAAGGCAAGAACGTTATTCTTGACGGAAGAGATATCGGTTCCAAGGTTTTCCCGAACGCGAAGTATAAGTTCTTCCTGGTAGCCGCAGCAGAAGAGCGCGCCAGAAGAAGACTTCTTGAACTTCAGCAGAAGGGTGTGACAGACACAACATATGAAGAGGTACTTCGTGACATCGAGAGAAGAGATCTGCAGGACAGTACACGTGCGGCATCTCCGCTGGTGAAGGTTGAAGATGCGATCGAAATCGATACAACTAAGATCGATATTGAAGCTACACAGGATCTGCTTCTTTCATATATTAAAGAATAAAGGGCAGACGGAAGGAATAACGAAGTGAGCGGCTGGACGATCGAACTTGCGAAATCATCGGGTTTTTGTTTTGGCGTGGAAAACGCTGTAACGACAGCATATTCCGTAATCAAAGACTATCCCGGCAGAAAGATTTATATGCTCGGGGAGATCACGCATAACGAGACGGTCGTATCTGATCTGCTTTCTTCCGGAATGATCCTCGTTCACGATCCCGCGGAAGTGGAAGAGGGCAGTGTTGTTCTGATCCGTGCCCATGGCGTGACACCTCAGGTCATGGAGGAACTTCGGAAGAGAAACTGTGAGATCGTCGACTGTACATGTCCTTTTGTAAATAAGATCCATAAGATCGTAAATAAGGCAGGACAGGAAGGTCATCCGGTATACATTACCGGAACAAAGGGCCATCCCGAGGTCGTCGGTATATGTGGCGAAAGCACTCATCCAGTGACTGTAGTTTCCTCATTGGAGGAGGTTTCAGCCCTTCCTGAGATCGAATCTGACTCCGTCTGGGTCTCTCAAACCACATTTTCCAGCAAGGTTTTCCAAAAAATTTGTGAATTCGTGCAGAAAAAAATTGCAAATGATCAAATAT
>CAMYWO010000069.1:0-11063 GCA_947302815.1 uncultured Clostridia bacterium | reverse complement strand
CCGGCGGGTCACCGTCCATGGAACCGAAGTTACCATGGCCCTCGACCAGCATATAGCGCATGGAGAAGTCCTGTGCAAGACGTACGAGAGCATCGTAAACGGATGCGTCGCCGTGCGGATGGAAACGGCCGAGTACGTCACCTACCGTGGTGGCGCACTTACGGTACGGCTTGTCCGGGGTGAAACCCTGGGTGAACATCGAATAGAGGATTCTTCTGTGTACCGGCTTCAGACCGTCGCGGATATCCGGGAGTGCACGGTCCGAGATAACACTCATCGCATAGTCGATGAATGACTTCTTCATTTCTTTTTCAAGATCGACAGGGATGATCGTGGTCTGCTCCGAGCAGAAGATCGCGTCCACTTCGGCTTCCTGTGCTTTTCGCAGATCCTTGCCGGAAAGTGGTTCGTTTGTAGAATCAGACATGCGTCTTTCTCCTTTATACTTTATTTAAAATATATACCTGTTCTATTTTACCACAACATGTTGTTTTTCGGTGGTCAAAATCAAGATTTTTGTATAGAATAAAGCATGTGTTTTGGATATGCATTTTTCTTTTCGGAATTGCAACAGAATGGAATTTAGCCTCGTCTTATTTGTGAGGCAGAAAGAACCGCTATGGGAATGGAAGGTACAACCTCGAACATCTTTAAGCCACCACTCGATGTGGAAGAGCTTTTCAGACTTTACGGCAACGATGTACTTCGTATGTGCAACGTCTATTTGCGTAAGCAGAGTCTGGCCGAGGATGCTTTCCAGGATGTGTTCGTGAAGGTCATGACACGTTCCGATTCCTACCGCGGGGACAGCGATATCAAGTACTGGATCCTGTCCATCGCCAGAAATGTCTGTCTGGATTATCTGAAGTCCTCGTACATGAAGCGGACAAGCTTTATGGGAGACCTTCTGGATAAGACGAAGCCGGTAAGTGAGGAAAAGAAGCGGATCAAGCCGCTTCCGGGCAATCAGGTGGAAGAGCGTCTGATCGACGCTATGGATACCAGCAATCCGCTTCTGGATGCAGTCCAGAAGCTGCCGGCAAAATATAAGGATGTAATACTGCTTCGTTTCTATTTCGATATGGATAACGAAGCAATCGCCAAGCAGCTCGGCATCACGGAGAGCACTGTACGCTCCCGTCTGATGCGTGCCAGAGCGAAACTTAAAGACTTTGGAAAGGAGTAGGACGATGTTAGGTGACGAACTGAAAAAATCTTTAGAGCCGATCCAGGCATCCGACGCGCTCCTGGAAAAGACAAGACGGGCTATCGAGGCGGCAAGGATCCAGCAGGCACAGGAGGCTCTCAACCAAGCGGAGAAGTCATCGCGCCGCACCGCACGCCGCGCCATGTTCATCCGTGCGGTCGTGCCGGTCGCATGCGTACTCATCCTCGGAATCGGAATCTTCTTCCTCATTCCTAAGGTCGGAAGCGAAGATGGTACGAGATCCGGTAAGAAATCTCCGATCAGGGAGCATAACGGTGCAGTCAACGAAGTGACTGCCGAGATCGATTCGATACTCGGCGACTCGAGTAGAAAAACAGCGCAGGCTACTTCCGCAGCTTCCACCGAAGAGTGGGACAGTTACGAAGAGACGACCACCGCAGATCAGATAGCGGAGGATACGACAAGATCTTCAGCAGAAACAGAGGGTGATCTTAACAAGCACAATTTCTCTTTGGGACCGTCACTTAAGAGCGGAGATATTGAGATCCTCATCCCCGATTACGAAGAGGAAGATACTGTAATCATCGGAGATTATATCCTCGGCATTTCCGCCGACCGCAAGAGTCTGGCCATTCAGGATTCCCGCACCAGAAAGTTCCTGGAAAGCGACAGCAATCACGAGATCCCGCAGCTGGATCTTGATCTGGACGAGACGATCTACAGCATAAGCTATGTTGAGAGCAGCAACACACTCTACATCGTAACGATCGTCTCCGAGGGGTCGGATATAGAGTGCCACGTATACCACTGCAAGTACAAGGACGGAAAAGTAATCGGTAATCAGCCGGTAAGGATGAATGGATGAACAATAAGCAAGAGTAAGAAAAGGCCGTGCAGTGCACGGCCTTTTTTGTTTTCCGAAAATCAGACGATCGGCTCTTTGTCCGCCTTGCCCTGACCTCTCGGATACTTGGCCGGTGTCGGCCGGATCTTCCTGATCACAAGGATCGTTCTCTTCATATCCGTGCCCGGAAGCACGAATTCTTTTACATCTTCGATCGTACCTCCCAGCGTAACGATCGCCTTCTTCGCCTGCTCGATCTCATCTTCCGCATGGCCCTTCATCGCCAGAAAGATGCCGCCGACCTTTACATACGGAAGGCAGTATTCGCAGAGCGT
Source organism: uncultured Clostridia bacterium (assembly GCA_947302815.1). GTDB lineage: Bacteria > Bacillota > Clostridia > Saccharofermentanales > Saccharofermentanaceae > Scatonaster. Next base: position 8,716 of record CAMYWO010000069.1, on the reverse strand, counting down.
CGGAAGTGATGCCACAGCTCTCGCGGTCGCGATATCAAACTTTTCACGGTACAGCTTATTCTTCGCGCCGTCTTCCGCGCGGCTGTGTATCGTGGAGATGCCCTGAAGCTGAAGCGCTTCACATACAGCATCAAGGAAGTTGATACGTTTTTTCAGGGAATCCAGAAGCGTGATATTTACTTCCGGCATAGAGACCTTCAGCGGGATTCCGGGAAAGCCTGCGCCGGTGCCGACATCGATAAGCTTCAGATCGCGCCGTCCCGTCTTCTCCTCTTCTTCCTCGATGTAGGAAACAAGCGTCAGAGAATCGATAAAGTGTCGGATCGCGATGCCCTGATCGTCGACGATGTTTGTCAGATTCATCTTCTCATTCCACTTTCTGAGCATCGCCGCATAGACCTGGAACGCGCGGATACTCTCGGCCGAGAGCGGAACAGCGATATCCTGGCTGCCGGAGGCAAGGAAAGGCGAGATCTCTTTTGCTTTCGAGATATCTTCTTCGCTGGTGATGATCGGCTCGTGCTCTTTCTTCGGAGCTGCCGGAGCCGCTTTACCTCCCATGCTGGCGCTGCGGATCGACTTCTTCTCTTCCGCCGTCAGTTTTTTCTTGATCTCGGGCTTGACCCGCTTACTCTTATCCATCCTGTTTCTCCCGTTTGTTCGCTTCCAGATATACAAGGAGCACCGCGATATCCGCAGGCGATACGCCCGAGATACGGGATGCCTGTCCCAGTGACATCGGTTTTCTCTGTGCGAGCTTCGATCTCGCCTCGAGTCTTAATCCCGTGATGCTCTCATAGGGAATATCCGGGGAAAGCTTCTTATTTTCAAGAACCGAGAACTTGCGGATGCGCTCTTCTTCGAGGGCCAGATATCCTTCGTACTTAATATCCACTTCAACTGCGAAGACTACCGCGGAAGGAAGCTCCGGACGTTTCTCGTCCACCTCGGCCAGATCCGCATAGTGGATCTCCGGACGCCTGATCAGGTCGCAGAGCGAGATACCGGACTGTGTCACCGTGCTGCCGCAGCGGTTAAGGATCCCGTGAAGTTTCTCGGACGGCGGCAGGAAGGTCGTACGAAGACGTGCCTTCTCGTCCTCGATGGCTTTTCTCTTTTCTTCAAAAGCACTGTATCTTGCATCATCGATCAGGCCGATCTCATGGCCGATCTCCGTAAGACGCATATCCGCATTGTCCTGCCGCAGGAAGATTCTGTATTCCGCGCGGGAGGTCATCATGCGGTACGGTTCTTTCGTACCCTTGGTGACGAGGTCATCGACCAGCACGCCGATATAGGCCTGCGAACGGTCGAGGATCACCGGTTCTTTTCCGAGGACTTTACGGGCCGCGTTGATACCGGCCATCAGGCCCTGGGCTGCGGCTTCCTCATATCCGGAAGAACCGTTGACCTGACCTGCAGTGAAAAGTCCTTCAAGACATGTCGACTCGAGCGAAAGCTTCGCTGTGGTCGGATCGATGCAGTCATACTCGATTGCATAAGCCGCGCGCTGTATGTGCGCATTGGAAAGGCCCGGAAGCGAGTGGACCATCTTGACCTGCACGTCCTCGGGAAGGCTGGTGGAAAAGCCCTGAAGATAAAGCTCTTCCGTCTCTTCGCCCATCGGCTCGACAAATATCTGGTGGCGGCTCTTATCCGGGAACCGCATGAATTTATCTTCGATTGACGGACAGTATCTCGGTCCCGTGCCCTCGATGACACCGCTGTAGAGCGGGGATCTGTCCATATTCTCCGTAATGACCTGTCTTGTCTCGGGCGTGGTCCATATAGAATAGCATGGGACCTGGTCTTCTCTCGGAGTCATTCCGTCCATCTCGTTCTTATAGGAAAACGGCGGCATGTCCGGCTCTCCTGGCTGGATCTCCATGACGGAGGTATCGACCGTTCTTCTGTTTACACGAACCGGTGTTCCGGTCTTAAAGCGCTGCATCGTGATGCCCGCTTCCTCCATACTTCTGGAAAGGCCGACCGAGCGGGATAGTCCGTCCGGACCGCTCTCGACGATCACTTCACCGCGGATGGTCCGTGATTCCATATATGTTCCGGAGCAGACCACCGCGGCCTTCACGTGATAGCACGCGCCGCTCCTCGTTCTGACTCCGTTTAAGATCTTCTTTCCGTCTTTCTCTTCCCAGAAGAGTTCGACGGCTTCTCCCTGGATTAGGGAAATGTTCTCTTCCTTCTCGATACGCGCCTTCATCTTACGGCTGTATGCAGCACGGTCCATCTGGGCACGCGGTGAAAACACTGCCGGGCCCTTGGATCGGTTGAGCATACGGGTCTGGATCGCGGAAAGATCCGCCATCTCGCCCATGATGCCGCCAAGCGCATCGATCTCGCGCACCAGCTGTCCCTTGGCGGTTCCGCCGATGCTGGGGTTACAGGGAAGATTGGCCAGCTGGTCCAGATGCAGGGTAAGAAGAAGCGTGGAGAGTCCTAAGTGCGCGCATGCAAAAGCCGCCTCGCATCCGGCGTGTCCGGCACCGATCACCGCCACGTCGTACGTTCCCGCTTCATACCAGAAAGCATTGTCTTTCAGCTGTTCCCAGTTTCCCATAACTTCTCTTCTATCTCCTTATTTTCCCACGCAGAAACGTGAGAAGATCGTATCTACGAGAGTATCGCTCACCGAATCACCGGTGATCTCTCCGAGCTCCTCAAGCACCGTGCGGAGCATGAGCGAGGGCTCTTCCAGACTGACGCCTGCCTTGCAGAGGCTGATACATCTGTCCAGTTTCTCCGAAGCCGCCGCCAGATGCTCGAAGTGGCGCTGGTTGGTAAGCAGCACTTCCTGTGCATGGGAAGATCCGAGCTGTTCGTAGGTCTTTCTGACCAGTTCCTCGATCTTCCCGATACCTTCGCCGGATCTCGCCGAGATACTGCCCGTAAAGTCGAGGCTTCTCGAAAAGCACTTGTCCTTAAGCAGTTTCTCCACCATTTCTCTTTTAGCGGAGATCTTTTCATCGTCCGCAGTATCGGATTTACTGATCAGAAGCCCGATCTTCGTATCCGAAGGAAGCGTCATGATCCGCTCCATGATCGATTCTTCGACAGAGTCCTCATCACAGGACACGAGCCACAGAACGATATCCGCTTCCGAAAGCGCGCCGGTAGCGCGGTCCACACCAATCGCCTCGACAACATCATCCGTCTCACGGATACCCGCGGTATCGATCAGCCTTACGGGAACGCCGGCCATACTGGTCTGGACTTCCAGAGTATCTCTGGTCGTTCCGGGAACATCGGTTACGATGGCTCTGTCATATCCGCTCAGATAATTCAGAAGCGACGATTTGCCGCTGTTCGGAATACCGCAGATGACGATGGTCATGCGCTCGGTCAGGATCCTTCCCTGACGGTAGGTATCCAGAAGATCCTTTATCTTTTCTCTTGAAGAGATGAGAGACTCGGTATTGGCGGAAAGTGCTTTTAGCGCATCTTCATCATCGGGCTCATCGATCCACATCTCAAAGACCGCCATACTGCTGTAAAGATCGTCACAGAGCGCACGGATCTTATCCTTCAGCGCACCCTGAAGCTGCGACTGCGCGGCCCGAAGCGCCAGATCCGAGTCGGCGGCGATCACATCCATGACCGCTTCCGCCTGGGAAAGGTCGATCTTCCCTGCCAGGAACGCCTTCTTCGTAAACTCGCCGGGCTCTGCCATACGGGCGCCGTTTTCCAGTAAAACGCGAAGGATCTCCTGACGCACGGTAAGTCCACCGTGACAGGAGATCTCTATCGAATCTTCACCAGTATATGAATGGGGTGCGGCAAAACGGGTCAGCATGACTTCGTCTACGACCTTGCCGTTTGCAGGATCCTTGATTGTACCGTATGCCACAGTATACCCGGGCATATCGGAAACCAGGCGGACATCAGATGATGTGCGGCGGATCGTGAACACCTTATCTGCAATCTGTGAACTGCCGGTACCGGCCATGCGGATCACTGCGATCCCGCTCACTCCGGGCGGCGTAGCACATGCACAATACGGCTTATCCAAGACCAAATCGCCTCCCCAAGGTTAAGGGTCTCAGCCCTCCAGTGTTACAACGACTCTTCTGTTCGGCTCTTCGCCTTCACTGTGTGTCGTTACACCCTTGACGCCCTGCAGCTCAGCGTGAACGATGCGGCGCTCCGCCGGGTTCATCGGCTCAAGCACGTACTGACGCTTGTTACGGAGAACCTGATTCGCTGCCTTATGCGCCATGTTGATCAGAACTTCTTCTCTATGCTTTCTGTAACCGCCGATGTCCAGGATCACGCGGAGTCTCTCTTCGCTGTGACGGTTGGCCACGAGGTTTGTAAGATAAGCGATAGAATCCAGAGTCTCACCGTGACGGCCGATTGCCGCGCCGCAGTCCTGACCGTTAACTGTGATATGGATCACATCTTCCTCACGATAAGAATCGAGCTTGCCGTGGATGCCGATACCGGAGAGGACCTCTGCTACAAAAGATACTGCCGCATCTTCTGCCTCACTGGCCTCATCACCCTCGAAAGACTCATCATCGCCGTAGTATACATCACCATCATCTTCCTCGTCGGAAACATCAGCGGTAACGCGGACGGTGACTTCTTTCTTACCCAGTCCCAGGAAGCTCTTACCCTCGTCGAGTACTTCTACCTGAGCCTGATCCTTCTCCACACCGAGTTCGGACAGAGCAAGTTCAATTGCTTCCTCTTCCGTCTTAGCGGTCTTGGTAACTGTCTTTTCCATGCCTGACTATACCTCCCTTGCCGTACAGATCACTCTGTACGAATATATTAATGCTTTTTCTTACCGGACTTCTTTCCGGATCCATTCCCGGCAGTTGCCATAGCAAGCTCCGGGTTCTTTTTCTTCTTCTTGAAAGCGTTCTTCTTCTGCTCCTCAAGCTCTTTCTTCTTCTCTTCGTAAGGCTTGGTGAACATATAGTAGGTCAGAACCTGCTGGAGGATACCCATCAGGTTACCGATGATCCAGTAGAAACCAAAGGCCGCAGGAAGTACGAACGTGGTCAGAAGCATGATAGCCGGCATAACGATATTCATGATCTTCGCTGTGCGGACGCCGGGCTCTTCCGGTGCATTGAATGCCGGATTGTTCTTGGCACGCTTCTTATCTTCTCTCTTCTGCTTCGCATCCGGCTTGAGGTTCGAGATCAGGATGTTCTGAAGGATCGTCGTGAGAAGAACGAGGATCGGGACGATCAGGAGAGGCAGATAGATCTCCGGATGGTCTGCGATCGTGCTGAAATTGATCGTCGGCTTCTTGCCGAGATCCAGACCCAGGAACTTCATGTCCGGGATCTGGGACATCTTGATGTTTCCGCTGCTGATGGCCTTGCTCATCGCTGCGCCATCGCTGTGGAGACGGTTGATCAGTGTGATGTTATCGTTGGTAACGCCCTTGATGCTCAGGAGCTCACCGAGCGCCTTGATGTTGGAGTTGCTGACGCCTGTGATATAGCGGAGCGGCTGCTGGACGATATAGTACGTCGGGAACAGGAAGAAGATCGGCAGGAACGGAACAAGGCATCCCGCAAGAGTGGATGCGCCGTTCTCCTGGAAAAGCTTCTGCAGCTCTTCCTGCTGCTTCTGCTTATCATCCGGATACTTTCTCTTGATCTCAGCCTGCTTGTTGGACAGAGCCTGCTGCTTCATCATTGCCTTCGCGGAGCGGACATTGAGCGGAACAGTAAGACCACGGACGATGATCGTCAGGAAAATGATTGCGAGACCATAGCTGCCGAAAAACTCATACAGAAGGCTGGCCAGCCATCCGAGAAGTCCCGTGATCGGTCCAAATATAAACTGCATAAATAACTCCTAATTACTCTACTTCAGCGGGTCATAGCCGCCCTTACTAAACGGGTTGCAGCGCAGAATGCGCCAGATCCCCTTGCAAGACCCTCTCAGGAAACCGTATTTCTCGATCGCTTCCAGTGTATACTGCGAACATGTAGGCGAAAAACGACAGTGCCCGATATGATTCGGGCCTCTGGAGTTCTGATAAAACCGGATCAGTTTGATCGCCAGTTTCTTCATTGCTGTTCTCCGTCATTTAGAAGGTTTAACTTCTCAAGATGCCTTCCCAGTTCTCTCTCCACTTCCTGATACGTAGGAAGTTCCACGGTCGACTTCATCAGGAAAATAATGTCATATCCCAGAAGAACACGAGGTTCATATACCGAAAATGCCGCACGAAGCAAACGCTTGGCGCGGTTTCTGGCGACCGCCGTCCTTCGTCCGTGGCCATTCGTAAAGCCCACGCGAAGGAGATCGATCGGGATCCTGGTCTGATTATGACGTAGATTCGGGCTGCGCTTAAAACAATGTACGCTCAGGTATTTGCCTGTCGCAAACGTTCCCCTCTTATAAACACGGGAAAACTCATAATTCCATCGCAATGTCTGCGTCGTCTTCAACATGACACCTAACCACTCCGGCTTCCTTATAAAAAAGGACCACGCGGGTGATCCTTATACGGTAAGACTCTTTCTTCCCTTCAGTCTTCTTCTCTTCAGTACATCGCGGCCTGCAGCTGTCTGCATTCTTGCGCGGAAACCGTGTACCTTGGATCTCTGCCTCTTCTTAGGCTGATATGTCATCTTCATATGGATCTACCTCCAAAATTAGTTTCTTTTTTACCTTTTATCACGAATAATCGATACAAATAGCGATAGAATTATACTAGGTGTCAAGAGTAAAGTCAAGTAAATGGCGAAAAGCACCTCGGATCCGCGGGAAACTAGTGCTTTTCATCAAGAACGAGTATCGTCACCTGATCCTTTTCCTCCAGAAATACCGAATATCCCTTGCTCTTAAAGATCTCACAGGCCTGTATCTGGCCGTCATCCGTCATATTCAGCACGACATAGTCCGTCTGATTTATATTCTTCAGGCCTGCGACACTGCTGCCGTAGAAAGTGAAGTTGGATGAGTCGATGCTGTAGATCTCATCCCTTCCCGCCACATGCGGAAGAAAGTTGGTATCACAGCTGACGGACGCATCCGACGGGATTCTCTCGAGGCACTCCTCGATCCTCTCGTACTTCTCTTCGTACTTCACATAGTTCTCGTAATTCGAAAGGTTTCCGGTGATCATGGCAAAGGCCGTGATGATCACTACCGCACCGGACGCCAGGATCACGATGCTTTTCTTATCCTTCTCCATCTCGCTGATATTGATCAGCGCCATGTAGATCAGGAGCGCCGAGGTGCCGAAAGCATAGTGATAGCCGATCTCCGCAGCATAGTGGTACGCCGCGCCGAACAGGAGATTGAAGAAAACGAACGGGACCAGAAGGATCATGCGGTGTGTCTTTTTCGTAAAGAACGGCATAAAGAGCAGCGGGAGCATCATCTGAAGGAGCATGACGAACGGCTCTTCGCGGTGGACGAAAACATCCAGCACGTGGCCCGGGTTGGAAAGGATATTCCCGAGGACCGCCAGAACGCCCTGATTCTCCTCAGTCATCAGCGTATTCATTCGCGAGGACATCATCATGTCCCCCTCGCCGGCTTTCTGAAGGTAGAAGCTCATCAGCAGGAAATAGACAACGACGATCCCGCCGGTGATCAGGTATTTTCTCTTCTCCTTTCCCTTCACCTCGAACGCCAGATACAGGCAGATGCAGATCACGAACAGCGTCGCGTCTTCCTTTACCATGCACACCAGTGCGCTCATGATGTAGAAAAGGATGTGCCGTTTGCTCTCGGCTGCATAGAACAGCCACATCAGAAGCGGCGGAAGAAAGGCATTCTCGTGGAAGTGGAAATAGCACGGGGAAAGGATCCCGAGGGAAAATACATAAATCATGCAGCAGAAAAAAAGCGCTGTCCCCTTAAAGCCTCTCTTCTTCGCGATCAGATAGAGCGGGATCACGCCGGACAGTACAAGTACCGCCTGCGAAATGATCAGGGTCTCTCCCGACGGGAAGATCGCGTACACTGGAAGCAGCAGATACAGGATGTAGGAACCGTGCACACGGAAGTGCGAAAGCGCATAGCCTCTCTCACAGGTCGTCACAGCGGACAGGTTCTTCCTCATGGAGTGGAACATCTGATTAAATATACCCATATCAAAGGTCGCCGTCCGGAAACTCTTATAGATCACGACCGACGTTGTGATTACAAATCCCAGCACGATCACCGTCATTGCCGCGACCGGCACGATGACGAACGTCTCGGAACGCTGATTATTCAGTGTCTCCGGATGGATGCGGGAAGACGCATACACGACGAAGATCAGCGCGAACAGTCCCACGAATACGGCAAGATGGAAATCGTCTGAACGGAATACCAGTGCACAGGAAAATACGATCACGGACACCAGAAGGAGCACGGGATCGAAGCACTCCGTAAACGTCCGGAACTTTTTCGGCATCAGATAGAAAAGCACTGTTGCTCCGGCAAAAAGGAGCACGTAGATCAGCAGGAGGACCGGGATCGGAAAGAGCCCGATGAACTCCGTCCAGCGCTTAAGAACCGGAACACCATGCCCGTATGCGTAGAAGATCATAATATCCGAAAGAAGAAAGTACACCCACAGAAGGCGCATGAAGAGAAACTGCGGAAAACCGCACTGACTCATAAAAGATACGCTTCGGGAAGTCTTGCTGTCGTCCATCCGGTCACCTTTTACAGATGATCACCAGATCGAGCTGTGCATCTGCACGATCTTGCCGTCCTGGATATAGACACGCGG
>CAMYWO010000068.1:0-11133 GCA_947302815.1 uncultured Clostridia bacterium | reverse complement strand
TACAGAAGAGATGTCGAAGAACTCTGCAACTGTTCCGATCTGTTCGTCTTTATGTCGCATCAGGAAGGACTTCCTGTGGCTCTGATGGAGGCGATGGCGTGCGGGCTTCCGGTAATCTGCTCGAATACCCGCGGTAATACGGATCTGATCAAGAATGGTGAGAACGGTGAGATCGTAGAGAGTTCACCGGAGGCGGTCGCGCAGGCGATCCTGAAGCTTCGGGATCAGCGTGATCTTTGTAAACGGTATGCCGAGGCGGCGGAATCGAAGATCAAGGCGTTTGATATTGCTTCCGTAAGCGAAAAGATGCGGGAGTTATATAGTGAGGCGCTTGCCCATAAGGGAGCGGTAGTGAAGTAGAAATGGATACGGGAAGAAGTAACATCACAGCAAGTAGTATTTCCCAGATCCTGTTTCTGATGGGAGTGTTTCTGAAGCAGTTCTATCTGGGCACATCGGGAGGCTTTCAGATCGGTGACGCCTGCTTTATGGTGAGCTTCCTTATACTTCTGGTGTGTGTGATGCGTTTCCGTGTGCCAAGAGACGGCGCAGACAGGCTGCTCTTCGTCTTTGTCACGCTGGTATGTCTGATCAACGGGATCTATATCATCATCTACGGAATGGGGTATCCCGGAGATTTCCGCTTCCATCTGAGCATACTCTACTATGGCTACAATTTCTTTATCGTGATGTGCTTTCGGATGCTCGGACAGGATGAGGATTTTCTTCTGAAACTCCGTCGAGTATGCCAGGCGGCGCTGCTCCTGCAGCTTGCGTTCGCTATCTTCGGTCTCGGCCGCTTTACCTTTAACCGGTATATGGGAACATTTAACGATCCGAACCAGTGCGGATTCTATATTTTCGCGCTGTTCCTCATGATCTTCCTGATCAGCAAGTCACGCGGGGACGGACATCCGATCCTGTGGTATGTGATCTCTTTGTATCTGATCGTGAAGACAGTCTCGACCGGCATGATGCTCGGTATGGCGGTCTTCCTGATCGTGTTCCTGTATCTCAAACTCAAGGTCAGAAACAGGCGTTCCGCGTTCCTTTTCCTCTTCGTTTCGGGAGCGGCAGTTGTTGCTGCAGTCCTTGTACTGCTCGGCTTCATAAGGCTGCCCGGATTTATCACGAATTCGACGATGACGCAGAGAATCATCGATAAGATCGTGAATTTCGGATTTGGTTCCGGTTCATCGAGCCTGGCCGGGATCCGAAATCTCTTTGAGGACCGCTGCTGGGACAGAGTGCTCAACTATCCGGTGAAGATGCTCTACGGCGCAGGAGAAGGATACTACGGAAGATTCCCGTCCGGTATCTATACGGAAAATGAGATCCACAGCAGTATTCTCGGACCGCTTTTCTGCTACGGTATCATTCCGTGCCTGATCCTTCTGGCGTGGATCGCCAAGCAGATGAAGGGGATCAAGTCGGATCTGTGGGCAGCTTATATCGCGCTGGCTGTGGAATCGATGACGCTGGTCAATAACCGTCAGCCGCTGTTCTGGATGCTGATCGTATTTGCCGGATGCTCCATGGCGAAGAAATATAGTATGGAAGAAGTCCCGGTGCCGGCGGCGGTTCCGGCTTCGCAAATCAGAGTGAAGAATACAGGTCCCGGACCTGAAGTTCGTGATAACATAAGTACTGGAGGAGAACATGGTATGAAGCGAGTGATTACGTATGGGACATTTGACCTTTTGCATTATGGTCATATCAATCTGTTAAAGCGCGCCAAGGCGCTGGGGGATTATCTGATTGTTGTGGTCTCGACGGATGAATTCAACTGGAATCAGAAGCATAAGAAATGCTATTTTTCCTATGAGAAGAGAAAAGCACTGGTGGAGGCAGTCCGCTATGTGGATCTGGTCATTCCGGAGGAATCCTGGGAGCAGAAACGGTCGGATATGCATGAGTACCATATCGATACGTTCGTTATGGGCGATGACTGGAAAGGCAAGTTCGATTATCTGAAAGAAGAGGGCGTCGAAGTTGTTTATCTGCCGAGAACGCCGGAGATCAGCAGCTCGCAGATCAAGAAGGATCTGTACGATGCCAATGCCGTAGATAAGGACAACAAGCCCAGCCACAGTGAAGAGACGAATCATGCGCTGAACGATCTGGAATCCCTGCTGAAGAAGAAAAAATGAATATACGAAGAATCATAAAGAATAATAATGTGGCGTATCATCTCGCGCTCTCTGCCAGAAATAAGATCTACCGCAAAGAGATGGGAAAATACGCATCCGAACCTCTGGTGAAGAACCAGGTGCTCTTTAATAACTTTAACGGAAGAGGCTTCGGTGATAATCCCAAGGCCATGGCGGAAGCGATCCACGGGATGGATCCTTCTGTTAAGCTTCTGTGGGCGGTGAAGGAACAGGATGAGACCCTTCCATCCTACATCGGACAGGTGCTTTTCGAGACGGCAGATTATTACCGTGCTCTAGCGACTTCCGCGGTATGGGTCTCCAATGTCTTTATGCCCGACGGCGTGGTCAAAAGAGACGGACAGCTCTATATCCAGACATGGCACGGGGACCGTCCGCTCAAGAAGATCTTTAACGATGCGGCGCGGGACCTCAAGGCCTTTAAGGATAAGTACGGCGAGAAAGACTATTTCGAGGCCGGAAACTGCGACTATATCACTTCGGCGTCCACTTTTGCCGAGGAACTCTACAGAAGAAGTGTGGGCTTTGAAGGAAAGTTCATCGATTGCGGATGCCCGAGAAATGACCGTCTGGTCGAGCCTTCTTCGGAAGAGATCGAAGGCATCAAGGAAAAACTCGGTATCGCCGGAAAAAAGGTTCTGCTGTTTGCCCCGACGTTCCGTGACAATAAGGTGAACGAAGGTACGAATGATTCGGATATCCGGCTTTCAGAGATCCTGGATGCGCTGGAAAAGAAGACAGGGGGAGACTGGATCTGCCTTCTTCGTGCGCACGGCGGCACGCAGCTGGTAAGAAAGAACGAGGCGGAAGATACGCGGTTCATGGATGTGACCCGTTATCCCGACATGACGGATCTTCTTCTCATTACGGATTATCTCATCACGGACTATTCTTCCTGTGCGACGGACTTCGCGATGACGGGAAGACCGGTCATGTTTTATCAGGATGATATCGAAGAGTATAAAGCGAAGAGCCGGACGCTCTACTATACCGAGAAGGACGAGTGCTTTTCGGGTGTAAGAAATATGAGCGAGGCACTCAAGTTCATCGCGGACACGGATGAGGAAGAATATAAGAAACGAGACCGGGAGATCCTGGATTTTTTCGATACGCATGAGAGCGGAAAGTCTTCCGAGGAGTGCGCAAGGATCATCGTGGAGAAGTGTAACAGTGTTACAAAGTGAGTAATATGGCGGGTTCTGAGGTAGAAAGCAAATCATTAGCCAATAAGGTGCTTCGGGGGACGATCATCATCGTGGCGATCGGGATCCTTGCGAAAATCGTCGCCTTTATCGAGGAGGCGGTTCTTGCATCCTGCCTCGGAACGACCTCTCAGAGTGACGCCTACTACATGGTGTGGAGTATCCATGCCATGGTTTACCCGATGCTGAGTGTCGGTATATGGAATGTTTTCCTGCCGCTTTATAAGGGGCATCTCGCAAAGAAAGAAAACGAGAAGGCATATAACCTGACGAACCAGCTGCTTTCTTTCCTGACGATCATCTCGGTGATCGTGGTCGCGATCCTTTTCTTCTTCGCACCGGTGGTCATCGCGCTGATCGCTCCGGGTTTTGACGGGGAGACGAGGGACCTTTGTATCAAGCTGACACGGATCTCCTCGCCGATGTATATCTTTGTAGTCGCGGCGGCCGTGTACGCATCGGTACTTCAGAGCCATGACAAATTCCTCGGCAGCCAGATCCGCGAGGTGGTTTCCCATATCCCGACGATCGTGGCGGCGATCTTCTTCTATAAGATGTGGGGCATCGAGGCGATGGCGGTATCCCTGATCATCGCAGGTATTCTGCGCCTTCTGATCGAACTTCCTTTCATCACATGGGGATATAAGTTCCGGATCGACCTCCGGTTTAAAAGCGAAGAGTTCTCACTGGTCCTGAAGCGCCTTCCGTCCGCACTGATCTCCGCCGGTGTCTCCCAGTTCAATACACTTGTGGATAAGGCGATGGCGTCGACGCTTCCGACGGGTACGGTCTCTTCACTGAACTACGGTAATAAGCTGACGAGTGTATTCAACGGACTTCTGTCTTCTGCGATCGCAACAGCGATGTATCCGCAGATGGTGGAACTGATCACGCTGAAAAAGAAAGAGGAACTGGAGCGCCTGGTGACCAAGATCATCAACCTGTTCTGCGTGCTCATCATCCCGATCACATTTGCCTGCATACTCTTCAGGTCGGAACTGGTATCGGCGGCCTTCGAACGAGGAGCCTTTGACGCGCAGAGTGCATCCTCCACATCTTCTATCTTTGCCCTGTACAGCATCGGATTGTTCTTCAGTGCCTGCAATGTCATGATCAACAATATCTTCTATGCGTACGGCGACACGAAGAAAGCGATGTACATCAATACGGCGTATCTGATCACCAATATCCTCCTGAATGTGGCCTTTATCCAGGTCTGGGGCGGAGACGGACTGGCGCTGGCGACCTCTCTTTCGGCGGTGGTTTCTTTCTTCGTTCGTCTGATCCTTGTAAAGAAATATGTTTCTTTGAAAAAAGCACTGCTGCTTCTTACGGGAGTGAAGGTGCTGGCGGCATCTGTCATGGCCTGCTTTATCCCGAGAGTCCTGTTCTGGTACTGCTCTGCGAATAAGTTCGTCGTTCTCGGCGTCTCGGCTGCGATGGGAGTCGTGATCTATCTTGCCATGGTCAAGCTTCTCCGGATCGAGGAGGTCGGGGATATCGTCAGACTGATAAAAGGAAAGTTCTCGAAAAAGGATACGGGTGAGCAGGCCGGAAGCTGATCCGTAAGATCCTGACGCTGCTTTCTGATCCGTGCTTTTTTATTCCGCCGGATCCTCTTTATAGCTCTTGTACCACTTAGCAAATCTCCGGAGACCCTCACGCATGGGGATGGAAGGCGTGAAGCCGAAGTCTTCTTCAAAAGCTCTGCTGTCGGCGTATGTGACGGGAACGTCGCCGGGCTGCATGCCGACCAGTTCTCTATGGGCTTCAAAATCATAGTCCTCCGGAAGAACTCCGGCGCTGACCAGCTCTTCCTGCAGTGTGGAAACGAAATCCAGAAGGTTCTCGGGAACGCCTCCGCCGATGTTATAGATCGCGTAAGGCGGGACCGGAAGACCATCGTCTCCCAGTGCTTTTGCCGGAGCTTTCTGAATTACTCTGAAGAGACCTTCGATGACATCGTCGATATAAGTAAAATCTCTTCTGCAGTTTCCGTAGTTGAAGATCTGGATCTTTCCTCCGGCGACAAGCTTATCCGTTGCCGAATAATAGAACATATCCGGACGGCCGGCAGGACCGTACACGGTGAAGAAACGGAGCCCTGTCGCAGGGATGTTATAGAGTTTACTGTATGCGTGACAGATCAGTTCCTCGCTCTTTTTGGTCGCGGCGTAAAGACTGACCGGATGATCTACGTGATCCTCTGTGCTGAAGGGGATCTTCTTATTGCCGCCGTAGACGGAGGAACTCGACGCATAAACCAGATGCTCGACAGGATGGTTCCTGCATGCTTCCAGAATGTTGTAAAAGCCGATGATGTTGCTCTCGATGTAGACGTCGGGATGATCGACGGAATAGCGGACGCCGGCCTGGGCGGCGAGGTTCACGACGACCGAGGGTCTATACTCGGAGAATACCTTCTCGATCAGCTCCTTGTCGGCGAGATTTCCGCGGATGAAAATGTGATCTGCACAAGAAGTCTTTGCGGCTTCTTCGATCAGCGAAAGACGGTACTCCTTGAGAGCAGGATCATAGTAGGGATTCATGTTATCGAAAGAGATCACGGTGCCCGATGTCATCTCTTTAAGGAGGCGGAGCACGATATTGGCCCCGATAAAACCGGGGGATCCTGTGACCAGGATCGTCTTTCCGTTTAATTCAACATTCGTCTTGCTCATACTATCCCTCTCCATTCCTGTTCAATAATATCAATAGCAAAACTATTTATCAAATCCCGGACCGTTTGAGAAGGAAAGTAGTATATAATGGATTCAGGCGTTTCCTTAATGAGGGAAAGACCGATAACCGGGGGATAGAAGTATGATTCCGAAGAAAATCCATTACTGCTGGTTCGGGCATGGAAAGAAACCGAAGCTGATCAGAAAATGTATCGCGAGCTGGAAGAAGTACTGCTCGGACTATGAGATCGTGGAGTGGAATGAAGATAATTACGATATCTCATCCGCACCTCTTTTCGTAAAGCAGGCGCTCGAAGAAAAGAAGTATGCATTCGCAACGGACTATATCCGTTATCTGACGGTATATG
The DNA here is from genome assembly GCA_947302815.1 of uncultured Clostridia bacterium. Lineage (GTDB taxonomy): Bacteria > Bacillota > Clostridia > Saccharofermentanales > Saccharofermentanaceae > Scatonaster. The sequence goes on along the minus strand of CAMYWO010000068.1, from coordinate 4,711 downwards.
AGCATGGCGGTTTCTATTTTGATACCGATGTGGAACTGCTGAAGGATCCGGATTTTCTCCGGTCTGAAAAGGCCTTCTTCGGTGCCCAGTTTGATCACCTGATCGCTTCCGGTCTGGGATTCGGCGCGGAGAAGGGAACACCGATCCTTCGTGATCTGATGAAGACGTACGAGGAGATCCCGTTTATCCTTCCTGACGGAAAGACAGACACACAGGCTTGTCCGAAAAGAGATACGCCGGTTTTTATCAGGTACGGATATAGAAATGACGGGCAGGATCAGATCATCGAGGGCGGCGTACACATCTATCCGGAAGAGTTTTTCTGCCCGAAGGGATTTTATGATACCAAAGTCAGAAAAACGGAAAACACGGTAGCGATCCACTGGTTTCATTCCAGCTGGGCTTCGAAACGGTTCCGCTGGAGGACCCGTCTGGGAAAAGTTTTCGGGATCGAGCGTGTCGACCGCACATGGAAAAAGTTGAAGGGAAAGCGATAGAAGAATTTATGCTAGTGAAGAACCCGGTGATCAGCGTTGTGATGCCTGTTTACAATACTCCCGTTCCGCTCCTTAGAGAAGCGGTGGAGAGTATTCTGGAACAGACGGTCCGCCATTTCGAATTTATCATCGTGGATGACGGCTCGACAGGGGATACGAAAGCGTTTCTGGATTCCCTGACAGATGAGCGTATCCGTATTATCCGGAATCCGGAAAACATGGGCTGCACGAAATCTCTGAATAACGGTCTTCGCGCGGCAACGGGAAAATATATCGCCCGGATGGATGCAGATGATATTTCCATGCCGGGAAGGTTTGAGGTCCAGCTGGACTTTATGGAGGCGCATCCCGATGTGGTCGTCTGCGGATCGAAGATCGCGCACGAGTTTAAAGATACCGGGTCTTCCCGCGGGAAAATAGAAGATGCCGAGAGCTATCGGATCAGGATGCTCTTTGTTTCGCCGGGACCTGTGCATCCGACGGCAATGATCCGGCGGGAAACTCTTGTGAAGCACAATATCGAATACGATGAGAACTTAAGATATGCCCAGGATTACGGCCTGTGGGCCACTCTTGTCGAGTACGGGAGGATCGTCACGCTTCCGGATAAACTGCTCTATTTCAGAGAGCATGATGACCGCATCTCTATTAAGCACAGGGCAGATCAGATCAAGTGCGATAAGATGACGCAGAAAAGACTTCTGCTCCGGCTTCTCGATAACGTGACGGATGCCGAACTGGATCTGCATTACCTCTATTCGACCGGTTATTACCGGGATCTGAAACTTACGAAAGACGTGCGGAGATGGTACAGAAAACTGATCCGCGCGAACGATAAAAAGCGCGTCTATAACCGGCTGAAATTCAGAAAGAAGATCTACCGGTCATGGCTGAGGATCCTGACCAAACGGTAAGGACAAGTGCTTTTGGAGAGGAAGTATAACGTATGAAGGAACCGCTGGTAAGCGTGATCGTGCCTGTCTACAATGTCAGGAATTACATGAAGGAGTCGCTTCAAAGCCTGATCGATCAGGAGTATAAGAATCTCGAGATCATCCTTGTGGATGACGGCTCGACGGACGATTCGGGGAAGATGTGCGATGAGTTCGCATCTGGTGATCCCCGTATCCGCGTTATCCATCAGGAGAATAAGGGATTAAGCGGTGCGAGAAACACGGGCATTTCCGAGATGAAAGGAGAGATGGTCACGTTCCTCGATCCGGACGATGCAATTCACCCGGCGATGATCCGCCGGCTGGTCGAGACGATGCTTACTGAGGACGCCGGTATCGCGGTGTGCAGGTACGTCGAGTGCAGGACCAGGAATACCATGGTCATTCCGGAGGAAGAGCTTCAGAAGAAAGGCGAAACGATCGTCTATTCTCGCGAGGATGCGCTCCGAACACTCATCGAGGAAAAGATCTTCTGGTATGCGTGGGGCAAGCTCTACCGGAGCGAGTACTTCGAGAACATAAGATACCCGCAGGGCCATGTCTATGAGGATGTCGAAACGACGCTGAAACTTTTCCGCGAGGCGGAGAGGATCGCATTCCTTGACGAGTGTCTGGTCATGTACAGAAAGTGGGGCGGCAGTATCACCGGCTCCTATCAGGTGAGTAAAATCAAGGACCGCGAGCGCGCGTACTCGATCGTTTATGAATATATCAAGCAAAACATCCCGGAACTCTTCACCGAGGCACATAAGCAGAAGTACTGCAAGAAGATCCTGGGCATCATGTACACGATCTTTATCCGCACTCGTTCCCGCGAGGAAAAAGCACTGTACCGTGAGAAGATCGCGGAGATGGAGAAGGACCTCGACCGCAGCAACTGCGATAGAAAGCTTCGCGTGAAGTACCGTCTGTTCCACAGTTCGCCCGCGCTTATGAAGATCGCGGATTCGTCCTATGTGAGAAGTAAGATCATCTCCAGATCGATCTCGGAAAAGATCAGGGGCGGGCGGTATTGAGGCGTGCCATATCTGCGCGGTATAATGAAAGGTAGTTAATTGACTGAGGGGCGGGTTTTCGCTGTACGGACATTTATGGGGGTAGCGTTATGAAGATTTGTTCTAAGTGTGGACAGCCTGGTGAAGAGATAGATATTTTCTGTATCAATTGCGGCGGCAAGATGATCGAAGTTGCAGACGCGCCGGCGGGTGTGGCAGCTCCGGACGATGCGCCGACGCTGGCTGCTGAGCCTATACAGGCGCGTGCCTCGTCAGACGATGTACCGGTCGAAATTCTCGTTCCGGAAACGATTGCAAGAATGGAAGTTCCGGATGAACTCCCGGAGGAGCTTCAGGACGAGCCTGCTGATAATGCCTCGCAGGCGCAGGGTGTCCCGCAAGGTCAGGCTCCGGTTCAGCCGTTCCAGGGCCAGGATCCGATGGCGGGCTATAACGCCGGCGTGATGCCGTATCCGGCTCAGGGTCAGTTCGCTCAGCCACAGGAATTCGCTCAGGGTCAGTTCCCGCAGGCGCAGGAATTCGCTCAGGGACAGTTCCCGCAGGTGCAGTACCAGCAGGCCCAGCCGTATGCACAGATGCCTCAGCCTCAGGCTCCGTATCCGCAGATGCCGCAGGCTCAACCCCAATACGTTCAGATGCAGCAGGCTCAATCCCAATACGCCCAGATGCAGCAGGCTCAGGCGCCGTACCCGATGGACACACCGGTGCTTTTCGATAATAAGAAGAGCGAGAAGCCGGCAAAATCACTTGCGAAGGACAGCCGTTTTGATCCTGTCCATCTGATCTCCTATGTGCTGTGCTTCATGTTCTTCGTAATACCTTTCGTGCCGACATTCCAGTTTATCCTGGGACGCCGCCAGACGAATAAATATAGCTACAGTACACTGAATGTTGTGAAGGACTTTGATCTGTTTTCGAAGATGGGATATAAGAATCTGACCACGATGGGCACGGTCTTTGTCACGCTGGTGTGGGTGAGCATACTCTTCTTCGTTGTTGCGCTGATTATGCACTTCGTTGCTCTCATTAAGATCCTCTGCAACCGCAAGAAAAAGGTCATGAAGTTCATCACGCTCTGCTGTCTTTTCGGACTGCTCGCGCAGATCGCCCAGGCAGCATCGATGGTCTACCTTTTCCAGAACCTGAAGGAAGACTACATCGTCACCATGAAGCCGATGATCCTCTTTATCGTCTTCGCGGCACTTTCAATCATCATGCTCGGTCTGTCGATCGCGTTTAAAAACGCGGGAAAGAAGCAGGCGGAGTAATCTTTTCTGACCGCATATCCGGGCGGTCCGCGGGTGAATAGGAAACAGGTATGGATATTTTTGGTGATATCATTGTAGCTATATTAGAGATAATAACGCCGCACAACACGTATGACTCGGATTACAATATGGTGCAGATCGGATGTACTCTGGTTATCGCGTACTTTCTTATGATGTTCACCGCGATCGGTATGGGGATCTGGGTCCTGACGGTCAACGTTCCCGCCGGGATCGCGCTGATCGTATTCGGAGCGATTCTCTTTATCGGCAGCCTGATCGGATTCATAAAGATATTTTTCGGAAAAAGAAATAGTGCTTTTGGCGCGGAAGAAAGCATCGTCGTGTTACGAGACCGGGAGTATCATCGGACGCGTGCTGAATACGGCGCCTGCTCCGACTAAGAACAGCGCGGCGGTCAGAATGATGATCTGCACGGAAAGCTTCCGGACTAATCTTTTCTCACGCATACCCCTCTCCTTGTATCGTATCGAAAAGCACTGCTACCTGGTTTCGGCTTTATTACACCTTCAAGGTCATACTTTTATCACGGAAGCGTGATAATAATATGGCATCAGTTACCATGTTTCTGCCAGCCGGAACACCTGATTTTACGGTAATTATCCCACGCATAAGAGGTTGCGTACTTACTATCTGCTGTATCTCGACTGTGAATACTTTGTTCTTGATGTAACTTTTGCGATAAATCGTGTAATTTTTAAACGCGCTATGTCGCAAATTGCGACTATAATGAAACCATAGTAAAGCGAAAGCGAAACACGATCAGAGAAAAAACAAGAGGTTGTGTTTCTGGAAGAAAAGAAGTACCCAGACGGTGCGAAAATATTGAAAGGGGTGTACAGTATGGCAACCAATAATGTAACGATGTGTGTATCTTGTAAGAGAATGATTCCGGCAGGAAGAAATATCTGCCCGGTCTGCGGAGCGACAGCAACATACAGTGCTCAGCAGGCTTATCC
>CAMYWO010000067.1:0-11229 GCA_947302815.1 uncultured Clostridia bacterium | reverse complement strand
CCTGCTCCGACAGAGACGACACCGGAGGCTACAGAAACATCTGAAACCGGTGCGGTTTCTCTTGATCCGGTAGACGGAGATGACTGGCTGACCACGGTCGGCAACCGTATCGTAGATAAGAACGGCACACAGGTCTGGCTGACAGGTATTAACTGGTTCGGATATAACACCGGTTCGAATATCTTCGACGGATGCTGGAGCTGCAACATGGAGACGGCAATCCGTTCGATCGCAGACCATGGTTTTAACCTCCTGCGTATCCCGATGTCTTCCGAGCTTGTACTGGCATGGAAGAACGGCCAGTATCCGGAGGCCAACTACAATAAGGCGACCAATGCCGAGCTCGAAGGAAAGAACAGCCAGCAGATCTTTGACTATGCGCTGTCCCTCTGCCAGAAGTACGGCCTTAAGGTCATGCTCGATATCCACAGTGCCAACACAGATGCATCGGGTCACATGACGAACCTGTGGTACACCGATAAGGTGAGCATCCAGGATTACTATGACTCTGTCCAGTACCTTGCCGACCGCTATAAGAAGGTCGACACGATCGTTGCTTTTGACCTGAAGAACGAACCTCACGGTAAGGCAAACGAAGATAAAGCCATCTGGAACGATTCCGAGCTGGACAACAACTGGAAGCACGTTGCCGAGGTGGCCGGTAATCTCGCTCTCGACGCAAACCCGAACCTGCTGATTGTAATCGAAGGTATCGAGATCTATCCGAAGGATATTAATGCGAACAAGGATTTCTCCAGCACGAATATGGATGACTATAACACCACATGGTGGGGCGCGAACCTCCGTGGCGTAAAGGATTATCCGATCGACTTCGGAACCGAGGCGAGAAACAGACAGATCGTTTATTCCCCGCACGACTACGGCCCGACAGTCTACGAGCAGCCGTGGTTCCAGGGTGAGTTTACCTATGATTCCCTGAAGACAGACTGCTGGAATGATAACTGGCTCTACATCCATAACGAGAGGATCGCTCCGGTCCTGATCGGTGAGTGGGGCGGATACATGACAGAACCGAACCTGACATGGATGACCTATCTCCGCCAGCTGATTGCCGAAAACCACTTGAACTTCACGTTCTGGTGTTTCAACTCGAATTCCGGTGATACCGGCGGACTCGTGCTCGATGACTTTACGACATGGGACGATGAGAAGTATGCATTTGTTAAGGAAGTTCTGTGGCAGCAGGACGGCAAGTTCGTCGGACTGGATCACGCAGTTCCGCTTGGCAACCGTGGTATCTCGCTTTCCGAGTATCAGGGCGTGATCGATCCGGATAATACTCCGGCACCGGCAACTGAAATGACTACAACTCTTCCGGACGGCGGAGAGACACAGGCTCCGGCGGAGACGACAAAAGCAGCGGCCGCGGCAGCGACAGTAGCTGCGAAGAAGAACGGTATCCCGGTAGGTACGATCGTACTCTACGGATTCCTGTTCCTCCTTCTCATTCTGGTGGCTGTTCTGGTCTACATGTTCATTAAGAACCCGAAGGCCTGGAACAACATGATCGACCGTCTCCATCTCCCGGAGAAACTGAAGCGCGATATTCCATGGGAAGTAGCGCCACAGACCGCTGCGGCTGATGGTGTAAGTAAGAATAATGAGTTTGCGGGAAGATATCGTCCGGTAGCTAAGACGGCTACGCCTGCAGCGACAAAGAGTACTTCTGCATCCGCAAAGACCGGTGCTGCAATCACGGGTGCTGCTGCAGCTGCTGCGACAACGACAAAGTCCGCAATTAATCAGGAAGATTCCACGGAGACCACGATGTCTGCTTTTAAGCCGTCATCTTCCGGTCCGGTCAAGCGCCCGAACATGAGACCTTCCGCTCAGAACAGGCTCCGTACTGTCGAAGATCTCGAGGCAGAGGTAAACCGTCTTGCTGAAGAGATGAAGGCGGAAGAGGCGAGAAAAGCCGCAGAAGCCGGAACCGCAGGAATCGGAGCAGGTTCCATCCTTGAGGAAGCCGCGATGCTCGAACCTGCGAAGGCAGAAACTCCGGTACCGGCAGAGGAACCTGTAGTAGATACAGTTCCTTCCGTGGACGATGAAGTAGAGAATCTTCTTCTGACAACGCCTCTTCCTTCGGCAGCAACAGCTCCGAAGGAAGAAGAGGACGATGAGAACATCCCTTCGATCGTAAGATCCCTGAGAGCTCAGGAGAGAGCCCAGGCAGAAGGGAAGACTGCGGAACCTGAGGTTGCTCCGACATGGGATTCCGCGCCGGCACTCGATCGTCCGATCTGGGCAAAACCGAATAATCCTGCATCTTCTGATGTCTCTGATGTCTATGCACCGGAGAATGCGGAGAAGACTGTAAGAAAGGGCCCGATCAAGCGCCCGAATATGAGACCTTCTGCGAAGAAACCGGATGACCCGAAGAATGACATCAAGTAACAGCAGAAGTACAAACCGAAGGATAAATAAGACACACCCCGCGATCCTGGCCACAGGATTCGCGCTGGGTGTGTTATTGCATCCTCTGTGCATCGGGTTCAGTGAGAATTTTTTATCTCCTATGCAGGAAGTATTCCTGCTTGCTGTGACTCTGGGCCTGACGCTTCTGATGTTCCTTCTTTCGAAGAGCCACTTTCTCTGTTCGCTTCTTCAGGCCGGCGGGCTCATTCTCAATACCTCGGTCTTCATTATCAACCGATTGCAGTTCGGATGGAAGGATCTTCTTACCAACATGGATTACGAATGGTGGTTCCGCGTCATCCTGATGTGGATCGGAGGTGTCTCCGTAACGATCCTGATCCGCCTTTTTGCACGAAAGAAATGGAATGCGCCGCATATCCGGAAGAGCTTCGGAAGCGGCTTTCTGGTCAGCAGTATCGTATTCTGCATCCTGTACATTTTCCTTCTTCTGGATCTTTTCATTTTCCAGAGAAGCCAATTTGCCGACCCGGCCGCCACGCTCAATCTGATTCCCTTCAAAGGCGCGTTTGCGACCTACTGGCCGCACATAAAAGCAGGACGGTTTACAGACGGCATCTTTGTCCAGTTCTTCGGAAATCTTCTGATCTTTGCGCCTTTAGGCTTTTATATGTGTCTCTGGTGGCGCAAACATCCGCACAAATGGCTCCTTTATCTGTTCCCCGTGCTCCTGGCAGGCGTGATCGAAGCATGCCAGTACTTCTTCAAGATAGGGCAGAGCGATATCGATGATCTCTGGATGAATGTGGTCGGATTCCTGCTGGGTATCCTTGCGGCAAAAGTGCTGGATGCGATCCGTACGAAGATTACGAAAGGAAAAGAGAAGACGATCTTCAAGATCCACTCGGCGTAGATCCGAAGTGGCTATTTCATTTTCCGCTCAAAGAAAAGCACCAGTTTGGTCGGCACGATCTTCGAGGTGAGGTGCAGTGCTTTTTGACCCAGACCATAAACGCGGAGCGTCTTACCCTTCTTCGCGGCCTTGATGGAAGCGGGGATGAGCTTATCCGTCGTGGTGACGAACTTGGCCTTGAATCCCGTAAATGTCGCGTTCGGGTCGTTCTTGCTGGTCTTGATGAAGTCAGTATCGACGGGACCCGGGCATACGCATGTAACAGAGATCTTCTTGTCGCGGAGTTCCTCGGCGAGGGCTCTCGAGAAGGAGATCACATAGGATTTCGATGCCGCGTAGACGGCGAAATTCGGCTGCGGAAGGAATCCCGCGGAAGATGCGATATTGATGATGCTCGCGGATCTTTTGGTGTCGTGGCCGGTCATGTACGGCAGGCATACGTTTGTGACCGCGGAGAGCGCCTCACAGTTCAGCGAAACCGCCATGTGGGTGTCTCTTACTGTCTGATCGGCAAAAACACCGTTCCTGCCCATTCCTGCGCAGTTGATGAGCATACGCACAGCCGGCTTTTCTTCCTTGAGAAGAGAAGAGAGGGCTTCGATGGATTCGGGAAGGGTAATATCTAATGGGATGACACGGGTACGCTTGCCGCCCAGGGATTCCGCGATAGCGTTGAGCTTGTCGGAAGAACGTGCGATCATCCAGATCTCGTCATAAGGGGCGCCGATCTTTGCATCTTTTTCCGAGAAAAGACGGGAACAAAATTCTTTACCCATTCCGGACGAAGCTCCGGTGATCACGGCAATGTTCATAGGATTACCTCCTTATGATGCAGCGGCCTGGTTGTTCTTCTTAGATAAAAAGTATTCTTCGATAGCGTCATCTAACGGGATAGCTGACTTCTTCAGATTTTCGTCATTCTTAAAGAATTCGCGGTCATGCGGATTCGTAATGAATCCTACTTCGACAAGTACACCGACGAGCGCCTGCTCACGGATAACCGCAAATGCACTCGGCAGGTGGGACTGCTCTTTGCTGTAGGAGACCATTTCCGGGAAATACTCAACATAGTGATCGTAGATCATCTGAGAGAAGAGGCTGTTGTCCTCGTTGTGTCTTCCGAAATAGGCTTCATGCTTCGGTTCACCGCCCTCATCGTGCGAAGGACTGCTGATATACTTGTCATCCGCGTAGTGAACGGCGGCACCGTGCTTGATCTCGTATTCTGCCGGATCGCCGGTGGAGTTGATGTGGATGGATACGAAGACAACATCCGTCAGTTGAGCTTCCATATCCATGAGCAGCTTCAGGTCCTCGCTCGCCCCGAATCCGGCCATGAAACCCATGCCGTTCTGCGAGAACTTCTGCCATTCATTGATCTCTTTAATCTTTTCGCACTTCTGGCGGAGTTCCTGTTCTTTTTCAGCGGAGAAAGGCAACATGCCTCTTTCTTTTGCAATGTCCATGCAGATCAGATGTACTTCTGCCATACGGTAATAAATGCCGACGGTATCATCTGTCTTACGTGTCACATATACTTTCGCGCCGCGGGAGGTCAAATCCTCTTCCATGGCGTTGACGATCTTTAAGGTGATATCTTTTTCTTCAATTTCGGAACTGTTCAGCGGCCAGCCGCAACCTGTATCCTCACCGCTGTGTCCCGGGTCAAGAATGACGGTATATCCGGAAAGCGGTAAAGCGGATTCTGTGGATTCAGGGGTAGTATCGGCAACTTCCGAGGCGGAGGTCCCTTCAGTCTCAAATGTTACTGAGCTGAGAGAGGTTTTCTCCGTCTTGGAAGATTTAGATTTAAAGAGCCCCGAGCGGCTGAGAAGATACACACCGCCACCAAGAACGAAGATCATGCTGAATACGATAATGCACTTAGCAATGAAGATTCGACGGGCAATCTCGGCTTTCTTTCGAGAAGGGCGCTGGGTTTGGGAATAGGTTCGGGTTGGATTGGTTTTGGGCGCGCCCCGATTTGGTCTCGATTGTGGTTGGTTGTTACTCATGACATTCCTCTCATTTACGTGCAATTTAAGTATAAGCCTTTATGGAATTTTGTAAATTACAAAAACGACATTTTCGGGCAAAGCACGACGATATAAGCAGGAATTGCGGTGAATTTTCATCACTTTGTCAAAGAACTGTTATACACCTTTCTGGATGAAGTACATCTTCGTTCCGTCACAGATGGAAGAGGCAACTGTATTCACGGTGGAATCCTGCTGGAGCATCGCACGGTCGTTGTCATCCGAGAGGAAGGCGACCTCGATCAGGACACCGGTCAGGCCGTGCTCACGGAGAACGGCGTAGTTATCGTCGTTGACCGGATGACCGTTGGTCTCGAACTCCGGAATGTTACCTACGATGTTATCGTACATGCAGCAGGCGAGAAGGTTGTTGTCGTCGTTATGTCTTCCGTAGTACTCGTCGCGGATCGGGAAGTCCGAACGCTGGAACTCGGAGTTCTCACGCATCTGACGGCGCTCACTCTCGATGACGGAATCATCGGTGACATAGTAGATCTGGTTACCGTGCTGCGAGCGGCTCTCACTGGAATTCAGATGGATCGACAGGAAAAGCACTTTGTCGAGTTTATATTCCATCTCGAAAAGGTCCTTTAAGTCATCGCCGACACCGGATCCGACCATGATGCCCATGCCGCCGGAAGCGACGGTGTCTTCGTTGATATCGATGCTCTGCTGGAGGAGAGATCTCAGTTCATTGGCGCGGGCCTTCGAGAACGGGAGCTTTCCTTCCTTTTCTGCGATATCCAGGCAGAGCAGGTGGGTCTGCGCAAGACGGTTATAGAGGGAGACCCAGCTGTTGTCGGTACGTGTCATGTGAACGGTCGCACCTCTGGCCTCGAGCTCGGCTTTAACGCGCTTGGCGATGCGGAGTGTAAAATCGCACTCGTTGTATTCCGGATTATTGAACGGGAAGACACAGCCGGTGTCGCGTCCGCCGTGTCCCGGATCAAGGATGATCGTATATCCGGTCAGGTCGGTATCCGCGGTACTGAGTTTCTTATATTCTGTTTCACGCTTCTGCGGCTGGGGATCATTTCCCTGGTAATCGTCTTCTTCCCAGTCATCTTCAAAGTCATCTTCCCAGTCGTCCTGAAAATCGTCGGACCACTCGTCTATCTCACCGAAATCAGCTCCGTTGTAGCCTTCCGGGAGAATGAGATCCGGATCGTACTCAGGCTGCTTTTTCTTCTCTTTAACAGGCTTTTCCGATTTCCCGGAGTTATCGTCGGAGAGATAGAAATTGCCTTTGCCCTTGGATGAGGAGCGGGAAGAAGAGGTAAGACGTGAACGGGGTGTGTTCTTCTCACCGTTCTTATTCAGGATGAGCAGGCTGGCACCCAGGGCGCCGAGCGCAACTGCAAAGACCAGGCAGGTGATCAGGACCCGCTTCCAGAGACCGGTGCTCTGCTTTTTCGGCGCAGGTGCTTTTTCCGAAGCTGATCGCTTCGGGGCTACTGTCCTATTTGTGGCCGCAATCGGCTCGCCCCCGTAGGCTTCTTCGAAATCCGCCAGAGGGGAATGATGTGTGTGTTTCATATGTACATCCTTTCTCGGTTAAAGAATCAATGCAGTTTGGAGAAGATCTCTCCGAGTCCTTCGTGGAATACGATCTCGGCGTAACGGTCCTGTGGCGTCTCGTCCCGGTTCATGATGATCAGGTGCTTCCCGCGGAAGTAGTGGGTCAGCGTGTTGGCCGGATAGACGGTGAGGGAGGTCCCTCCGATGATGAATACATCTGCTTTCGCAAGTGCCGTTATGGAGTTCTCCCAGGCTTCGTGCGGGAGGGACTCTTCGTAGAGTGTGACGTCCGGGCGGAGCATGCCTCCGCAGGAACAGTGCGGAACGGGCTCCTCTGAAGTGAAGAGGATGTCGGCCGGATGCTCCTTGCCGCAACGGTCACAGTAGACGCGCTGTGTCGTTCCGTGGACTTCATAGACTTTCTTGGAACCGGCCTTCTGGTGGAGACCATCGATATTCTGCGTGATCACGCAGGTGAGCTTGCCGGCTTTCTCCATCTCCGCGAGCTTGATGTGCGTGATGTTCGGCTTGATCGTGCGGCAATCCATCTTCTGCCGGTAATATTCGAAGAATACTTTCGGCTGGTCATACAGGCAGCTGTGACTGAGAAGATATTCCGGCGGATACTTGTCGAACTGCACGTCGTGCTGGTTGTAAAGCCCGTCTTTGCTTCTGAAATCCGGAATACCGCTTTCTGTAGAGACACCTGCTCCGCCGAAAAACACTACGGATCTTGCTTCGTCCAGGATGCTCTGGAGTTTTGAAAGTCTCTCTTCAAAAGATGCCATGCTCATGACCTCACCCTCTCTTCGGTATGAGTCCATTGTAGCACAGTGATATGGGGAAATTGTGACGGATTGTTCACGCCGGCGGGCAGAAAAATAACGGATATCTCACATTGAGATATCCGTTTCCGAGAAATAATCTCTGTTTGGAGCCTTTAACCAGGATCGAACTGGTGACCTCATCCTTACCATGGATGCGCTCTACCTACTGAGCTATAAAGGCAGATACGTACTTGAAGCACGACATACAGTTTGCCATCTATAAAGGAAAAAGTCAAGATTCAAAAGCACTTCTCCCTGTCGATTTGTTGTCGGGAAGGGTGCTTTTCGGGAAGGAAATAAAAAGACTGTCCCGGATGAGACAGCCTTCTTTCGAAAATGGAGCGGATAAAGGGAGTCGAACCCTCCTGTTCAGCTTGGGAAGCTGACGTTCTACCGATGAACTATACCCGCGGATAAGCCTTCGTACATAGCGATTTTGCCATGAATAGGAGAATATGTCAAACAAGCGGAAACTAGTTATTGTAATTACATAAGACATTCATAATTTTGCAATATCTGACCAGTAAACTAGAGTATGTGATTAAAGTGGGGCAGGATGTCCGCTTAAGGAGGCAGTATATGAGAAAACATCTGATCCGCAGTATTATTCTTACGCTCTGCGTGCTTTTCGCCTGTTGCGCCTGCCAGTCTCCGAAGAATACGAAAGATACCCAGCCGACCAAGAAGGTCGATCTGGAGATCGTCTATAAGAGAAACCAGCTCTGCTATTCCGTAATGGCGCAGGGCGACGATACGAGCTTCTATGTTTTTAACGCGGCGGCACAGCCGATCTTCGATACTGAAGGAAATGCGATCACAGCAATGAATCTTACGCCGGGCATGCTGGTCAGTGTTGAGTATGACGGATATATTCTTGAGACGTACCCTGCCCAGTTCTCAGGCGTCTCGGAGATCCGTGTCACCGGGATGTATGCCAACAGCGTCGAGTTTGCATGTTCGCTGCTCTCCGGTATGTTCCCGTCGGCGATGCCGGATGATATCGAGCGTTGGGAGATCTTCTTTGAAGGGGAGAACTTCCTTTCTGCAAAAGAGAAGAAGGCTCTGGAATACATTATGGGAGAAGAGTGGGGAGGCGCAGATATCGTTGTCGATCCCGAGCAGTCCCATACGAAGAAGACCGGACATATTACGATCACGACATCGAAGGCCGGCGACGACAGTATTACCCTGAAGACTTTAGTCGACAGCGGAGTCGAGGGATCCACTCCTGCGGAGAGAACGATGACCGTTTCGATCCAGGACGGCAAGTGGTCTATCACCGGCCGTGCCTGATCCTTCCTGAATACTTACTCTTTCAGTTTCACGTTTTATGGCATGAAAAAAGGCCGCCTCCGAAGAGACGGCCTTTCTTTATCTCATGCTTTTGAACCTTAAGCGTTAAGACGAGCCTCAAGAGCGTCGAGCTCAGCGAAGAGTTCCTTCGGCATCTTCGGACCATAGGACTCGAAGTGTGCACGGATGGACTTAGCTTCTGCCTTCCACTCATCCTTGTTGACTGTGAGCAGCTCTTCCATGTCAGCGTCTGTTACGCTGTCAAGGCCTGTACGGTCGATAGCATCAACTGTCGGGAGATATCCGATCGGAGTCTCAACAGCCTTGCCTGTGCCGGAGCAGCGCTCAACGATCCACTTCAGAACACGGCTGTTATCGCCGTAGCCAGGCCACAGCCACTTGCCGTCTTCGGACTTTCTGAACCAGTTAACATAGAAGATCTTCGGCAGCTTGTCAGCGTCGGTAGCCTTACCGATGTCGAGCCAGTGCTGGAGATAATCACCAACGTGATAACCGATGAACGGGAGCATAGCGAACGGATCACGACGAACCTGACCTACCTTATCGGAGATAACAGCAGCTGTGATCTCGGAACCCATGATAGCACCCATGAAGATACCGTGGTTCCAGTTGAAGCTCTGGTGAACGAGCGGGATAGTTGTCTTACGACGGCCACCAACGAGGATAGCGTCAACAGGAACACCGTTCGGATCTTCCCAATCCGGAGCGATAACCGGGCACTGCTTAGCCGGAGCTGTGAAACGAGCGTTCTTATGAGCAGCAACTTCGCCGCAATCCGGTGTCCAGTCCTTACCCTGCCAGTCGATGAGGTGTGCCGGAGCATCGTAGCCGATGCCTTCCCACCAGATATCGCCATCATCTGTGAGAGCGCAGTTTGTGAAGATCGTATTCTCTCTGCAGGAGAGCATAGCGTTCGGGTTGGACTCCATGGATGTTCCCGGAGCAACACCGAAGAAACCAGCTTCCGGATTGAGAGCGTGGAGACGTCCGTCAGCGCCGAACTTCATCCAAGCGATATCGTCGCCGAGTGTCTGTACTTTCCAGCCCGGGATGGTCGGAACGAGCATTGCCAGGTTGGTCTTACCGCAAGCAGACGGGAAAGCGCCGCAGATGTGCTTTACGTTGCCGTTCGGATCTGTGAGCTTCAGGATGAGCATGTGCTCAGCCAGCCAGCCCTCTTCACGAGCGAGAACGGAAGCGATACGAAGAGCGAAGCACTTCTTACCGAGAAGAGCGTTTCCGCCGTAACCGGAACCATAGGACCAGATGAGCTTCTCTTCCGGGAAGTGAGCGATGTACTTCTTGTCCATCGGAGCGCAAGGCCATGTTGTCTGATCCTTAGCGCCGTTCTCCAGAGGAGCACCAACGGAGTGGATGCACGGGATGAACTCGCCGTCGGAACCGAGCTGCTCAAGAACAGCCTTACCTGTTCTGGTCATGATCATCATGTTGACAACTACGTATGCACTATCTGTGATCTCGATACCGATCTTGGAGATCGGGGAACCTACAGGACCCATGGAGAACGGGATAACGTACATTGTACGGCCGTGCATGCAGCCTGTGGAGAGCTCTGTGAGTGTCTTCTTCAGTTCAACAGGATCGATCCAGTTGTTCGTCGGGCCTGCATCGTCTTCGCTCTTGGAAGCGATATAGGTACGGCCTTCTACACGAGCTACGTCAGACGGATCAGATCTGAAAAGATAGCATCCGGGGTGCTTCGCCTCGTTCAGTTTTGTTGCCATGCCGCTGGCTACCATTGCATCGAGCAGTTCCTGCTTCTCAGCTTCGGTACCCTCAATCCAGCGGATCGCGTCAGGTTGAGTCATCTTTGCGATCTCGTCAACCCAGTTCTGCAGTTTAACATTAGTTGTCATATGCATTACTCCTTCCGATTTTTAATCCCTATTTTCGGTATGCTTGGGGGCATACTTTGGATTAGATTGGGCTTGATCACGTTAGCATAGGGTAACTAACCATACACAAAACCGCGATCACTGTAAATAGTAGCATAAAACCCATTGAAATACAACTGAAATAATACCCGAAAATGCCCGAATTCAAACGATTTTCATTTGTGGAAGGAATGCTGAAAACCGCAAGGAAACTTGATGCCTTTTTGAGGGGAAAACGAGGGGAGGGAAAAGTGCTTTTCGGGCATAAAAACACCCCGGTGAGAAAGGAGAAACACCGGGGTGAAAAAGAAAGGAAAAAGAAACTGAAG
>CAMYWO010000066.1:0-11272 GCA_947302815.1 uncultured Clostridia bacterium | reverse complement strand
AGAGCAGGCTTGTTGCATGATATCGGAAAGGCTGCTGACTTTGAACTTGAGGGTTCTCATATTGAGTTAGGTGCAGATATTGCTCGTCGTTATAAAGAGAACGACACGGTAATTAATGCGATCATGTCCCACCATGGTGATGTGGAGCCGACAACAGAGATCGCCGTCCTGGTAGCAGCGGCGGATGCGATTTCTGCGGCAAGACCGGGTGCGCGTCGTGAGAATATGGAAACATATGTTAAGAGAATTCAGAAGTTGGAAGAAATCGCTACCAGTTTTGATGGTGTCGAGAAAGCCTTTGCGATCCAGGCAGGTCGTGAAGTGCGTGTCATCGTAAGTCCGGATAAGGTTTCGGACGACGATATGATCTTAAGAGCCCGTGATATATGTAAGCGGATCGAGGAAGAACTCGATTATCCGGGTCAGATCAAGGTCAATATAATCCGTGAAACACGTGCCTCGGATGTAGCAAAGTAAACCGAAACAAAAAAGAGTCTATTTCATAAGGGAATAGGCTCTTTTTTTATGGTAAAATAAGCCATATATCTTAGAATAGAGGAATAGCAATTGAGGATCCTTTTTGTCGGAGATGTGGTAGCCCATCCTGGAAAACGTATCTTGAAGAATAAATTGAAGGCATATCTTACAGAACAGAAGGTAGATGCCTGTATAGTAAACGCGGAAAATGTCGCCGCCGGTCTTGGGATCAATTATGCTTCGGCTAAAGAGATCTTTTCTTTTGGCGCGGATTGCATCACGCTTGGGAATCATTCCTTCTCCTGTCCCAGTTATCAGCAATTTGCCGATTCAGAGAAGCGCGTTATACGTCCCGGCAATGTAAGTGCCGCCTGGCCTGGCTCTTCCGAGTATCTTATCGACCTTGGTGAGAAGGGGCGCCTTCTCGTTGTATCCCTGATGGGACAGGTGTTTGTTACACCTCTTGCGGATTCTCCGTTTTCTTTCTTTGCCTCTAATATCGACAGATGGAAGACGGAGTATTCTCCTACGAATATTCTAATCGATTTCCATGCGGAGACCACCAGTGAGAAAGGTGCGATGGGTTATTACTGTGATGGCCGCGTATCTCTTGTTCTTGGAACACATACGCATGTGCAGACTGCAGATGAAACGATACTCCCATGTGGTACCGGATATATAAGTGATGTCGGAATGACCGGGACATCTGACGGAATCCTCGGAATGGATGCAGATGCCTCTTTGCGCAGACTTGTAGATAAGCTTCCTGCCAGATATCAGCCTGCAGATGGTCCGGCCACTATGCATGCGGTCATGGCAGATCTTGATATTTCAAATGGAAAGTGCCTTAAAATAGAAAGGATCAAGTTATATGAATAAAGAACTCAAAAAACCGACCTGGATGACGTACGTGCTCTTTTCAGAGCTCTTCGTCGTGCTTGTTTTTATCGATCAGTTTACCAAGGATCTGGCCGTTAAATCTCTGGCATCCCATCAGGTCTCACCGATCATCAAGAACTTCCTTTCGCTGATGTACGTGAAGAACACGGGAAGTGCTTTTAGCATGTTCGCGAATAAATCATGGGGCGTTACGATGCTGTCAGTAATATCTGCGCTTGCTTTCGTATTGCTGATCTTCCTGTCCTACTTTGTACTTGCGAAGTACAGAAGCAGAAGACTCTCGATCTGCCTTATTTTCCTTTCTGCGGGCACACTCGGCAACCTGATCGATCGTATTCGTCTTAAGTATGTTATTGACTTTATCAGCGTTCAGTTCGGAAGTTACCAGTTTCCGATCTTCAATGTAGCGGATATCTGCATTACACTTTCCTGCATCGCGCTTGCCGTGCTGCTGTTTTTCAATGAGAAGTTTATTCCCGAGATCCCGTTCTCTTCGAAGAAAGAAGAGCCGAAGGAGGAGTCGGGCAATCTTTTCCCCAACGGGCTCAATGGGGATGATAAATCAGATGATATTTCTGACGAGGATGTAGAATGATCGAGTCGTATGTAGTTGAGAATTATCAGGGAAGAGTCGATGCCTATATTCCACAGGCCTGCCCGGATCTTACAAGATCCCGCGCAGCCCAGCTCATCGCGGATGGTGCAGTTACCGTTGATGGAAAACCGGTCAAGGCGTCTTTCAAAGTTTTTGGCGGAGAGACGATCGATATTGATTTCCCGCCGCCGGTGGATACAGACGCGAAACCCGAGAATATCCCTCTGGATATCGTGTATGAAGATGATGATCTGATCATCATCAATAAGCCCCAGGGCATGGTCGTTCATCCCGCCCCCGGTCATTATTCCGGAACTCTTGTTAATGCGCTTCTTTATCACTGCGCAGGCAAGCTTTCGGATATTAATGGTGTTATCCGTCCTGGTATTGTACACCGTATTGATATGGATACTTCCGGACTGATGGTTGCGGTAAAGAATAATGAAACACATCTGGCCATGGCTGATATGATTGCGAAACATGAGGTTGTACGTGAGTATCGTGCCTGTGTTTATGGTATCGTTGACTCTGATAAGGGAACGATCCATGCGCCGATCGGACGTGCAACAAACGACAGACGGAAGATGACTGTCTGCGAGAATGGCAAGGATTCCATTACGCATTTTCAAGTGCTTGAACGTTTCCGCAAGGGGACAGATCTTCTTTGCCGTTTGGAAACTGGACGTACACATCAGATCCGTGCGCATATGACGTATATCGGACATCCATGTATCGGTGACCCGCTTTATGCGCCGAAGAGAGAGAAGTATAACCTGCATGGACAGGCACTTCACAGTACGTCGATCCGTTTCATCCATCCGCGTACTGAAGAATTGATCGATTTTAAAGCCGATATACCCGAGCATTATCAGAAACTTCTGGAATTGCTCCGTAATGACGTGTAAAGGAGAGGTGGACTTGGAAGAGACGTTATTAAATGTAGATCATCTTTGTGAGCTTTCATCGAATAACTGCGCCTGGCTGAAGGTCGTCGCGGATATGTTTGACTGTGAAGTCATTGCGCTTGATTCCGGCATCTCGGTAAGAGGTTCTTCAGACTCTATCCGTATGTCGGAAGACGTTCTCAGAGCCATGGACAAGGTCCTCGGAAAGAAGGAACAGCTTGATATCCTCTCGGTAAGATATCTTTGCCTTCTTGAGAAAGATAATCTCCTTGAAGATTTCATGGATGATGAGGATCCGGTTATTCTTACGACACCTGCCGGACGCTCTGTACGTGCCAAGACTCTTGGTCAGCGTGTATATGTGGATGCCATGTCGAAGAATGATGTGGTCATCTGTAAAGGACCTGCCGGCTCCGGAAAGACTTTTCTCGGTGTGGCGATGGCAGTTCTTGCGCTTCGTGAGCGTTCTGTTTCACGTATCATCCTGACCCGTCCTGCGGTTGAAGCAGGCGAGAAACTCGGTTATCTTCCGGGTGATATTGAAGAAAAAGTCGATCCGTATATGCGTCCGATCTATGATGCTCTTCTTGAACTGATGGGAAGAGAAGGTTTCGAGAGAAACATGGAGCGTGGTATTATCGAAGTTTCTCCTCTGGCATATATGCGAGGACGTAACCTCGATGATTCGTTCATTCTTCTGGACGAAGCTCAGAATACGACGATCGAGCAGATGATGATGTTCCTGACCCGAATGGGTATGAATTCCAGAGTGTGTGTCTGTGGCGATACGACGCAGATCGACCTGCCTTCCGGTTATCCGAACGGTCTTGATGATGCCATGCGGATCCTTCGTGATATCTCCGGTATTTCTACAGTTTCGTTACATGAGACGGATATTGTCAGAAACCCGTTGGTACAAAAGATCATAATGGCTTATAATGCAAGGGAAAGGAGACAGGGGGGACATGCGTAATTCGAAGAAGAACCAGAAGCTGTTCAAGGTGATCCGTATTGTTGCCATCGCACTGCTTGCGGTACTGATGGTCGCGATCGTCTATTTTGGTTCTCTGCCGAAACAGTATGATGTCTATCAGGGCCAGACCTGTGAATACGATATTACGGCGTCCAGAACCGTCAAGGATACGTACGAGACGGAAAGACGTGCCCGTCTGGCCAGATCGGAAGTTGCTCCGATCTATGTTATCTCCTCTGAGGTCTCCGATGAGAACAAGGAACTTGTTGAAGGTTTCTTTTCCTACTGTGAAGAACTCCGCAAATCGAGTATTGATGATATCGGGATGGTGATCCGCACTAAGGCGGAAATGGCCTCGCTTCTTAAGTCCGCAGTAAAGGAATCTTATTCGATCGAACTGGATGATGAAGTCGCTTATACTCTTGCCAATATCTCTTTTGTTGATTTTTCGTATGTGGAATTCGAAACTAAGGAAATCACTGAGATGATCTCCATGAATGCGCTCGATGCGCAGATGCTTCAGCAGGAGATCAGTAATTATACGTCGAATATCGAAGAGAGCCGTACACATAACAGTAATGAGTACATCTCGCAGAAAGACCTTATCCGGAATCTTCTGAATGCTTTTCTTAAGCCGAACGCCGTTTATGATGAGAAGGCAACAGAGAATGAACGTGTGGCTGCATATAAGAATGCCATCAGCGAGCCGGTTATGATTCAGAAAGGTACGAGAATCATCAGTGTCGGTGAGACGATCACACCCCACATGTTCAGCCAGTTGAAGGATCTGAACCTGCTGCCTACGAATTCTTTTAACTATATGCTTCTTCTGGGTATTATCGTCTACATGTTTATCATTGTAGCTGCCGGAGCTTTTTATCTTTCCAGATTTGAGAATAAGACAATGGAGGAGATCGATTCGAAGACGCTCATTGCTCTTATGCTTGCATTTATCGTACCGCTCATTTCCAGCCGTTATCTGACATCGATCTCTCCTTTGTTCTCGACGATCATGTTTACGGCAGTCATCTTTGCTATCTATCTGGGTATTCAGGGCGGTATTACCATGAGTATCCTGTCACTGCTTGTCGTACTTCCGATGAGCGGATTTGATACGGAATTCATCTTCATCTCCGTAATCACGATCTTCGTAAGCTCGGTCATTGCCGGACAGAGAAACCGTAAATTCAATGCAGCAACGCTTATTATTTTCTCCTGTGTGGCTTCTCTTGCTGCCTCACTGGGGTACAATCTGGTTACCCAGTCTTCGATGACGGATGCTTTTAATTCCGTTCTGTGGTGTGTCATCGGTACCGGATGTTCAGTAGTTGCCGCGATCGGTTTCCAACCGCTCTTCGAGCTTATCTCCAATACGGCTTCTCCGATCCGCCTTTTGGATCTTGCACAGCAAAGCCATCCGCTTCAGAAGAGACTGTTCCTCGAAGCTCCGGGTACATCCCAGCACAGTATGATGGTTGCCAATCTTGCGGATGCTGCAGCTGAGGCGATCGGCGCGAATTCACTTCTTGCGAAGGTTGGTTCCTATTACCATGATATCGGTAAGCTGGAGCGTCCGGAATACTTTACGGAGAACCAGCAGGATAAGGTGAATCCGCATGACAATCTTCCGATTGAAGAGAGTGTTGCCATTATTACATCACATCCTTCGGACGGATTGAAACTCGCCAAGAAATATCGTCTGCCTACTGCTGTTCAGAATATTATCCTTGAGCATCACGGAACGACCTGCCCGGGTTATTTCTATATGAAGGCGCAGAAAGAAGCTAAGGAGAAGGGGCTTCCCGAACCGACAAAAGAGAATTTCCAGTACAAGGGATCCGTTCCGTCTACACGCGAATCCGCAATCATTATGATCGCAGACTCCTGTGAAGCGGCAGTACGTTCCCGCGGTGTACACGAAGTAGATGAAGCAGAAGTGCTTTTCCGTAAGATCGTTAAGCAGAAGATCGACGAGGATCAGCTGATCCATTCAGGGCTGTCATTTGATGATATCGAGTTGATCATCCGCGCGATGCTGCAGGTTTATGCCGGCTTCTTCCATGAAAGGGTGAAATATCCGGAATGAGTATTCAGATCGACAATAAAACACGTTCATTCAGTAAAGAGGAAGAGGGCGTCTTTCTTTCCTATGTGGAAAAAGCACTGGCGTTGCTGCTTTCTAAGGAGTATATCGATGCACAGATCCGCTCATCTGATGCGGAAGTCAGTGTTGATGTGCGTCTCGTTGGAACAGACGGTATCCGGAAACTTAACGCGCAGTATCGTGAAAAGGATAAGGTCACTGATGTTCTTTCTTTCCCGATCCTGGATATGACAGATGGAAAGCTTAATGCCAAACTGATGCCGTATGATTTTTCTATCGTTGAGGAGAAGAAGTATCTTCCAATCGGCGATGTTGTGATCTGCCCTGAAAAAGCCAAGAAACAGGCTGAGGAGTATGGCCATTCGATCGAAAGAGAGATGGTTTTTCTTGCGGTTCACTCACTTTTGCATCTTCTCGGATTTGATCATGAGAATGGAAGAGATGAGGAGCTGATGTTTGGTAAGCAGGAGGAGATCATGAATGAGATCGGTCTTCCGAGATCTTTTGATCTTCCTATGATGTCTTCGGAAGATGAGCATCCTGTCGGTGAGATCCTTTCCCACTGTGGGTATTGCGCACTGGTAGGACGTCCGAATGTCGGTAAATCCACACTCCTGAATACGATTTCGGGAATGAAACTGGCGATTGTTTCCCATAAGCCTCAGACGACGAGAAACAACATTCAGGCGATTTATAACCGTGATGATGCCCAGGTAATCTTCGTCGATACACCAGGTATTCATAAGCCGCAGTCCAAACTCTCTGAGTTTATGGTGGATTCTTCTTTCCGTGCTGCTAAAGGTGCTGATGTTGTTGTGCTTATGGCAGACTGTAGATTCAATAAACCGGCTAACGTGGAGATCCGCGCTGCCGAAATGGCGAAGAAACTGAAAAAACCGCTGATCCTTGCAGTAAATAAGGCGGATGCTGTTACCAAGGAGTCACTCCTTCCGCTGATTGCTAATTACTCGAAGATCGCTGATTTTACGGATATTGTACCGATCTCCGCCCTGAAGGATGATGGTGTGGATGAACTGATGGAGGCGATCATCCGTCTGCTTCCGTCACAGCCGAGGTATTTCCCGATCGAGGAAGTAACAGACCAGTCGGAAAGAGAAATTGCCGCGGAATTGATCCGTGAGCAGATCCTGCACTATACCAATGAGGAGATCCCGCACGGAACCGCCGTCGAGATCGATGCTTTTGAAGAAGATTTCAAGGAAGATGCCGTTGACAGCTATGACCGAAGCCTGATTAAGATCCACGCATCTATCATCTGCGAGAGAGATTCGCATAAGAGCATCCTGCTTGGTAAGAACGGGCAGATGATCAAGCGTATCGGTACCGCGGCCAGAGAGAATATCGAGAAGATGACGGACTGTAAGGTTTTTCTCGATCTGCATGTGAAAGTACGTAAGGATTGGAAGAATCGTCAGGTTTTTCTTGATGAGTTCGGGTATAAGAAGAAGGACGACTGATCATGGGCGCGAGTTTTTCGATCCGCGGTGTTGTCATCGCCGCCAAACCGCACCGTAATCAGGACGCGATAATTACGATCCTTTC
Source organism: uncultured Clostridia bacterium (assembly GCA_947302815.1). GTDB lineage: Bacteria > Bacillota > Clostridia > Saccharofermentanales > Saccharofermentanaceae > Scatonaster. Next base: position 3,755 of record CAMYWO010000066.1, on the reverse strand, counting down.
TCCGCGTCAGGGTCTGGTTTCCGCGATGGTACCGGGAGCCAAGAAACATTCGTCAAGACTGGCATCCCTTGCTACTCCGCCGCTTCTTGCTGACTTTATGTTAAGTGAGAGTAAAGGCTATTACTATCTGAAGGAAGGGGAGACGGTCGAAAGTTTCCGCGGTCTTTATGATTCGTTCGAGGCACTGACCAGCGCATCGCATATTCTCGAGATCGTGAAGGATACAGCCGTAGATCCGGATTCCTGCCAGGCTATCTATACGCTTCTTGTGTATGTTCTCTATGATCTTTCCAAACATCCCGAGAAATACCGCCAGATCGTTGCTGCTTTTGAATGGCGCATCATGGATGTGCTTGGATTTGCTTTCGACTTAAGTGAGTGTGACTGCGGAAATCCCGATAAGATGCCGACACGTGCGTTCTCGTTTTCCAAGTGCCGTCTTTACTGTTCGTCGATTGGCTGCGTGGCCAAGGCTAAGGATTATCAGTTCGTGTCTCTCGGATGCGTGGAAGCATTAAGATACATAAGAGATGCAGAACTTGAGAGACTAAGTGCTTTTCACGCGGAAAAATACGTTCTCGATGATCTTTGTTCAGTTGCCCACAGATATCTCTGTGAACGGCTTGAAAAGAACTATGATAAGATGTCGATCTTAGATACGCTGCCTCCACTCTGATCAGAGGTCATCCCACATGATCTCCGCTTCTTCGGCAATGTATTCAGTGGCTTTCCAGTGTTCCGGCCAGAGAATGCGGTAATCTTCGCGCGAATAGCGCTCGTCCATGAGTACGATGAAACCTTTATCGTTCTCATCCCGGATGACACGTCCTGCGGCCTGAAGGACCTTCTCCCAGCCCGGGAACTTGTATGCGAATGAGAAGCCGTCTCCGAATTTGTTCTGATAATACTGTGAGAGGATCTCACGTTCTTTACTTATCTGTGGAAGACCTACACCAACGATAAAAGCTCCTTTCAGACGGTCGCCGACAAGATCGATGCCTTCTCCGAAGTGACCGCCGAGTACGGCGAGCCCGAGAAGGGTTTTATCCCCGTGACGGTTGAATCGGTCGAGATACCGTTTCTTGTCATCGGTGTTCATGTTCGGGACCTGCATCATCAGTTCGGTGTCAGGATCCTTGGATGTCGCCTTGAAGAGCCGCTGATATACCATATCCATATATGCGAATGAAGGGAAGAATACCATAAAGTTCTCTTTGTGTCCCGAAGTCATCCGGAGAATCGTCTTGGCTACAGTGTCGCAGGTGAAGGTTCTCTCCTGGTATGTGGTCTGGATATCCTTGATGATCAGTACCTGGAGGTTTTCCGGCGGAAAAGGACTCGGAAGCTGCAGCATCCTGGAAAACGTTGTCTCCTTGCCGACGATCATGCTTCGGTAGTATTGCGCAGGAGACATGGTGGCTGAGAAGAATACGGCATTGTGGTTGTCTTTAAGAATGGTCGCCAGTTTGTCGGATGCATCAAGGCAGTCGAGAGTGATCGAGATATCATAACTTCCGTTGTCACAGGTCCCGGAACGTGTGATCTCAATGATATACGCATCATCGAAATACAGTTCGAGAATGGTCAGGAAGAATCTGGCTTCAAAGTAATATTCCGTAAGAATGCGGCGTTTTTCACGGTCCTCGAGATCAGCAAGTATGTTTGCAATGTGAAAGCAAAGGGCCCAGAGAAGCTGGTACAGATTCTTGGGAACAGTCCTTGTCGCACGGAAATCTTCCCCGATCACGACATCGTTTTCTTTGATCGATGGTTCGACCATATTGATCCCGGCAGAATCTTTTTCAAAAGCATAGTCCAGAAGAGTGAAATAGTCGACGAGCTGATGACTGTATTTCTCCGTCTTCTGAGAAATGGTAGACAGGACCGGTAATGCTGTCAGAAGAGCCTGGCGTGTGAGTGATGCGCTGAACATATCCCTTGATCTCGAGATCATGTTGTGTGCCTCGTCGATCAGTATCGTATGGCAGAATTCGTTTACCGCGAAATAACGCTGAAGGCGGATCCTGGGATGGAAAATGTGGTTATAATCGCAGATGATAACATCGCAGAAGTTCGAGGCATCCAGCTGGAGCTCATGGGCGCAGATCTTATGCTTATAAGCCACTCTTCTGATATCTTCCGGATAGATTGCATCAAGACCGTAGAGTTCCTCAAGAGCGGCATTCAAACGGGAATAATATCCGTCGGCATAAGAGCAGAAGCGGCTGTCACAGAATTCCTCCATGGCTGTACACATCTGTTCCTTTGGTGCGAGCTGGATCGACTTAATGACCAGACCCTGATTTCTCATATCGATCAGTGCTTTGTCCGCAACTTCACGAGTGGCTAGTTTGGCCGTCGCATAGAAGATCTTGCCGCCCTGAGCGGCAGGAAGATATTTGATAGAAGGGTACAGAGTGCTGATCGTCTTGCCGATACCTGTAGGCGCCTCTGCGATGAGTGTTTCTTTATGCTTGATAGAGGAGAGGACTGCTTTCATGAAGTCTTTCTGGCCGTTTCTGACAACAGAGTATGGGAATTTCATGGAAGCAATCGATTCGTTTCTTGCTTCTTCGTAGTCACTGATCCGCTTCGCTTCTGCGGAATACAGAGCAACTGTGTTATCGAAAAACTCGGCGGCTTCATCTCGCGTGAATACCCTGCTTTTTTCGAGAAACTGATAATTCAGAAATGAGACGTATCTTAAGGTGATCGTGATATCTTCGATTTCCGGATGCGACAGGTAGTATAGATGCGCATATATCTTCACCTGAGACTCGTGTGTGGGAAGTATAAGTGATTCAACCTTCTCGACCACACGGTTATGTGTCTTGATTTCAATGATGTTGATCCCGTTTTCCGGATCCTCAATGATACAGTCGGCCCGACCGGATATCTGAAGTGTATAAAGTTCATATTCCAGTGTTGTGCTGAGAGAATACTCTGAAACTACGGTGTCTTCACCATATTCCTTGCGGATATCCTTAAAGACGCGCTGATGCATTCTGGTACCATCCAGTCCGGACACACCGCCATAGCCGGCGCCGAGAAGGGAACCGGAGCGGTAAATGCGCTCGCTGAGCGCGCGAACAGAGATCTTGTGAAGTGCTTTTTCCATATAAATCATTATATCAAAAGCTATTTCAAAAACACTTATAACAGGTAATAAGAAGATTATGCAATTTCATTCAGAAAAAAATTCATATCAGCGTTGTACTAGGTGAATAGTAGTGCTATACTTCACCTTGTTATACAAATATATGAAATACTAAAAGGAGAAAGTTGCAAAATGGCGATTCGAATTGGTATTTACGGTTATGGTAATTTAGGTCGCGGTGTCGAGTCCAGCATCCGTCAGAATCCGGATATGGAACTTGTTGCAGTATTCACACGCCGTGATCCTTCTACATTAAAGATTCAGACAGAGTCCGCAAAGGTCATGTCCGTTAACGATGTAGCTTCCATGAAGGACAGCATCGATGTTATGATCCTCTGCGGCGGTTCTGCTACAGATCTTCCGGAGCAGACACCGAAGCTTGCTTCTATGTTCAACGTGGTTGACAGCTTCGATACACATGCGAACATTCCTCAGCATTTTGCAGAGGTTGATGCTGCAGCAAAGGCAGCAGGCACAGTTGGTGCAATCTCTGTCGGTTGGGATCCGGGTATGTTTTCTCTGGCAAGAATTTACTCCCAGAGCATCCTGCCGGAAGGTGAGAGCTACACATTCTGGGGCAAGGGCGTAAGCCAGGGCC
>CAMYWO010000065.1:0-11423 GCA_947302815.1 uncultured Clostridia bacterium | reverse complement strand
AAGAAAATGATGGAGCTCCTCGACAAGATCTCCTACATCAAGGATTTCAAGACCATGAAGCGCGGATCTTCCGAGAGAATGGGCCTTTGGGATCTTCTCCACAAGCTCGATGAGATCTCCGACTATATCAAGTGTGTAGAGGCCATGCAGGAATGTCTCGGCAGTGCCGACCTCAAATCCAAGGGTCTTATTGACCTTAGAGAATACATTAATGCCGTTTACACCGATTCTTTCTTCGCCGAGATGAAGGCGGACATCGAGAAGGTCAAAGCGGAAGCCTCCAATGTTAAGAGCGTGACCGTCGGCATCAACGTCAACGAGCGTTTCGAGGCAAGTTCCCTCGGACTTATCTCCATCAACGATACGCCTTTTAAAAAGTCAGGCATCGTAAGCAATTTCGCAGATGCCCTTAAAGCTAAGAATAAGCTCCATGAGGGCACAGACTGGGATGGCGACATGCACTATACGCCGGCCGAAGCAGATGACGAAGGATCCGGTATCGTGGACCGCTTTGCCGAAATGTACTCCAAGGGTACTACGGGCGGCGTCATCATGAGAAACGTGGCGAATTCGCATCCTACAACGGCAGGGGTTCCGAAGAACGACGGCGTTGAGAACACGACCTTCTACCTCGGAAAGATCGTTACCAAGCTTCTCGACACACTCGTAAAGAAGCTCCGAGACACGCTAAGCAAGTACGTTAATGTCGCTGTAATGAACATCTCCAAGCTCATTCCCGAGTTTGTTTTCTACATCAGATTCGCAGAGTTCATCGAAGCAAACATCAAGAAAGGCATGCCGTTCTGTGAGGCTGCGCTTCTTTCCGATGCTGACCTTGAAAAGGGTCTGACGATGAGCGCGAAGGGCCTTTATAACCTCAAGCTCGCCATCTCCTCGAACCACAGCGAAGAGATCGTATACAATGATCTGGATTTTGATGCTGATCACACTGTCTATATCCTGACCGGTGCGAACCGCGGCGGTAAGACAACGATCACACAGGCCGTTGGTCTTCTTTTCGTTCTCGCTCAGAGTGGTATCTACGTCCCTGCCAGCAGTTTCGAATATAAGCCGGTCGATAATATCCTGACCCACTTCCCTGCCGATGAAGACAAGACCATGGATCTCGGTCGTCTCGGCGAAGAGTGCGTCCGTTTCAAGGAGCTTTATACAGAGGCAACAGAAGACAGCCTGATGCTTCTTAACGAGACCTTCTCCACCACATCCTTCGAAGAAGGCTACTACATCGCAAGAGACTCCGTCCGGGCGATCCTCAAAAAGGGCATCCGCACGATCTACAATACGCACATGCACAAGCTGGCCTACGATGTCGACTCCTTAAACGAGGGTGACGTCAAGGTGAAAGCTTCTTCCCTGATCGTGAAAAATGAAGGTGCCAAGCGTTCCTTCAAGGTCGAGGTCGCGCCTCCGGAAGGCATGAGTTTTGCTAAGGATATTGCCGAGAAATACGGTGTCACCTACGAGATGCTCACAGGAAAGTAATCCTTTCCTGTGGTTTTCCTCGTATGTCATTAATATTCTAAAGCTGCGAGATAGTAATAATAGTATGCAACCAGCGCATACTCTTCCGCCTCAGTTACAAAATCACTGGAAAACAGCAAATCAACATAGGCCATCGCCGAGGCGGTTATCTCGGCTTCACCCGTACTGGTAGTTATGGTTATCGCACGATCATCGCCAAGGCCTTTCGGTCCGATTCCTTTAGCGAGCGTAAATAGATAGTACGTATCGCCGTCTATATCTATGGTTTCATATCCTGACGAAATCATCTCGACACCATCGTCTAACTTGACAGCTACATTGATCGCTGTCTTGGACGTCAGAGTCAGAGAAATCTTTGCATCCGTGATTCCGGATGAATTGAAATCTTTAGTTACTTCGTATTGATCAATATACAATGCACAATGATTAGAGTCGCCCGCATCTAAAAGCATTGAGGGAGCCGGAATCGCTTTATGTGAAGGCTTATCATCCTTCCAATCAGTTTGCTGCATATAGTAGCCGTAAGCATGAAGAGCATTAACGAGGTTCAGAACTCTCATGTCGTTAGCAAATTTTACCTGGGCATCCTGAATATACGCCATTGCAGAGTATGTATCGACCTTGGTATTTCCGTCTCCGTAATATACAGTAGCTGTTATATCTTCAGCAAGCTCAAGTGCATTTATAGGGAACGAAAAATCGCGCGATGCAGATCCTTCCACCTGCTTAGCAGCTGAATAAGATACAATGCTCTTTTCCCCATCACTGGCAAGGAATTCTACATAACAACCTGTCGGATCGAAATTCTCTGGGAAGTCCACACGGAAATTGACACAGATTTCATCGTCCAGAACAAGATAGTGTCCGCTGAAACCCACATCTGTTTCAGTATCCCATTTAGCGTAAAGAGTAACGTCCCCTATCGTACCTTTCTCAATACACGTCACTGGCGAACCTGAAAAATCCGGATCCGTATACCAGCCGGCAAAAGTGCAATTCTCTTTAGTAGGAATCGGTAATTGAATCGTATCACTCTCTACATTAAAGCCTGTCTGGTATATGTCACTATCTTCTTCCCAGTTACAGTCATCTATAACGCCGCCATTAGAATACAGCGTGGTAGTATACGGGATGCAAACGATATTTTCCGAAAAAAATACTATCAAGTTAACGTCCGACGCAGGCATTTCCATTTCCATAATTTCACCAGGGTTTAACAAAATATCCCCCCCGCCATTACTCCATTGATAACATATAGATAACTCATTTTCATCTCGAATCATATATCCTTCTTCGACAGAATAATAAATGGCAACATGATCCCCAGACTCATACATAGGATTTCCATTTTCATCGTATGAACACGTACCAGATAAAAAAACAGGATGTCCTTCTTTATCGTATGAGCGCATACCAAATTCAAATGAAATATGATCTATCTGAGGTAGTACTATAGTATATGAAGGCATTGTGATTGAGATAATTACATCAGATGAGGGCATGTGGAAACCATAACTGGCAGTTTGTCCGCTTGCAGAAAAGCCCCAGTAAGCAATCTCATTGTCATTACTGTCCTTAACCGAAATGGTATCTGTTGAGGCCGGAACACGGAAATAGACTGTACTATACTCAGTAAATGAGCCTCCTCCACTCTGCCAGTTTCGCTGATCCTTACTAACTTCAATACTTGTATCGCTAGTGCTTACGTTATATGCAGTGCCGAAGGCTATTACTTTACGTGGAACCATGCCTATTACGGTGGCGAAGATAAACATTACTGCAAATACACATGCAAGGCTTTTCTGTGATACTCTTCTCATACTACAATCCTCTCCCAAAAATTGTATGCCGCTATGATACCAGAGCGAATTTATCAAATCATTCTGAGGAATTCCCTCAAAGCGATTATACCACAGAAAAGCACTTCTATTTATGCCAGTTCCGGTCGTTGGGATCAAACTCACTTAAATCGTCCACGGGATCCTCGATTGCATCCTTCCATGAGCGTTTCGGAGTGTTAGTCTGCGCCTCTTCCGGAATGGAATCATCGACAAGCTGTCTTGCCACCGGTGCGATCTTCATTTCGACGACCGGTTCAGAGAACGGATTACTCAAGCATACCTCTCCGTCTCTAAGACAGAGATCTGCCGCACAGGAATCAATATCCTTTACCAGACTGTTGCTCTTTGCTTCTTCATATTCCGGTATCGCCTTCAGTGCTCTGATGTAGTGGCTGAGATAATTGGCATGATTCTGCACTCTATCCTGCTGATCATACAAAGTAACAGGAGTACTGATCATCTCCGTATCAGAAAGGCTGTTTCCCACTACGTTTGACCTCTCAAGAATGATCGTCATGAGCATCTTGGCCAGGCCAAGACCTGCCGGAATACTTATAAGAATTGCTACCACCCAGAAAACCATACGCCATCACTCCTGTCTCTTCTTCGCAAAATTGAAGATCGAAGAAGCCTGCGTCAGATGCAGTTTCTGTTTGATCTTTTCCAATCGTTTTTCCGCGTAATACATAAGCAAAAAACCAATGCCCGTCGGCATGAGCATAGAGACGATAAAGCCTACCACCTCTTGAAAGTCCTTGGGGTGGGATAACAGACAGAGGAGGGCATGCATGATAATACCGATCAGGATCGTTCCAAGTATCGCAATCAGTGTTCCTACACGATCGACAATGGTATCATCCCATGGAATACCGCCGACAACTTTTCCGGTCTGGGCATTTACCATAATGGTGTTGTGCTTTCCCCTATACTGGAAAGTTGCAAACCATACCGGCAAAAGCGCATACGACACGGCGTCTTTTGCAATATACGTCTCAAAATCACAGCGGGTCACCCTCGCGTTGTCACCCTTTACGGTCTTAATGACCTGACTGTTAAATGCATTGGACGCACGCATAGCTGCCTCTCTCTGGATCGTTTCGTCCGGCGAATCAGCCGCATTGGAATAGAATCCCAGAAGATAACTCTCCTTGAATTCCTGAAGCTCGAGAAGTTCGAAAGGCTCCAGCTGCTTGGAACTCTCATTGGACAGCATATAGGAAGCATCCACCGGGAGATTCCGAAGCTGCATGGTACCGGATCGTCCGGAGAAAATGACCTCTCCGCGCTCTCCGTGACTGACCTCACTTCTGATGATAGCGGATTCGAAATGTCTGCCGTTTACGATCTTGTAAGGAACATAGATGCCGCGGATCATATCCGGTTCGATCGTCCTTATTTCTTTCGGAATGAATGGACGTTTCTTAAAGGTTTTCTGAATGGACTCCAGGGCTTCTCCTCTGGTCAGCTTGAACGGAAGAACGAAGTCCGGTGCTTTTTCCTTAGAAATACGGCTGAAAATAACACTCGAGTTTCCGCAGTAGATGCATTTCGTAGAAGCTTCAGATCCGTGGATGAAGATCTCGCCGCCACAGGTCTGACAGGTATATACCCTGCACGCCATGTAATTCACGGTAGTGGGATCTTCCGGCTTCTGATCCGGATCGGAAAGCACCGGGTATTCCTCATGCACATCAACCTTCTGCGGGTCCCAGGAACCCCCGCATGTATGACAGACGACCTTTTGCGTCTTCGGATCGAAGACGATCGGAGCTGCACAGTTTTTACATAATGTTGCCATATATACCTCTTTACCTTCCGGTCATTTCCAGTCCGGGATCTTCCGGATTCGGAAGTTCGCTTATAGTATCACTTCTGCGATTTCACTGGGTCTATTGCTTTCCGCGAGGACGATAAAACGGCCGGATGCATCCACAAATGCCGGAACATCTTTGCTTTGGGTCACCATCGCACCGCCGTCCGCATCACGAAGCTCTGCTCTGTATCTGAATTCTTTTCCCACACGCTCAAAACCGCACTTGGTCCAGAACTCCGCTTCTTTTTCCAGATATGTCTGAACTTCATCGTATCTGATGATCGTGTAATTTGCGCCCTTATAGGTTCCGGCACAGGAATAAGATGTCCCATACTCAAGATATGCTTCGTCGAGTTTCTCCTGCGCAAATGCCCTCAGCTCCGCCTCAGACGATGACTTCGGATGCTCATCCAGCTTTTCCGGCTGGTGCTCAGAAAGACCATAGCGTTCGAAAAGATACTCAACAATCAGATTCTGGATCGTAATTGCACTTCCATTTTCAAAAAGAGTCATATACGTGATCGGCATTTCCCGAATGACATCCTCCAGCGTCATATCATCCGGCAGGACACTCTCATCTACTTTAAAATTTTTTCGAAGATAGTCGGCATCGATCTTCGCGATCTCTCTGCTGTTCGAGAGTGTCTTATATCCGTTTGCGACCTGATTCAGAAGATCCACGATTCTATCCCAGTTGTCGGGAAAAGCACTGTAACCCTTTTTCTCAACTGTCTTACTGACACCATCTTGCAGGTATTTCAGCCGGATAATATATATCGGTTCTCCATCAGCCGATGCCGGTTCCGGGATTGCTTCCACTTCCTTGACCAGTTCTTTTGCCGCATCTCCGAGAAGTCCGGATCTCCACTTCGCGCCGATGCTTTCCTCATTCATCTTCAGCACATTGTTGTACTCTGTACAGGAAAGGAAATACAGATCCTCGATACGGTCGCCCTTTTTAAAGCTGCACGCACTGAATAATGCCATAGTAATGGCAGACACCAACAGAACAGATACTAATCTTCTGAAACGGTCACTTCTTCTCATCTTTCATCTCCCGACATCAGTAATGGAATTCCTTATTGATGCTGTTACCGGCTTCATCCGTTACGGTATAGCGGATCACATTATTGTCATAATCCACTTCATACGAGATTGCATCCCACAGTTCACTGTATTTTCTGCTCGTCATTTTAAAGTTGCTTTCATCAAATCTCGGCACCTCGGTGATCTCGATGCCATCCTTGAAGATCTCACCATGCTTTGTTCTCTGGTCATCATCCATGAGGAAATAATCCAGATAGAGATTACCAATCGCCCAGGTCGTATCCACATGATAGTACTCTCCATCCAGACGCACCAGATTCCATCGGTGACCGTCCTCCGTCTCCCCCTGGGGAAAACCATTGGCGTAATCCGCTTCCACACCTACCTGCAAAAGGAGATACGCATAGGCAGCGGCAAACTCATTACAGACGCCGATCTTTCTCATCAGCGGACGATACACTTCCCAGTATCCGTCTGTTGAATGTTCAAGATTCCAGTCATATGTATAGGTCTTCGCAAAATAAATATAGAGGGACAGAGCCTTCTCAAAATCCGTATAGTCTTCCTTAAAGACGTTCTGAAAGATCTCCTCGCATGCGTTCTTCAGGTCGTTATAACGCTGCTCGCGCCACTCCTTTGTTTCGTTGTACCGGATCTTAGCCACACCGTCCTTGAAATCCGCCTCTTCCGGGCAGCCAACCACGTCGTATCCATATGGAAAGTAATCTCTTGAGATCATGTGGTATGCTGTCTCATACCCTGAGAAACTATGACACGGGAAAGACGCCTCCTCTGCAAGCACCGCTTCGCAGAAATGGTAATAGTCCTGGAGTTCCTCCTCGGTATAGCACTGTTTCATAAGATCCGAGCAGACATAGGGTACAAACTCGCCAAAGTAAGATGCCGTCCTGGGCGTAATCTCCGGGATCGGGTCGGGTGTCGGACTCGGAGTCGGCGTAGAAGTTGCTTCCGTTGTCTCTGATGTCTCTTCCGTCTTCGAAGGCGCAGACGTCATTTCTGCCGTCGTCTCAACCGATGTTATCTCCGATTCTCCATTCGTTTCCGTCTGTTTCTTCTTACTGCATCCCACGCTGGAGAACACGATCCCCGCGCAGAGCAAAACTGCGAATAAACGCTTCTGTCTCATCTTTCTGCTTCCCCTTATTTCGATGTCATCGCTTACGTATCATTTTCCAGCGCGCACCGTAGTGAATTCGGCACCGATCTCGGTCCTCGCACGGCAAATATACCATACTCATCGTTCAGCACCTTAAACGTAAACTTTTGTCTATTATACCGCTTTAGAAGCTTGATGGTCATAAGGGATGTGATCTTAAGGTTTGCATCCTCATACGAATACGGGATATTCGTCTTTAAGACCTTGCACTTATAAAGGATCGCAGATACGGGAGATCCGACATACATATACACCGTATCGCCCACGTTAATGCCCGCTCCCTGTTTCCAGTCGATGACTTCTTCTTTTTCAAAAGCACTCTCGACGTCGTAGTATTTCGGATTGGCGGGTATGATCCACGCTTTCGGCGGGCGTTCTTTCTTCTTTCTTCTTCCCGGCATCGTCGCCTCGAAACTCACATGAAGAAGCTCGATCACCCGCTCGAACTCCACCGTCCCGTCCAGAAGCACCGTCACCCAGTGCTGCTTATTCATGTGATAGGCAGGCATGATGCCCTCTTCGTGAGTGATCATGTCGCGAAGGATGATGTCGTCGATCTTAAGATTCATGCAGGCTACCGGCTCCTTACCGGAAAGCCCCAGCACCTCACGCCGAACCTCCATGATCAGCGCAAACCACTTCTTATTCTCCCGATGTCGGAACACCGCACTGGTATCGTCTCCGTCCCACGGGAACTCCGGATCCACGGCGTACTGATCTGAAATATACTTCGTCACACGATCTCTAAGATTTCTCTTCTTTCCCATCCTGTCTTTACTCCCTATCTCAGTCATCGGCGCTCTTTCTACACGAATCGATGTATGCCTGCACTTGTTCTCTCTTTTCAAAAAGCACGCATCCGCCTGAATGGTCTTCCTTCAGAAGGTCCTCGCTCTGAAGATACCGGAACAGTGGCGATTTCAACGCTTCACGAAGGGATGTATTCTTCACATTGATATCCGAATATGGTGAAAAAGGACACGGTTCCGCGCCTCCATGCGAGTTGATATGGAAGAATCCTCTTCCCGCGGCTACACACCCGTCCGAGTTCTTCTCGTCACCCGGGAATGCGATATATACCATCTCCGGATGATCCTTCCGAAGCCGCATGATCTCGCCCTGCATATATTCTCTTTCCGCATCTCCCGGCGCCAGATCTTTCTGATCTTCCGATACCGGCACATACTCGACGAAGATCACCGCCTTACAGCCGCGATCGGAGAGTTCCCCGAGGAACGATTCCGAGTATACTTCTTTCAGGTTCTGTGTCGTCACCGTGACCGAGGCGCCATAGATGATACCTCTCTTCTTACACTCATCCATGACGGAAATGAGTTTCGAATAAACGCCTTCTCCACGTCTTTCATCCGTGATCTTTTCGCTGCCTTCAATACTTAAGATCGGCACGAGATTTCTACACTTATCGAAGAGATCAAGATAACCCTCATCGATTATGGTACCGTTCGTAAATACCGGGAAAAGAATATGCGGGAAGCGTCCTGCTTCAGAGATGACATCCTTCCTGTACAGAGGCTCGCCTCCGGCAAGAAGAATGAAACTGATCCCGAGATTTTCCGCTTCGGAGAACACCTTCTTCCAGTCCTCGGAAGAAAGCTGGTTTACCGGTGAGCAGTCCATCGTGGCATGGTTATGCCGTGAATAACAGCCTGCGCAGTTGAGATTACACTGGCTAGTGATACTGGCGATCAGAAACGGAGGGATATGTTCCCCCTGATCCTCCGCTTTTCTCCTCTTCTTAGACGCAGATTTACTGGCAGCGGCAAACTTCACCATATACGCACTCTCACGCGGGTTCTGAAGAGTTGCCCGAAGACAATCAGAAACCACGCGTTCCACGCCTTTTGTCATATATTTCTGAATGTCAAATCCATCACTCATCTTCGTTCTCCTGATAGGCAACGTCCATTAATCAGACTGTGCTATAGACATTATAATATTAAGAGAACATATTTTCTACCGTAAATTTGGCAAATATTTGGACAGTAAAAACCAACCGACATACCCTCAGCACGTGATCAGCAGATGCTCGTTCGCAACGTCATTAAACACTTCGCAGTTTCTCTTGGAGACGTCGTATACATGGACGATATCGCGCAGTGCTTCGCTGGTTTCAAACTCCGATACAATATCCGGATCACCGACTAATTTCTCCGGTGCGAATACCAGCGTTTTCTCGTTATGAAATACCGCGGTATAGAGGATCTCCGCTTCGACGAGATCCTGGAAGATATGACTTCCGTAGGAGAGCTCAGGGTTATATCCGGCTTTCGTCTCTTCCGTCTCGCATATGATTTCAAATGCGCTGATATCCGAGAACGCTGTAGGAACACCGAGTTCCGGTGAAGAGGTTCCGACTCTTCCCGGCACGATGAGCATCATGTGCTTACCGAGATCCCTGAAATGCCAGTTGATCCTGCCGATGAGATTCGCCACGAGGCTCTTGTCCTTATACGGCATCTCGTAGTATTTCACCGGATCGACATAGACGATATAGTCGAGTTTATGCGCCTTCGACATACCCATCGAAGCGCCCTTGCTCTCGAGAAGTTTCCGCTCCTCCGGAACATCCGGCGGAATGACCATTCCCGACTTTCCTTTCTGCACCTGAAGCGGCCGGCACTGCAGAAGGTCGATAGAGTATTCGTCTCCCTCGGAGATATTGATCGTGAACTCGGTATCTACAGGATATTCGTACTCGTCCTGGATACAGCGCAGCATCCTCTGCATTTGCTCCATGAGGGTCTTATTCTTCACCAAACCGCTACATGAGATGAACTTGACTTCGCGGTTCATGCCGATCTCCCGAAGACGCCGTTCAGCATCAACATCGTGTTCAAGAAGGATCCGCTCGAGATACCTCGGCATATCCCCTTCAATCTGCTCAAGCGTCAGCCTCTTCAGGGTCTTTTCCGACATATCGATAACTTCTGCTTTTCCCTGTGAGAACTTATGCTTGTCTGCCGAGGAGGAATACGATGATTTCTCCGGCATATCCAGATTGACAATACGCGGATAGGAGCCCTCGGTACGGTCGACGGCCGAGGTACCAAGACCCATAACCAGACGGAGCATGCCCGCGGTCGGATCACTGTCCTTCATGATGCGGTACGGGCTGTAGGAATAACCGACACCCGCCGCGCACGGCATATAGTTCGATCCGTAGTAGGATCCGGAAACTCTCTGGATCAGAAGCGCCATCTGCTCGTCTCTCTTATCGAGGCCTCTTCGCTTTCTGTAGTCCAGCGCTGACAAGCTCATGGAGCTCGCATAGACGATCTTGATGGCATGCTCGAACTCCTCGAGCCTCTCCTTTTTACTTCCACGGTTAACGCAGAAGACTGATTCATATTTTCCGGCAAAAGCATTACCGAAGCCATCTTCGAGGATACTGCTCGAACGGATGATATACGGGTCCTGACCGTAGTACTCGATGATGCGCACGAACTGCTCTCTCATCGCATCGGAGAACACGCCGCCCATGATCTTCTCGGCAAACTCACCCGCCAGCGCGAAAAACCCTTCTTCGGTCCTCTGCTTGACTCTCGTGTCCCAGAGGTTGTTATCGACAATATACGTGTAGTAAAGGTCCGATCCGACATAGAACGAATCGTGGGGCTCTAAGACCTCGCTTATGTCCGGTTCGTTATTTCGGATGATCGCCCTGGCCAGAAGCATACCGCAGGCTTTACCGCCGATCATGCCGGTACCGACCATGTGGTCACGGACCGAGAAATAGTCCTCCGGAGTAAAATGCTTCTTCACCATCGTTCTCATCTTCTCGTCGCGGGTCATCATGATGTTGCACATCCGCTCGCAGTCGGACGTGATGTCCGCACCCGCTTCATGCATGATCTTCGCCTTATTGAAGAACCGGTCCCAGGAGTCGGAGAACTGTTCTTCCGAAGACCTCTGCGCCTGTCCCAGCGTCTGGTAGAAACGGCTGGATTTGACTCCGTCTAATATGGGTCGAAAAGCACCTGTCTCGGGGTCATAGGTATGCGGCAGGAACATCGTGTCGGAA
>CAMYWO010000064.1:0-11468 GCA_947302815.1 uncultured Clostridia bacterium | reverse complement strand
TTTGCCGTTAACCCGAATCTTGTTAAAGATCCGTTCCCGGTCACCGAGATCACTTATGATGAAATGCGTGAGCTCGCATATGCCGGTTTCCAGGTCCTTCACGAAGAGGCCCTCTACCCTGCATTTGTCCGTGGCATTCCGGTAAACATCAAGAACACCAACAATCCGTCCGGCAAGGGCACCATGATCGTAAGCAAGCGTACACACTATGATTCTCTTGTAACCGGTATTGCCGGCGAGAAGGGCTTCTGCGCACTGAACATGAGCAAGTACCTGATGAACCGTGAAGTCGGCTTCCTCGTAAAAGTACTCAGCATCATTGCTGACGAAGGTCTTTCTATCGAGCATATGCCTTCCGGAATCGATTCCGTCTCCATTATCCTGAGAGCAGCTGACTTCACACCTGAGAAGGAACGCCGCATCATTCAGCGTATCAGCCTCGAACTAAATGTAGACAACATCTCCGTTAACCGTGATCTTGCGATCGTTATGATCGTCGGTGAAGCGATGGCAAACACCGTAGGTACTACAGCAAGAGCAGCCACTGCCCTTTCCAAAGCAGGTATCAACCTGGAGCTCATCAACCAGGGTGCTTCCGAGATCTCCGTCATGTTCGGTGTTCGCGAAGAATACTGCTCCTACGCAGTACGCACTCTCTACAAGGAGTTCTTCGGCTGAAAATTTTACACGACGCAAAAAGAATCTCTCCGGTTTAACTTAACCGGAGAGATTTTTTACTCTTCTAACAAATCTTCAAATACGCCGACCGTGCATCAAACAGGTATTTTCCGCTCATTTAGCATAAGATTCAGGCGGTTTTCGATGATAGCGATCACATCATCCATCGATTTATGACCTTCGAAATATGCCGGAAGTTCTTCTTCCACAATTACAATAACAGATGAGTCGATATCCGGGAAAAGAACTGCATCTGAAATCTGATCGATATACCGGTCGATAATTCCTTCAGGAGCCTTCTCTCCATATATATTATTGTCATTGCAGTCTTTAAGAACATCCGTCAGGATATCCCTTTGCACACTTTTTAGAACGGGGTTTACTGACCGGAAAGTCTTCTGGGTCTCAGGAGACATCATCTTCATTACAAATCCCCATGCTCCGTCCCGAAGTTTACAGCATTTCGTAATACCGATACCGTTTCCCCGGATCGCTTCAGCATGCCCATCCGCAGAAGGCAGACCGATGATTGAAAAATTCTCATAATAGGGACCGCACATATGAACGTAACTGCTGAAGTCGAAATTATACACTGTCTGGATCCTTTCAAGATGCCATTCTCCAGAAAAATCATACTGTTTTTTCTTATCCAGAGTAGAAGCATATTCCGCCGCCTTTATGAAATCGCCTGATTTCAGGTCGATCTTTCCTTCACCGGCATAGGAAAAGCAGTCAGAATTCCTAATCAAAGTATCCATCAGATCAAGTTTTGTCTCTGCAAGATCCGTTCTTCCAGCATTATTCTCTTCGATGATCTTGTCATATTCTTCAAACTTCAGTCCATGCGCACCATCAGAAATATAATCATTATGGATCAGAAGTGCGTTTATGCAGAAGCAATAATCCAAACGATAGTGCTTCCCGTCCCTTCCGTTCGGCTGGTGGATGAAATCCATGTAACTTCCGTCATTCAGACTCTTTTCAGATTCGATCCTGGAAGTAAGATCGATCAGATACTCCGAGGAATTAAGCTGTGCCATCTCATTCGTATAGAAAACAAGATCCGGTCCGCTGCCGTCACGTATATCCGACATCAGCATGGTAACGGCATCTGCGTCAAAAACATTACGAACAGAGAGGTCATCATCCTGCGAAGGATCGTCTTTTGCAGACATCTGCTTAACATAATACTTGGATTCCATCTCTAAGAAGAACGCATCAGATTCTCTGTTGAATTCATTAACAGCATTGATTTCAGAATCAAAGACATTATCAAAATATGCGACACTGAGAATCATTCTGCCGGCATTCGGATTACTCTCGGCCTTCTCAAAACAGATAATGCTTGGTTCTTCCCCGGGAATATATAGTACAGCTGATTTATCATCTGCCCGTACAATATCCACATCGTCACACATACCCAATCCGGCAAGATACGTATCGGAAAGTTTCAGTAATTCCTTTTCAGTCCCGGTACTAAGATCGATCCCGGATATATTCACACCGGGTATAAAGCGAAAAGCACCGCCGCTTAAAAGACTCAATTCAGTTGAATCAATATTTACATCAACCTTCTGCATTTCAAGTGTATCCGGGTTCAGTGTGCAGTACTTTATTTTTTCCATACCATTTTCCTGAACAGAAGCAAAGAAAGCGATACGGTCTCCATCCTGAACAAGATCATATATACTTATTGAAGCTGCGCCATTTCCAAACGAAGGAACGAAAAAGTCGGATTTCCCGTTTTTATCCACACGGATCTCGCAAGTCTGATCGTCCCAAGGCCCTGAAGCCAGGAGATAAACCTGCTTATCACCGGTACCGATCACATCTATGATCTCCCCGTCTTTGCCGTTTTTAGTTTTACGGTTGATATCAAACGGATTTTTCAGAGTTCCCTTCTCAAAGTCGACTTCGTAACCACCGTATTTGTACTCATCCGCTTCAGAATCAAAATAATCAGCAAAGCAATAGAACTTCCCGTCAGACTTGTATAAAGCATTACATCCGGCCTCTGAAAGCCCGCTGTCATCAAAGCAGACCTTACCCAGCAGTTCACCGGAATAAGAATAACGCATGAGAAGCGTGGTATAGTTTTTCTTTTCGCAATAGATCTGAAAACATAACACAAAAGACTCTTCATCCGTGGCGATAATCTTCTGGACCATAGTTGTCTTCTTATCGCCTATCGCCTGATTGATATCATCTTCCGTGATATTGATGATCTTATCGTTCCACCAGTCACTGTGTTTTGAGACAGTTCTCAAATTAGAAGATTTTTCCGACTTTTTCCCGCATGCGGACATACCAATCAGCATTACAACTGCAACAACTAAACAGAGTATTTTTTTCATACACCCTACCTCAATTCACATAAGGATCGAAACCCTATGTGCTACTTCATATTTCCCCATTATGAAGTGACCCATTTGCCATCTATTTTATTGTAGCATTTAAACCCGTGTTCACAGTTACAAAACACTCATAAATACCCTGTTTACGGTTCAAAAACATGGAATTATTCCTGAAGAATCAAATTAAATTGCAAAAGAAAAGCTTTCATTGTGTTTCCAAATGGCATTCCCCTGAAAACACAAGAAAGCTTTTTCTCTGTTTTACAAATTTATAAGGATCAGATCAGATCTGCAATATCCGGGTTTACACCGGTCAGACCAACATAAGCACCGCTCTTTGCCTCAGCAGATTCCTCATGAGCCAGGAGCCACTTATTGCAGGCTGTCATCCACTTATCTTCCTCATTGTAAGCGGTCAGCGCCGGAACAGCACCGTTTGTGCCCTTCGGGAGAGCAATAACGACCTTGAATCCTTCACCCTTCTTCGCAGAGCAGGGAGCATAGTGCAGGGATGTCTCATATACTTCAACAACCTGACCTTTTTCCGCCTTAAAAGCCATAACCTTGGATGTGTCGAGCTTACCGTCTACGATATCGTCAGCCTTTGCAAGAAGCAGGATAAAGTCTGTAGAACCGATATTAAGTTCGCTGTCACGATGATACTCGAGGCAGTTCAGCTTCGTGTTGTGACCATTGCAGTATCCGAGCTGGATCGGCATTCCACCGTAAGCATTGTTCTGCAGTACTCCGAAAGCATCTGTGTACTCGAGATCAGCACAGCTCATCACGTACTCAACACCATCAGGGAGAGGTGTCTTCTCATCGAGAGCCTTGATCAGGCCGGATACATCGTAACCTGTCAGAACCTTACCGTAAGGAGCAAATTCTTTATCCAGAACGCTATAAATTTTCATGTCTTGATCCTCCTTAGAGAAATATTTACGCTCCTTCTATTGTACATAAAAGGAGCGTAAAATGAAATGCTTTTCCGAAATCGATTTCGTTATTTATTTTGCATTATAATCAGACGTTTGCGAGAGCCTGTTCGATATCCGCGATAATGTCTTCCTTGTTCTCAATGCCCGTAGAGAAACGGATAAGATCCGGACTTACACCAGCAGCCTTAAGCTCCTCATCGTTCATCTGGCGGTGTGTGTGGGAAGCCGGGTGCAGTACGCAGGTTCTGCAGTCAGCAACATGCGTGCAGATCGCAGCAAGTTTCAGAGAATCCATGAACTTAACACAGGCTTCTCTACCACCCTTTACACCGAAGGACAGAACACCACAGGTACCGTTCGGGCAGTACTTCTTTGCCTTCTCATATTCTTTGTCGCCCGGAAGACCCGGATAGGATACCCAGGCAATCTTCGGATGATTCTGCAGATACTCAGCAACTGCCAGAGCATTCTCACAGTGACGCGGCATACGAAGGTGCAGTGTCTCCAGGCCGATATTCAGAAGGAAAGCGTTCATCGGACCCGGGATAGATCCGAGGTCACGCATCAGCTGGGCAACCGCCTTCATAATGAAAGCAGACTTACCGAAGCGGCCTGTATAAGATACTCCGTGATAGGTCTCATCCGGCTCAACGAGTCCGGCAAATCTCTCCGGATACTTAGTCCAGTCAAAGGTACCTGCATCTACGATACAGCCGCCTACGGATGTCGCGTGACCATCCATGTACTTTGTTGTAGAGTGGATAACAATATCTGCGCCCCACTCAATCGGACGGCAGTTGATCGGAGTTGCGAATGTGTTATCGATCATGAACGGCAGACCATTCTTATGAGCGGTATTAGCAAAAGTCTCAATATCAAGAACATTCAGAGCCGGGTTAGCGATCGTCTCACCGAAAACGAGCTTAGTATTCGGCTGGATGGCTGCTTCGATCTCCGCTTCAGTTGCATCCGGAGAAACGAAAGTAGCATCGATACCCATTTTCTTGATCGTATGAGCAAAGAGATTATATGTGCCGCCATAAAGTGCGGAAGAACATACAATGTGATCACCTGCGGAGCAGAGATTAAAGATCGAATAGAAGTTAGCTGCCTGACCGGAAGAAGTAAGCATTGCAGCTACACCGCCTTCAAGCATACAGATCTTAGCAGCAACGAGGTCACTGGTCGGATTTGCAAGACGTGTATAGAAATAACCGCTTTCTTCGAGGTCGAAAAGACGGCCCATCTGCTCGGTTGAAGAATACTTCCATGTCGTACTCTGAACGATCGGCATGACTCTTGATTCACCGTTCTTCGGCTGATACGCGCCCTGTACACAATTAGTTTCAATACTGAATTTGTTATCCATTCAAACTTCCTCCTTATAAAACGGCAATTTCTTGCGTTACAAGTCTAGATTATAGCACATTCTATTATAGGAGACAGTCTTTGTTTTTCGAAAAAGAAAAAGACCATCTAATTAGATGGTCTTTTCTGGTGCACCTTCAGGGACTCGAACCCTGGGCCCACTGATTAAGAGTCAGTTGCTCTACCAACTGAGCTAAAGGTACATATCCGCGTTCAAGGTTTTCCTTAGCGAACGTTGATTATTATAACGATGATAATTCACTCTGTCAACACATTTTTTTAATTCATTGCGAATCTTCTTCAACAATCTCTTTTTGCTTCTTGCTGAGACATTCATCAAGATCCTTTTGATTGACTGTTCCCTCTGATACAAGCACGGCTCCGGTACTGCTCATCAAAGAATACTCAGCAACAGGATCTAAGTATATAAGCTTCCACATATAGTCATCCTTATTGCATACTTTTACAAAATCGGGGGTTGCGACGCATACCCAGTCGCCATCACCGTTATCGTGGAAACTGAAATATCCGGAATAGATGGTTTTTTCCGTAAATTCACCTTCATTAATCCTGCGCAGGGCTTCCAGAAGGATATTATTGACCATATTGGCATATGCATCAATTGCTGTCTGGGAATTATAGCCGTTCACCTGTGCAAGAACCCACTCCCTGCTGACCTCAAGCATGAAATCTTCATCCGCAAGCACAAGATCAACACAGGCTTTTACGTTCGGGATCCTGCAAGTCACATCAAGATCGCATTCCGTATAACCCTTGGAAGAAAGCGCACCGAAGTTATAATCCATATTTGTGAAAAGAGTAGTAAAGATCTCCACATAACAGGCAAATATCGGTGCAAGGAAATCCCCGGAACTAATTCTGAACTTCTCCATTACAGAAGTCGGATCTCCGGTCTGAAGAACTTTCATATACTCTTCTGAAATGTCTTTGAATTCCTTACTCTTTCCGGATTCCTCTGTCGTTTCCGCAGTGGATTCATTCGGATCCACGGTATCCAGAGGATGTCTGTAGGTTGTTTCAGATACTTCTGAAGTTTCCGGATCGGAAACAGAACTGTCCGTGGTTGTTCTGGACGGAAGTGATCCCAAAGAACAAGAAGACGAAACCAGTAAAATCGCAAGCAATACCGATGCGATCATCACAGATGTCCGTCTTCTCATCTTCATAGATTTCATTTCTCAGCCGTAGATATACTCTTCGCCGTTTGCACGGATCACTACCTGATTCTCCGATCCTTCCGGAAGAGCCTCGACATGACCAACAACACGTGCATCAATGTTGTACTTGCCTGCGATATCGATAATACCCTGGGCAACAGCCTCATCACAGTAGAACTCGATTCTGTGGCCGCAGTTGAATACCTGGTACATCTCCTTCATCGGGATCTCACCGGATTCGTAGATCGCCTGAAAGATCGGCGGGAGATTAAAAAGATTATCCTTAATAATGCGGATGTTTTTCCCGAAATCACGGCACTTCGCCTGTCCGCCGCCGGTGCAGTGAATAATGCCTGAGATGGAAGATCTGTATGCATCAAGAACATCACGGATAACCGGAAGGAATGTTCTCGTCGGGGAAAGGATCGCCTCGGCAACCGTCTGCTCACTGTTCGGGAGCTTGTCCGTCAGACGGAACTTACCGCAGTAAACCTTATCCTCAGGAATCGTCTCGGAAACAGATTCCGGATACTCCTTGAGGTAATCCTTGCAAAGGAGCATATGACGTGCAGCGGTAAGACCGTTACTGGAAATACCGGAATTATACGAATCTTCGTAAGTTGCCTGACCAAATGAAGCAATACCGACAATTACATGACCGGGCTTGATATTCGCAGCATTTACGACATTCTTCTTAGCAACACGGGTAACGAGTGTTGAGTCGACGATCAGGGTTCTGACGAGGTCACCGACATCCGCCGTTTCACCGCCGCACATGGAAATATCGAATCCCATGCCCTGAAGCTTGGCAACGATATCATTATAACCTTCGATAACAGCAGCGATGCACTTGCCGTCAACACGGTGCGCATTACGTCCGATCGTATTTGAAAGAGAAAGCTTCTCAAGAGCACCTACACAAGCAAGGTCATCGGTATTCATTACCAGAGAGTCCTGCGCGATTCCGCGGAACCACTTCAGGTCACCTGTCTCGCGATATGCAATATATGCGACGGAAGACTTTGTGCCTGCACCATCCGCATGGATCGCTGTACAGTAATCCGGATCACCGGCAAGATCATCGATCAGCTTACAGAACGCGCCCGGAAAAGCACCTTTGTCCTGGTTAGCTACTGCCTTCTTTACATCATCCTTCGTTGGAGAAACTCCTCGACTCAAATACGATTCTGCCATGTGTTCATCCTTCTTTCTCTTATTTCGACATCACTGCAGCGCAGTGATGTGTTTCTCAAATAACATTTTCCGAGTTGAACCTGTAAGCCGGGTTCTGTCGCAGATGATCATCTATCTAGACCGGAAATCTCGTTCCGGCTCAAGCCGCCTCCTCAAGACCTGCGGACTACAGTAATGTCTTTCCATGGCGTTGCTCCGGGTGGGGTTTACAAGGCCGGTACGTTACCGCACCGCCGGTGAGCTCTTACCTCGCCTTTTCATCCTTACCGATTCCCGAAGGAACAGGCGGTTTTCTTTTCTGTTGCACTTTCCTTAAAGTTACCTTCACCGGGAACTGCCCGGCACCCTTGTCCTATGGAGCCCGGACTTTCCTCACGCACGGCCTTTCGGCAACCTGTGCCCGCGATCATCCGGTCCAGCTCAGAAAACATATACATTATAATCGAACAAGGTGTAATCTTCTAGCGATTTTGTCACCATTTGTGCCCGTTATATACGGAAACAGGTAAATTCGGCAATATGTTCAAAAGCTGTTCTTTCAAACTCGGAAGCACTATGCGTTCTGTGACTTCATGGCCTGCGGCAATGACTGCTATACCGGATTCTTCGAGGTCGATCATATTGTGATGCTTCATCTCTCCGGTTACGACCACATCGACACGATAAGACTTAAGAACAGGGATCGATTCTTCTTCAAAAGCACCGCCCTGCACAAAGACACGGGATACTTCCTTATCTTCATCCGTGTTGAGGATCAGACCGCTTGCACCGAGTTTTTCCTTTACCATATCAGCAAATCCGAAAAGAGATACGGAAGACTGTCCGACACTTCCGCACAATCCGACTTCCACATCCTCAAGGCTGATCTGCATCACAAGTCCCAGAGCCGTAGCCAGCGCATGGTTGACGCCATTTGGTGCTTTGTCCAGATTCGTGTGCGCCGAATAAAGCTGAATATCGTTCTTGATGAGTTTTCGGACATTGGCTCCCCTCGGAGTCTGGTAATCGACTGATGTTAACGGTTCGAAGAACAGCGGATGATGCGTAATGATCATATTCGCACCGCAATTAAGCGCCTCATCGATCGCCTGCGACTGCGCATCCAGGGCAAGAAGTACGCCCTTTACCTGAGAATTCGTGTCACCGATCATAAGACCGATACGGTCCCATTCACAGGCCAGTTCCGTTGGAGCAATCTTCTCCATTGCCGAAATGACGTCTTTTACATAGTAATCACTCATAAGTATTTCTCCCAGTTCTTAAGAATCTCCGCACTTAACGGATCTCCCAGTGCTTTTTTCGTAAAAAGCATCTTCTCATGTGCGATATATTCGCTGTAGTATTCGGGACGGTTCCGTAATATCACCGGTCCCAGAAACTTTTCTTCATCAGTTAACGTATATTCTTTACCTGTGTACTCAGCCAGGATCACTATGTAGAAGAAATGTCCCTTTTCCATAGCGATCTTCTCATCCAGTATAGCAAAACCATTCTCACATAAGAACGACCGCACTTCATAGAACGATCTCTGCGGCTGAAGTACAAATCTCATTCCGGATGGAATCTTCGATTCCCCGGCATTGGAAAGGATCTTACAGATCTCCAGACCGCCCATTCCGGCGATCACGGCCGTCATATCTTCTTTCAGTTCCACACCTGAAAGACCGTCGGTCACTTTTACTTCGCATCTGTCCTTATAATCCAAAAGACGTTCACGGGTCCTCTCGGCCGGAAGAGCATGGATATCCGTCGCAATGACAAATCTGCATCGGTTAGATGATAAACAGAATTCACTGAGTTTCCCGTGATCAGATCCGACATCGACGATAGTATCACTTACGGGGATCATATCGGTTATGGTACTTAAACGGGGTGATAAACTGATGTTCTCCTCCATTACCGTTTCCCCATTTTCTTCTTCAATTCAGAAAGATATGCAAGCGTAGATCTCAGAAGTCTCTCTGTCGCATCACGGTCAGATCCTTCCGGCATCGTATCAAGTCTCTTCGCCAGAAGATCTTTCTGCTTGGTATATACAGACATTCTCACACGGTAAAGATAATCTTTCGTGAAGTTCATCAGCGATTCCAGATCATCGCCGTATTTGACGCTCATAAGCGCCTCGGATAACGTATCTCTTGCCGGACGCTGGTTCAGGATCAGATTGTCTCCTGCCAGAAGAAGACCGTTTGCGTCCAGTTTGCCTTCTTTCAGAACGGGCAGGACCTGCTTGACGATCGTTCGCATAGATCCCATGGAAAAATCCGTCTCCAGCGGTTCTTCACCGAATTTAGCGACAAACGTACTGTACTCGGCACCGAGCGTCGCAAGAAGGCAGATAAGCACAAGTTCATCACGCGATGCTGTCTCTCCGAGCTGTTTCTCGGGAAGGAGCGCATTCTGCTTTTCCACAACACGTTTCGAATTGTTTATCTTCTCTTCATGACTCTGAGAAGATTTCTTCCCTGCTTCGGACATGACAGACTGAGCGGAAACGCCGAGGATCTGGGCAGCCTTATAAGCAGCTCTTTCACGGAGGATCATGTTATCCTCCCAGGAAAGATATGTGGAGATCAGCTGCTGGAAGACGACCGGATCAAATCTTCCGCTCTCCATGCTCTGATGATGTGCGGAATCCACGAGATAATCGAGTACAGGCACAGCCTGATCAACAACTTTGGCAAATTCATCCTTTCCGAACTCACGGATAAACTCATCCGGATCTTTACCGTTCGGAACTTTAGCGACTCTGACCTGAGTCGTCATACCAGTATGCTTCTTTTTCCGCTCCATAAGCATCTTAAGGCCACGAACGGCAGCGTTCTGACCGGCACGGTCAGAATCATAGAAAAGCACTACTTCTTCACAATAACGTTCCAGAAGATCAAGCTGTCTTTCCGTCAAAGCAGTTCCCAGTGAAGCGACTGCATTCGTCACACCGGCCTGATGCATGGAGATAACATCCATGTAGCCCTCAACAACAATGATCTGCTTCATCTTGGCCTGTTTTGCAAAATTCAGCGCATACAGGTTTCTCTGTTTGGAGTATACGGGTGTTTCCGGAGAATTGACATACTTCGGCTGGCCGTCACCTATGATACGGCCTCCGAAAGCGATCAGTTCTCCCATCGCGTTAAAGATCGGGAACATCAGTCGTCCGCGGAACAGGTCAAATGTCTTTCCGTTCTTCGTAACGAAAAGACCGGATTTCTGGATCTCATTCTGACTGAATCCCTTGCTGACGAGATGATTATAAAGACCGCTCCACTCATTCGGAGCATATCCCAGACCAAACTTCGTTGCCGTAGCCGGCGCGATCGCACGCTTCTGGAGATACTTTCTGGCTTCTTCGCCTTTTTCGGACTTGAAGCTCTTATAATAATAGCGAGCAGCCTCAAGAAGCACCAATTTCAGGCGCTTCCGAAGCTGCTCTTCTTTTCTGTAATTCGCGTCATCCGGCTCAGGAATCGTCACACCGGACTTCTCGGCGAGGAATTTAAGCGCCTCAAAGTATGACAGATGCTCGATCTCCATAATAAAGTTGACGACATTGCCGCCCTTATGGCATCCGAAACAGTAATAAATCTGCTTATTTACGGATACGGAGAATGACGGCGTATCTTCTGAATGAAACGGACAGAGCCCGAACATATTCTGTCCGGAGCTCTTTGTAAACTGCACATACTGACCTACGACCGAAACGATGTCGCTTCGGGAAATGATTTCTTCCACTACTTCATTGGGTATTCCGCCGCGGC
>CAMYWO010000063.1:0-12532 GCA_947302815.1 uncultured Clostridia bacterium | reverse complement strand
GGCAAAGAATAGGTCGTAAGCATGACTAAACAGAAGAAGAAAATGCGATTAAGGAACAAGATCATCATCGCGATCTCTATCGTGCTGGTCATCTTAATCGCGGTCGCAATCGGCATCTACATATACATCATCAATTCACCGCAGTGGGCGCTGAAAGGCATCCTTACTGATGTTAAAGCGGATGGCATCGCCGGTCTGAAAGCACACTCCACGGAGGATTTCTGTGTCAAGATCGAGAAGATCGAAAAGTTTGCCGAAGAAAAGGGCATCGATCTTTATGGCAGCGATACCGGTGATGCGGACGATACAGACGCGAAGGACGCCGACAGCAAGGACAAGAAAGGCGATGACGATAAGGATTCCGACGATGATGGCGGCGGCGGGCTCGCAGATTATATCAAGGGCTACGCGAAGGAATACCTCGCCGCGCGTCTTCTCAAGCGGATCAAGGACATTGACTGGGGACTCGGCGCCGTTAAGCAGAGCCGCAAGAAAGCCGACGTCGAGATCACCTTCGAATACAGCAAAGATTTCTCCGGAACCTTTGAGATCAACATGGTCAAACAGGACGGAAAATGGCTGATCGATGACGTCGATCTTTCGAAGTGTATCGAGAGTGCGGTTTCAGGATTGATATCGAAGATCTTCTGATTAAGGCCAATGCTTTTCAAGAAGAACTGCCTGTAAGGGGCACAAGTGCTTTTCAAATAGAATACTTATATAAAGAGGTCTCGGAATGCCGGGACCTCTACTTTTTTGAGTCTTCGAAAACTGATGATCAAATGACGGTTCTGTCACCGCTGCGTCACGTCAGAGTCATTTGCGATTTATAAAATGATCTTAACAATCATGTTGAGGCATTGGGAATTACTGAACATGATCGGAGGACACAAATGAAGAGATCAACACGAAATTTACTCGCCATGGCACTTGCTACACAGATGGTATTCTCCCTGACCGCTTGCGGATCGAAAAAGAAAGGAACTGAAGGAACGGAAGGCGTTGCCGGATCCGGAACGGGCACCGGCTCCGGCACGCAGTCCACATCGGGTCAGTCAGCAAAGACCGGATCGGGAAGCGGCCGGATCGTTGCCGAGACAGATCCTTACTACAATGTAGTTGCTTCGGATCTGAAAGCGGATATCGCGAAGGACAAGGAGATCCAGTACAGCGATATTTCCGAACACTTTATCGTCGGCGACAGGATCCTGGCAAATGTTTTCGTTTCATACAAGAAGCCGGCGAATGTACAGGAAGAGCTGGATAATCTTAATCTTACCGATGACAAACAGCTCGACAAATACCTGCAGATCGAAGCGCAGTACGAAGAAAGATCACTCCAGCTTTTCGATCTTAACGGCGAAGCAATCAAAAAGATCAAACTGGAAGACGAAAGCTCCTTTATCGGTGCTTTTGCCGGGAAAGACGGAGAGATCCTGATCGTCACCAGCAAGCTCGACCCGAAGAGCTGTATGGCAACTCCAAAGGTGTCGGTTCTTTCTTCTTCCGGTGACAAACTCAGAGATATCGATCTTCAGGTCAAGGATTCGCTCCAGGATGTCAGGATCTACGTACTTGAAAACGGAAACATGCTCCTGGCGAGCATCGGCAAATTCTGGCTGCTCGACGGAAACGGCAAGGTACTCTCCGAAGAAACGGATCCGAACCTGAACGGAACGGTGCTTCATTCCGGCGGAAAGTGGTTTGCGCTAATGCCGACGTATACGGCGGACGGCGTCGATGTCAATGTGCAGGAGGTCGATACGGAAACCGGCAAGCTTGTCGGAAAACCGATCAAGAGCAGCGACGCGGTGTTCTGGGCCAGACAGGGCGATCAGGACTGTTTCCTCCTGAACGCGAACGGCATCGAAAAGTTTGACATAGCGACGCAGGAAACTACGAAGGTGCTGGACTGGAAAGACACCGACGTTAACTCCTCAACACTGCAGCTCGACGGCGCGCGGATCACATCAGAAAATGATATGGTTTTCTTTAAGTATAACGAAGTCGATGACGGCGGACGCAGCTCAATGGATCTGAAATCAAAGGGTGCATTATTAGTCTCTGTCGTACACCTTTCGAAGGCGGACAAGAATCCGCATGCAGGCAAGACGGTCCTGAAACTCGGTGTCAGCGGAGAAATCTCCGGAACATTCCTGCAGAAGGTCCTCGATTACAATCTGGATCCTCAGAACTCGACACGAATCGAGATCACAGACTATACTGCCGACGCAGTCAACGTGTTGGATCAGGAAACGCTCGAAAAGACTCTTCTGGAAAGCACAAATCAACTGACGATGGATATGCTGTCGGGAAACGGTCCGGACATTCTGGTCGGATACTCCGATCTTTCGCAGTTTAATACCGATACGATGCTGGTCGATCTCAACCCGCTGATCGACGCGGACAGCACGGTCAAGCGTGAAGATTATTTCGACAACGTCCTTCGTGCTTTTGAAGTGGACGGAAAACTCTATACGATCCCGCTCACCTATTCTCTGGAAGGTATGGTAATCGATACGCAGCATAGCGGAGCTAAGGAAAAATGGACATTCGCCGAGTTCGATCAGATGGCCTCTGCCCTCCCCGACAGAATCCAGCCTCTTGCATCCAACGGTCCGGAAGATCTTCTGAAGCAGTGGATGGAGAGTCTCTCTTCCCACTTTATCGATACCACGAACAAGAAGGTCGACTTCGAGTCGGAAGAGTTCCGCACACTTCTTGAAACAATAAAGAAGTACGGAAAGAGCAGTAACCTGCAAGCCGACGATATGGCTTTGCCGGCAAGATTCTACGGAATTAACGATGACGTTGCTTTCATCCAGAACATGGTCGCGTGCGCATACACCACGATCTCCGATCTTGAGATGTTTGCTTCCATGAGCAGAGAGAAAGGCGGACGAAAGCCGGTCTTCTCCGGTGTTCCTTCTCTCTCGGGAATGGGCATGAGCGCCAGAGGTCATCTGTCCATGGCGGTCACAAGTTCCTGCGCTGATCAGAATCTCGCATGGCAGTTCATCCGTTCCTTCTTAAACGAAGACACACAGTACGAATTAAGCTTCAATTCAGATACGCTCCCGCTCAACCGCAATACGTTCAAAAAGAACTGTCAGGAAGAGATGGAAGTCAGCAAGGAATACATCGAGGATCTGAAGAAGAACGCAAGTAAAATGTCGGCAGATGAGCTGGATAATGTCCTGGAACTCACGCAGGAGCATGCAGATAAACTGGAAGCACTTATCTCAAGTGTTGATTCTTCCATCTCCTGGGACAACGATGTCATGAACATCATTCTGGAAGAGGCGGCAGGATTCTTCGCCGGGCAGAGATCAGTTGAAGATGTCTGCAAGAATATTCAGAACCGCGCAACCCTCGTGGTGCAGGAAAGATAATCAAGATAATCAAAAATCGCGCGGCGCACCACGCCAGATCGGAAAGGAGATGTTGACGAACCCTTAATAACTACCACCACTTTTTTGCGGCGAATTTCACTAAATCACCGCAACCATGCTCTTACACTTTCAAGCGGGGGATCTGCAGAAGCATTCTGCGGGTCCCCTTTTCGGGCGCGGCGGGGATTTGTAAGTGTTGCGGGAGTTCGCGGCGGGTGGCCGGTTCGGGGCGCGGCGGGCGAGTGCTTTTCGGGCGGAGGCGGATGGAAAAGATGGACGGGACTTGCAATTCTTCCCGTTTTCATATAGGCTTCTTTTTGTAATCCATGTCGCGCGCGTATATACGGAGCCGTTTCGGGCGGTCGGGCGCGGCGGCTGAAAACGAGGAGAATGAAGATGGATGTAGTTTGTCTGGATATGGAAGGCGTGCTGGTCCCTGAGATTTGGATCGCATTTTCTGAGGCGTCGGGAATTCCCGAGCTGCGCAGAACCACACGCGATGAGCCGGATTACAATAAGCTGATGAACTGGAGACTGGGGATCCTGAAGGAGAACGGTCTGGGCCTCAAGGAGATCCAGAATGTTATCGCTTCGATCGATCCGCTGCCGGGCGCGAAAGAGTTTCTCGATGCACTCCGCGAGGAGGCGCAGGTCATCATCCTGAGCGATACTTTTACGCAGTTTGCGATGCCGCTGATGAAGAAACTCGGTTATCCGACGCTCTTCTGCAATACTCTCGAGGTCGCGGAGTCCGGTGAGATCACTGGATTCAAGATGCGCATCGAGAATTCGAAGCTGACTACTGTTAAGCATCTTCAGGGGATGGGCTTTGATACGATTGCGGCGGGCGACAGCTTCAACGATCTTGCGATGATCCGTGCGAGCCGCGCAGGCTTCCTCTTCCGCTCGACGGACGCAATCAAGGCGAGCAATCCGGATCTGCCGGCATTCGAGGATTTTGACGAGTTCCTCGCTGCGATCAAGGGCGCGCTGAAGAACTGAGCACGAGTGAGGCACCCAGGCCGCGGTGCGAGTGCTTTTCGGGCAGAATCAATACAGAATTGAAAAAATGGACGGGATTGGGAACGGTTCCGTCTTTTTTTGCAGATTAGTACCACGCTTCGGATGGCTGGGTGGTACTAAACAGAGTTTTTCGGCAATTTGATACCACTATATGAAGAGGACTATGGTACTAAACCTACTCTTTCAGAATGATTAGTACCACATTTATGATTGGGTGGTGGGACTAATCGGAAGATTACGACGGCATTAGTACCACAGGGAAGACGAATCAGTGGTACTAAACAGTACTTTTCGAACAGAATGGTACCACTCAGGAATCGAATCGATGATACTAAACAGCAAGATTTTCATGCTTTAGTACCTTTTCAACACGAGATACTCTTATCCCGTTCGAAAAGAACTTGTTCTCAGCGTCGGTTTATCGCAATACAAAAAGGCAGCCCTTCGTGAGGCTGCCTTTCTGCTCTTTATTTGCGCAGTGCTACTTTGCACTTTTGCTTACTCATTGTTGAAAAGCACTGCCGCTTACTCGTTTACGATCTTCTCCTGGTTGAACATGTAGCTTACGAGGTACAGGCAGAGGAGACCGAATGTGATGTTGACTCCGCAGGTAACGAGCATCTCCTTCATCTCGAAGCCGGTAAGCAGGATGTTCTTGGTAAGATAGGTTGCATTCCACATCGGAATAAAGTAGTGCTTGAATCCGAAGCTGGAGAGCACGTGCTCAAAGCTTGCGTTCGTTGTGATCATCGAACCGATGAAGAGGATCATCGCCGGAAGCATAGTGAGTGTCTGAGCAGCACGTGCTGTCTTTGCAAGTGTGGAGATGACGAGGATCAGGGAAACGAGTGCGAAGGTTACGCTGATGATGGTTACGAATACGAAGAAGTAATCGGACATCGCGTAGCTTACTGCCGCATCACCCATCATCTTCTGGAAATCTTTCATCAGGAACGAAAGACCGATGAAGGAAGAGATAGAACTGATTGCCGCAGCGGTCATAACAGCGAGGGCCTTACCGAGAGCGACACTCGTACGGGATACCGGAGTAATGAGTACGGTATTGAGGAATCCTGTTTCCTTATCGCCTGCGATGATGTTGCTTGCGAGGGCCATGATGCCGTATACGATGGTCAGGAGCAGGAGTCCCGGAACCATGCTGGCGATAAAGTTCTTGGCCTGATAATCTTCATCACCGAGATCGTATGTCTTCGCTGTATCAGCATTTATCGTGAACACAACAGGACGTAATGTATCGAGCAGTGTGGACAGTCTCTCACGTGCAAGGAGAGAATCCGTTCGTGAAGAATTGTAGTACACTTCGATGTTGGAAACAGCAGATCCGTCTGCTGTGATCTTGAAATCTTCCGGGAATACCGCAAGGATATCCGCGTTCTTGTTCTTGATGTCTTCGAGGACTTTATCAACATTCACATTCTCATCGGAAAAACCGATCGACTTGAGTCCGTCCTTGATTTCAGCCGGTGCATTTACAACGTATGCGTTGAAGGTCTTCTCTTCTGTTGTGTCGACGCTCATTGCGGACATGAGTTTACCTTCACCGAACATGAAGATAAACGGAAGAAGTACGCACATGAACAGAACAGTCTTATCTTTTAAGATCGACTTGATCTCTTTTCTATAAACGGTCAATGTATCTCTAAACATGTTTCTCACCCTTCCCTCTTACTGTCCTTTGTACTGCTGGTAGATCTCATAGAACGAATCCTCGAGGGACTTGCCGTTCATGAGGTTCGGCAGTGTGTCGTTGACGACGATCTTACCGTCGACGATCATTGCGGCGCGGTCACAGATCTTCTCAACGAGATCGAAAAGATGCGTCGAAAGGATGATGCATTTTCCTTCCTGCTTCATGCGCAGGATGAACTCACGGACTTCTCTTGATGCGATGATGTCGAGTCCGTTTGTCGGCTCGTCGAAGATGATGAAATCCGGGTTATGAATAACGGAGATAACGAGTGAAACTTTCTGGCGCTGGCCCTGGGAAAGTTTGCTGATCTTCTGGTCTGCAAAAGGATGGATTCCGAATGTATCGAAGAACTCCTTCTTTCTTGCAGCGACTTCTTCCTTCGGTACGTGATGAAGTGCGGCGAAATAATCGAACATGTCATTCGCGGTCGACTTCTTATCGAGCTGGAGATCGGTCGTCAGGAATGCGAATCTGCTCTTGATCTCGATCGGTTTTTCCTTGATGCTGACACCATCATAAAGTACGTCGCCGCTGTCCGGCTTGATGAGTGTCGCGAGCATACGCATGGTCGTTGTCTTACCTGCGCCGTTCGGTCCTAAAAGTCCGAAGATCTCTCCGGCATGTGCAGTAAAGCTGACGTCGCTGACCGCTACTTTCTTGCGGTCTGTAAGATCCTGCGCACGCCTCTGCGCTTCACTGATCTTAAATGTCTTACTTAGGTTTTTAGCCTCTATCGTGTGCATAAGTACCCTCCCTGTTTCTTGCTTGCATATTAGATTCTAACCATCGAGAGTTAAGAAATCGCTAACGTTTCTCTCACATTTCTAAAGAATATATAAAGAAAGCACGCCGATTAAGAATACCATTAACACGCATTTTCGAAAAGCACTTGTCCGCCTCTTTACACGCATTTTCGAAAAGCACTTGTCCGCCTCTTCTGTTTTCTGATTCACATCTGTTCGAACATAAAAAACCGGCTGCCATTTCTGACAGCCGGTTCTTGTTTAACCGATGTATATATCAGATTAGAAAAGCTCTACAGCCTTGCCCTCTGTATCGAAGATCTTCTTCTCAGCAGCTACTACATAAACGTCGCCACCAAGCTTTGCAGCCTTCTTCTCGATAGCCTTGATGTCGATCTGCTGACCATCAAACTCGAAGATGATCTTGCCGAGCTTCTTAGCCGGAGCCTTCTTAGCCGGAGCTTTCTTAGCAGCAGCCTTCTTAGCCGGAGCAGCCTTCTTAGCCGGAGCAGCTTTCTTAGCAGCAGCCTTCTTTGCAGGAGCAGCCTTCTTTGCAGCCGGCTTCTTAGCAGCAGCCTTCTTTGCCGGAGCCTTCTTAGCAGCAGCCTTCGGAGCTTCCTTCTTAACTTCTACCTTCTTTGCAGCCTCAACCGGCTTAACCTCAGCAACAGCTTTAACTGCATCTTTGTTTGCACTCTCTTTTACCATTTTGAGAATCCTCCATAAATGTAATTATGATATAAAATCACGCAATCATTATCTGCACCGGTTTCCTGATGCGACTTCATTATAACATAGTCATATTTTTTTAACTATGTACAAAGTGCCGATAATTTGTATATCTTTCGTTAAGTTCGTGACGTATTTTCTACTACAAAAGCACTGGTTTCCGAGTTTTTCATTTTACAATTTCAAACGGTTAGCAAATGCTAACCGTTTTGATCTGCGTGTATTTTTATCCGCGGATAACACGTTCTAATTCTGATGATGTAAGCATCGCACACGAAGGATCGTTCACTTTTTTCACACTGTAAATATAGATAACCGATAAGAAATACTCTGCGGTTTTTCCTGCATCACCCTTTGCAAAAGCACCGTCTTTCTGGCCGCTTTTGATGATACTCTTCATCAATTTAAAAAGCGGATTTTCATCTTTATTCTTTCCCTTCGCCATACCTTCCAGCGCGAGGATCATGTAGTTCACATACGACTTATCCGCATCAAGTTTTTTCAAAATAAGATCAGAAACATAGCGCAGTTTTCTTACCGGCGGAACATCCATCTCCCCGATATTAAGAAGATCATCTGTTGCGATTTTCTCCATCGAAAATTTCGTCAGTTCACGATACAGATCTTCCTTCGAATCGAAGTAAATATAAAGTGCACCCTGTGAAATTCTGATGCCTTTTGTAAGGTCACCGATCTTCGTTCCTTCGACTCCGTTTTTCGCAAAATACGGAACGGATTTCGTCAGGATATTTGTCTTCGATTCTTCTCTGATCCTATCGTTTTCTTCTCTCGATCTCGGCATAACCCTACCTCCTGTAACCACTGACATAAGCGTATCACACGTTGACTGAATGATTGTTCATGTTCAGAATAGCACGCCGTTTCACATCGCGCAACAGCGCCTGCAACATGTAGTAAAAACGTAACAGTATAAATGATGTACCGAAGGAAAAAGCACGAGTGCTTTTCGATGAAAACGTATACTTCTGTTCTATAGTTTTTGCGTGGAATGAGAAGTAAAATAGAAGAAGAAAAAAGATGTTTTTCATGCGAGGTTTATCATGCAGATACTAACACTTTCTTCAACAGAAAATCCGGAATACTGGCTCAATGAAATCGGCAAAAGCACATGGGTCGCAGCACCGTATCTTGTGAGTCTGGTTCGCGAAAACAAACTGAAAGAATTGTATGGTGAAAGATCGGAAGTTTTTCTTCTTACCGAAGGAGAAAAACTGATTTCGTTCTGCACATATTCTGACATGGATGAGATCACGGATCCGGAGATCACACCCTGGGCGGGATTCGTTTTTACGTTTCCGGAATACCGCGGGCAGAGGAGAATCGGAAAGCTTCTCGAACATGTATATGCGCTTGCGAAAAGAGACGGATTTAAAACGCTTTACATTTCTACTGAAGAAGAAGGTCTTTATGAGAAATACGGTTTTTCTTTCTGGCAGGTCATGAATGAGGATCGCACCGGCGGACCGACGCGCGTGTACAGAAAAGAAATCGTGGATATGGATTACAGTGATGTGATCGGCAAGCTTGTCAGCGGTACAATCGACCGTCCGCTCAATTCCGCACATCCGCGCCACCCCGAGATGATCTATCCGATCAACTACGGATACGTCGATGGTGTTCTCGGTGGTGACGGCGCGGAGCAGGATGTATATGTTTTCGGAATTGAAAAACCGATCAGAACTTACACTGGAAAAGTTGTCGGCGTCATCCATCGTCTCAACGATAACGAAGATAAATGGATCGTCAGTTTAAGCGGGGCGGAGATCCCGCGCGAAGAGATCTTAAAGCGCACCGAATTCCAGGAGCAGTACTTCATGTCCGAACTTTATCTTTAAGATCCGGTGAAGTCGTACTT
Organism: uncultured Clostridia bacterium; assembly: GCA_947302815.1. Taxonomy (GTDB): domain Bacteria; phylum Bacillota; class Clostridia; order Saccharofermentanales; family Saccharofermentanaceae; genus Scatonaster. Next base: position 3,058 of record CAMYWO010000063.1, on the reverse strand, counting down.
TCTTACGCCCAGCATCCAGAACTTGTAGCTCAGGTAGAAGAACAGCACACCGAGCGCGGGCGCGCACCAGGTCAGGACCGGGATGTCGTTGGACTCGAGGATCGCAAGGCTCGGATAATATGCCACGAACGCGATCGGGATCACGAAGGTAAAGAGGATCCTGAAGATGCCGTGGAAGATATTCGACGGATACTTCGCGAAGTCCTTGAAGCGGAACATGATGACCATGACATATCCCGAACCGACGATCCAGAAACATGTCGCTGCTGCTGCATTCATGATCGCAATCATGAAGAGCGATGCTGTCAGGAGGAACAGCACAAGCTTAAGTATCACGACCGGTGTCACCGGGATTCCGATGTTGACCCACGCATAGATGAGCGTGCCGATACCGAATGCTAACTGCCCCAGTCCTTTTACATCGAAAACTTCCGACATGAAGTAGAAGAACACGTTGATCGGGCGGAAGCAGTACTTGATAAAGTCGCCGCTCTGCACCTGGAATCGCAGGTTCCAGTTGTTGTCGAAAAAGCACTGGACCGGCGTCAGCGCGATCAGTGAAAATCCGTAGAGGAACAGCATGTGATGGTAGTCCCAGCCGTTGATCGTCGGGAAGTTTTTGAAGAGGATGAGGAATGTAACAAAGCCCGAAAGATTCGTCATGATCATGCCGATCGTGGAGATGATAAAGTCCGCACGATAACTCATCTTACTCTTTAAGTCCTGCACGAGGATCTTCCTGTATATTCTTAAGTAGAAGCCGAAGCCTCTCCTGTGCTTTTGTGTTGTCATAACGTTTTCCATATCAGCCTCCGTTAACGGTGATTTTTCTGACGGAATAGTTCCAGAAAAGAGTTCCCGCGAGTGTCAGGATCAGCGCCCACGCGAGCTGCAGTCCGAACATCGGAAGAAGTCCACTGATCGTATTCGTGTCGTTCTTTTCGAGAAGTATCGTCAGCGGGATGTCATAGACCGCGCGGAACGGGAGGTACTGTACGACCTGCCGCAGCGCCTCCGGGAAGAAGGCCAGGGGGATCGACGCACCGGAAAGGAGGAGGACGATGGTTTCCTTTACGATGTTGATGCCCCAGGTCGACTCCGTGTAGAGGCAGATCGTCGCAACGATCATTTCCATGCTGAAGTTAACGACGAGTGCAATCACAGTTGATAATGCGAACCACAGAAGGTTTATTCCCATCGGGATCGCGCCGTGGGTGACGATCAGTACGACGATGAATGTCGGTACGAATGTCAGCGTGAAAAGCACTACATGTGATCCGGAGTAGCTCCAGAATGTGTACTCTCGAAAATACATCGGCTTCAGAAGATCGAGTATGATCTTTCCGGACTGGATCGACCGGCTCATATCCCACACGACGAACATCTCGAGGAAGTTGAAGAGTGCGGTTGCCAGGATCAGGTAGATCATGGTGTCGGTAAACGTCATGCCGTTGACGACGTCCGTGCCGGACGATGCGTAGATCGCCTTCCACAGGTAGTACACGAGTACGAGATATATCAAGTTGGCAAAGAGCGTGACTGCAGTGCCGAGGCGGTACTGGAGAGACTCCATGATGCCCGCGCGCGTCAGCGCCAGATGTCTTCTCAGATTCATGGTTTATGCCTCCCCTTTCGCGTTCTTGTCATCTTCAGCAGGAGCCGCCGGCACAGGTGCTTTTGAAGCGGAACTGCCTTCGTAGATCTTCTTGATGACCTCTTCCGTCGAGATCTCCTGGAGCTGGATATCCTTGATCTTATGCTCCTTCTGCTTTTCGAGGATGACCTGCATAACGTCTTCCTTCGTCTCGTCGATGACGCGCTCTTCCCATGTGTCATCGCTGAGGCGCATGCGGAGCGTCCGGTAGGAACCGAAGTAGGACTTCAGGTGCTCGATGTCATTGTCGTAGATCTTCTTTCCTTCGTCGATGATGACGATCCTCTTGCAGAGCGCATCGACGTCGCCCATGTCGTGTGTCGTCAGGATAACGGTCGTGCCCTTCTCCTTGTTGAGTCCCTTGATGAGGTCACGGATCTTCGACTTCATCGAGACGTCGAGTCCGATGGTCGGCTCGTCGAGGAAGACGATCGCCGGGTTGTGGAGGAAGGCCGCCAGGATATCGCTCAGCGTTCTCTGTCCGAGCGACATCTGACGGACGGGCTTATGGAGGATCGGCTCGATATCCACGAGCGAACGGTAAAGCTCCAGCATGTCTTCGTAGTCCTTCTTCGGCACCATGTAGATGTCGCGGAGAAGGCGGAAGGATTCGATCAGCGGGAGCGACCACCACAGCTGGCTTCTCTGTCCGAAAACAACACCGATGTGCTCGGAGTTCTTCGTGCGTTCCTTATACGGCACGACGCCGTTGACGAGGATGTCGCCGGATGTCGGCTCGAGGACTCCGGTCATCATCTTGATGGTCGTGGACTTGCCTGCGCCGTTCGGTCCGAGATATCCGATGATCTCGCCGCGGCCGATCTCAAGAGATACGTCCTTAACCGCGGAGATCGTCTTGTAGTCACGCGAGAAAAGGTCGCGGATGCTGCCCTTCAGGCCTTCGTGACGGTTGAGGATCTTGAAATCCTTGCAGACATTCTTCATAACAATTGCGTTTTCCATTTCTTTGCCTCTCTTATTCTTTTCAATATGTGTTTTCTATATGCGTTTTCGTATTATGATCTGCGGAAAAAAGAAGTGACCGCATAACGCGGCCACTTGAGATAAGTGATTGCGTTATAGTGATTTTTCCATATATCCGCAGGTGAACGGGAAGAAATCGAACTTCTTTGTGCCGAGATGCATGAAGCCTTTCGACTCGTACCATTTTCGCAGGCGCACGTTCTCTTCCACGATTCCGATATTGAGTTTCACCGCACCGAGTTCGCGGGCACGCTTAAAAGCATCCTGCAGGAGCAGGTCGCCGATCCCGTCGTGGCGGTGCTCCGGGAGCACGCAGAGGTTGTTGAGTTCCCACTCGGTATCGCTCTGCTTCGCGAGTGAGTAATAGCCCAGCATCTTTCCTGAGCCGGATCCCGCGTTATCGCCGGAACCATCGTCGGA
>CAMYWO010000062.1:0-12614 GCA_947302815.1 uncultured Clostridia bacterium | reverse complement strand
ATCACAAGTTTCTTGAAATAACCCCAGATGACTCTCTGAAGGCCTCTTTCCAGTACACGGCCCTTAAACGAATGCGGATTATACAGTTCTTTGGAAAGATCGCCGTAACGGCTGATCGGGCCCTGCACAAGCTGCGGGAAGAATCCTACGAACAGCGCGTATTTAAAGAAATTCTTCTGTGCTTCGTGACGGTCACGGTAGACATCGATGACATAGCCGACCGCCTGGAATGTGTAGAAAGAAATACCCATCGGCAGTGCGATGGTCAGGAAGTTGATCCTTTTCGGCGCATGGAATGCCGCGAGGATACCATTAATGTTGTAGATTGTGAAGTTGGTATATTTCACGACCGCGAGGATCAGAAGTGCGAGCGTGATACCGATCGCCATGATTCTGCGGCGGCGCTTCTTCTGTGCTTCCTTGAAGCGCTTTCTGGCTTCTTTTCCGACTTCCTCCGAGGACCCTTCACCGCTCTTTTCCAGTGCTTTCATCTCGGCAAAGCGGGCATCGGCTTTCTTCTTATTCTTCGAGATCAGAAGTCCCGCGACATACGTGATGACCGTGACTCCGAGGATATAAAAGAGGCACGTCCATCCCGCGAAGTAATAGAAAACGTAAGACCCCAGCAGGAGCAGGGGCCACTTGGCCTTCTTCGGCAGCACATAGTAGAGCGATACCAGAAGGATTACAAATCCGATGAATTCGTAGGAAGTAAAAAGCATAGTTTATCCGTTGATCCGCGCCACGCTCTGACCGCATCAGTCAGATCCGGCGCCGGTCTTCTCTTACTCCTCGTCCTCGAGTTTCTGGATCAGGTCCCACAGGGCCTGTGCGGAGTTAAAGTTCTCCGGAACCATGTATTCCGCCGAGATGACGACGTCAAACTTGTCGGCGATCTCCGAAACGAGAGAGATGACATCAAAAGAATCGAGGATCTTCCCATCGATCAGATTCGTAGCAGTTGCATAATCCACATCCGGATGGATGTCCTTTAAAATCGCAATAAGTTCGTCCATATTCCTACCTCACAGGATTAATTACACCCGCTATCATACCATTTTTTGCAGCATTCGAAAACCACGGGACGAATTCGCCTTTCCTAAACAAGGGTTTTGATGATATTCACGATTTCCCTTGATTTCCTACTCAAAAAGCAACACGTGAATCTTTGTTTTTTCTATTTTCCCTTGATACGCGCCTGATTTTTCGACACGTGAAATCACCGATTTTCCTTTTCCCCTTGAAAAGCACTCGCTTCCCTTGAATGAAGAGGGCTGGATCTCAGTTTTCCTTCGCCTCCGCAGCCAGTAAAGCTCCGTTTTACGATTCCTTCATCTGCTCGTAGGTGACCCCGTATTTTAGTGCAATATTTTTCGCATAGGAGCAGTAGTCCGGCTCGGCGCGCTTGACGCGGAACGTGTTGACGTTATCCTTGATCTCCATGATCACACTGATGATCTTTCCTTTGCCGTCCCACTTATTCATCTCCGGGATCTCTTTGGCAAGCTCGTGGATATGCGTGTTAAAGATCACCGCCGCGCCCTTGTCCTTCAGGATGTGAAGAAGATCCTCGGACAGATAGAGCGCATCCGAGGAAGATGTCGTCGAATACGTCTCATTGAAAAGCACCAGTGTGTCGGCATCTGTCTGCGTGACGATCTCGCGGACACGCTTCGCTTCTTCGCCGAGGCGGCCATAATTGATCGTGAGGTTCTCGTCGATCGGGAAGTGCGTCAGGATATTTCTGAACGGGATCCCCCGGCAGGAATCCGCCGTGACGAAGAGTCCGACCGATGCCATCAGGGACACAAGTCCCAGTCCCTGTTCAAGGATCGTCTTACCGCCTCTGTTCGGGCCGGTCAGGATGAAGATCCGCTCTTCTTCCGAGAAGGAGAAATCATTCTTGACGACATTTTTCTCGCGGAGCATCGCCAGACGGATATTGTAAAATCCCTTCACTTCCCACTTCTTATCCTCTGTCTTTTCGATCACCGGAGTGCTGACTCCGTATCCTCTTTCCTGAAGTTTTTCCGCATAGCGCGAGCAGCAGGTATAGAACACCATGCCCTCGTAAAGGTCGGTGATGCCCTTCATGTCGAGATCGCGGTACTGGGAGATGACCTTCCTGACCGAAGCGAAATGGCGCTTCATGTGTTTCTCGATCATCGGCATCATCGCGACCAGAAGCGGATCTTTATACTTGCTGGAAACATTGTTTACATGGGACATACCGATCGCCTGCGCCCCCTGCCCCGCCTTTGTCAGGATACCGATACTGGAAGCAACATTGACGAAACTGTATTTTGAGCGGGTCGGCACCGGCATGAACTCGACAGCTGCGATGTTCTCGATATCAAGATCCGGTGTAAAGTTCACCCCGATGATCGCCGACCGCACGGTGGTCAGGTCTTCCATCATCTTCTTGACGTCTTCATTCAGTTCGCTGAATTTCTCCGTCGCGATGACCGCATCCATCTCCTTCTTCAGTGCCAAAAGGCCGCGGGAGCGGATCTCGTATTTCCCGAGAAGGTCCGAGAGAAACCGCACGGTATCCGAGTACAGAGAGATCGACCGCAGTTCCTGAAGGATCGTATAGAGCGCATTATCTTTCAGATTGGTCGCACGGTTCGCACCGGAGAACTCCTTCATGGAGCGGATCATAGAGACCGCCTCATAGAGGCCCTCCCGAAGCTCCGGATTATCGATCAGATCGCGGAAGATCTCCTGGCGGAACCGCATATCCTCCGGATCGGCGAGCACACGGCTCATCGTCGTCGTCAGCACTACCCTCTCCTCGACCATCACCGACATCCACGAGGTGATCTCTTCGAGTGCGAGATCTTTTACCGTCTCCTTTGGCAGTTCCAAAAACTCTTTCTTCGATCCTTCCGCAAATAGAATATCCATCGTCATTCTCCTGAAACTTCGCATGTAAAAGTGCTTTTCCATATGTGAAAAGCACTTTTCCTTCCCCACAACTATATTTCTTTCTCTGTTTCAGTTATATAATAATGTTAAGATTTGTATCAATTTTCAAAGGAGCACTGCACATGCCCGAGACACTCATCCCCCAGAGCGAGATCGCACGTCTTCTTCATGAAAACAGTGAGAACAGCTTCCGCCACACGACATACCGCGAAGAAAACAGGAGATACCATCTTCTGATGCAGGGCGATATGGCGGCGGTCGATGAGGCCGTCCGTATCAGCGACCCGAAGATCCAGGGCAAGCTTTCTTCCGACCCGGTCCGGAACATGCGGTATCTATTCATCATCGGCACCGGACTTGCGACGCGCTATGCGATCGAGGCGGGAGTTCCCCAGGAGCGCGTCTATACACTCAGCGACCTTTATATCCAGAAAGCAGATGTTCTTACCACGGAAAAAGCACTGCGGGAGCTGGTGCGGGAGTTCTGGACGAAGCTCGTCGAGCTCGTGCAGCTTACCAAAAGCGACAAGATCTACTCCAAGCCGGTCCTTACCTGTCTGAACTATATCGATTCGCATTTTTCCAGCAGAATCACACTTCGCGATCTTGGCGTCCAGACAGGCCTGCACCCGAATTACCTCGCATCCCTTTTTAAAGCAGAACTCGGAGAATCGTTCAGTGCATATCTCCTCAGAAGACGGATAGAGACGGCGCAGGCGCTTCTTACCCGCACCGAGTACACCTACTCACAGATCGCGTATTCACTCGCGTTCTGCTCACAGAGTCATTTCATCAAGGTATTCCGGGAGAAGACCGGCTATACACCGAGGCAGTTTCGCATTCAGCACTCAGATACGGCTTTTTCCGCCTTTTCCGGCTGATCAGATCATTCCGTTAAGCGCGACACGGTCGGTCTTGCCGTTACTGGTCAGCGGGATGCGGTCGAGTTTCTTCGTGACATTCGGCACCATATATCTCGGGAGAGAATCCTTAAGAAGGACCTTCATGTCGGCCTCTTCCTTATCACCGCTATAGAAAAGCACTATCTTTCCTTTTGCCTTGTCGTACACGCAGGCAGCACCCGTGATCCCTTCGATCATCTGTGCATTGACCTCGATCTCACCAAGCTCGATACGGTGGCCCATATGCTTGATCTGGAAATCTTTTCTCGAGACAAACATCAGCTCGCCGCGCTCATTGTAGCGTCCGATATCACCGGTTCTGTAGATGAGCTCCGGCCATCCTTTCTGAAGCGGATTGATGGTAAATGCTTCCGATGTCTTTTCGGGATTATTCATGTAGCCGAGCGTCAGCGAGGTTCCGCGGATGCAGATCTCACCCTGCTCACCGCTCTCCTTCGTAACTTCTTTATTGTCATCGTCGAGAAGGATGATGTCCGTGTTATCAAAGGGACGTCCGATCGGGATCGCTTCGCCGTCTTCAAAGTCTCTGTCGACTCTGTAGTAGCAGCACATGCCCGTGCCCTCGGTCGGTCCGTAGAGGTTTGTAAATGTCGCCTCCGGAAGGGCGGCTCTCCACATACGGAACTGCTTCAGCGGGAACACTTCAGAACCAAATGCGATAGTCTTTAAGTACTTCGGGATCTCTGTCTTGAATGTTCCAAAAGCACTGATGATCGTTAATGCTGATACTACCCAGCATACCGTGTTGACCTGATGTTCGTTCAGGTACTGCACGAGTTTCAGAGGCTGCATGAAGAGTGTCTTCGGGACAAAGTATGTCGTCGCGCCGTAGCGGATCGTCGGATAGAGCTCCTTGAAACATGCATCAAGATAAAGCGGGGTCTGGTTGCCAAAGACCGTCTCATCAGAGAATCCCAGCACCTCGGAGAGCTGGTCGATATAGTCGTTCACCGCTCTGTGGCATCCGACAACGCCCTTCGGAACACCTGTCGAGCCAGAGGTAAATACGATATAGAGCGGATCCGTATCGATCGAAGAATTGTACACTTCCGTAAGCGATGCATCATCGATACCCGTATCCCCTTCCAGGATCTCACTGTATTTTACGATCTTTCCGTCAAAGCCGAGTTCCTGCGCGGATCCGGCAGTTGCATCATCACAGATCAGGAGCGGTGCTTTTACATTCTCGAGAATAAGATGGATACGTACTGACGGCATCTCCGCGTCGATCGGGACATAGTAGGATCCCGCGCGGATGATTCCGTAGAAAGAAGCCACCTCTTCCGGCGACTTCTCCATATAGACAACGATCGGGCTTTTCCGGATACCCAGCTTCAGAATATAGGTGCCGACCGTATCGATCGCGTGATCGAGCTGCTTAAATGTCAGCGAGGATTTTTCTCCGCAGAAGGCCGGCTTGTCCGGGAACTTCGCCACCGTATTCTTCAGATCTTTCAGCACATGATTATGCATTTCTTTATCTCCTTTTTCCGCCGCGGCAGGAGCACTTCCGCTTCCGTTATCCGGGTCCGCGGCGCGTTATTTCATACATTCACGCACACAAGCGCGTGCGAGAACATCGATGATATCCACGAATCTGTCGTCGAGATCCATCTCGACCATCGCCTGCGACAGTTCCGTACAACCGAGCACGATTGCCTGCGCGCCAAGCCCGAAAAGCTCGCCGGAAACCATCTGGAAAGCAGTCTGATCCAGCGCATTTCCCGCCTTCACATCTTCGTAGATCATGGCCATGACGCTCTTCTGCCCGCGTTCGCCCGGCCATATACAGTTCACGCCGAAAACAGCCAGTTCATCTTCGTAGATGCGGGTCTGACGTGCACCGTCCGTCGCCATAACTCCGAGGGAAGTCACGCCGTTCTCCTTGCACCATGCGCCCAGTTCACGGATCGCATGAAGGACCGGAAGGCCGATGCCTTCTTCCATTTCTTTGTGAAAAGCATGTGCAGTGATACATGGGATCGCCAGGACCTCCGCACCGATCGAATGAAGATTTCTGCCTACTTCGATCAGGGCAGGACGCGGATCCTTCGCGCCTTCTTCCGACAGCAGGAAAGCGGTTCTGTCCGGGATCTCCGGGACAGATGCGATCCAGGTCTCAATATGTTCCTGATCCGTGGAGACATCGGTAAACTCGACCACGCGGCGGTAGAAATATGCCGTAGCCAGCGGACCCAGTCCTCCGATGATGCCCAGTTTCTTCAATCGTTTATCCTCTCTTTCCCGTCGCCTAAGGCGCGGTTTCCATTTCTATATCCGGTACGGATCCTGTCTGATTACGGGATCTCCACGTCGTAGCGGGAAGCATCGTAGTAGAAATATCCACGGTGCGTATCTGCATAATCCTTCATCTTCTTGGAATCCCACATGAAGAATCGTGTTCCGTCATCCTTCGTCAGAGCATCGCAGTGATACCAGACGCCGTCGATCTTGACCGCGTTCCAGAAGTGCTGCGCGTACGTGATCGGGTAACGCTCGATCATGAAAGTCTCGATACCTGCACGTGTGTAGAGCGCGTGGCAGGCAGAAGCTACATTGAAGCAGTCACCGATACGGTTCTTGATGCCTTCGTAAGCACCCTGCACCCAGCTGACCTTCGTCGCATGGCCCTGATACTTGATCGACCAGTCGACCCAGTTAAAGATTGCCTCGACCTTCTGCTTCTCGGTCATGCCCGGCTTAATGATCTGCGCCAGAACCTGATCACAGAGTTCCCACAGGTCATCTTCCGTATACGGACGGTAAACGACTGTGACTGTAATCGTCACTTCCGCCTTATTGCCGGAGCGGTCCTCGGCCGAATAAACAACTTTATAAGTACCCTCCTTATCGACATCTACTTCGGAGTTGTCGACAGTAAAGGAGATGTCCGGATCGGCGTTATCGGTAACCTTGACCTTATCCTTATAGGCGATCGCCTGTCCGGTAATGATGCTGATATCTTTTGTTCCGGAAATGACCGGAGGTTCTGTATCCGCGTTCAGCTTGATGTGCGAAGTGATGATCTGCTCGTTGCCGCCCTTATCGGTCAGACGGATCTGTACATCTCTTTCGCCCGGCTCATCAAACTTCGGATCCTCGACAAACTCTGCCTTAACTTCCGTCGCGTCTGTCACACCCTCGAGAAGATCCAGCGGTTCCTTCGGATAGCAGGCAAAGCCCTCGTAATCCACACCTACCGCTCTCGGCGGAGTCGTGTCCAGAAGGTGAAGGATACTGTCGTAGCGGACTCCTCCGACACTAAAAGAGATCGTATAGTCACCCGGCTCGTCCATCTTGATGGAGCTAAGCGGTGTCACCAGTGTCGCATTGGTCTCGCCAAAAGCGAATGTTCCGATCTCCGGCTGCTTGCTTCCGGCCTCCAGAGTTACCTCCGGATAGATGCCGATGACCTGGAGCTGTGTGGTCGTCGTGGAAACATTCCCGCCCAGATCGCGGCACAGGAGAGTTACATCCTGCATACCGACCTTCTCAAAGTTCGGTTCGTTTTCGTAGCTTACTTCGCATGCCGTCTGGTCTTCCATCGTCACAACGAAGTCCTCGGCCTTCATGGCCTGACCGTACATTGTCGTCTTCGGGGATGCCGTCAGCGTCGGCGGGATCGTATCCCGGACGACCAGTTTTGATGAGTATTTCTTTTTTCCGATCTGGATCGAAATCGGGTATTCGCCCGGAACGGTGACATCGTATGCCGATGTGCCATACTGGAATGCCGCCGCTTTCTTATCCCACTTGAAACGCACGAAATCCGAAGCGCTTACCGGTGTTCCGGCTTCAACGGAGCACTCCTTGTAAACGCGCTTTTCCTTCTCGATATAGATATTCAGCGCCATTCCCAGGCCGAAAACCACGACCGCAGTTGTCGCTATGATGATGATCCGACGGCGCAAAGCCTTCTTCATGTTTTCTTCCCCCGCAAAACCAAATCGATGTCCCGGGTCCTTCCTCCGGACCCGCTTTTTTCTGCTAATACTATATCACTATTCCTTGATTTCAGCATTACGTCTTGTTTATATCGGCAAGGATCTTCATGGACCAGCCCGCATCGATCAGCTCGTATTCCGTGCCGGATGCTTTTCCGACCTTCTCGCCGAACATGCGCACGACCTCGTCGTAAAGGCCTTCCGGGAACTCGACCCAGAATTTTCTTCCGTCCTTGCTGAATACCACGATGCCGTCTTTCTCATTCTGCCGCTCGAAAAGCACCTGTACCACTTCACATCCCGGGTCCTGCTTGAGGAACTGCGAGAACACGAAGGCCTTCGACAGTTCAACAAAACGGTCATCAAGACCTGCATCGGCGATATTGATCTTTTCTGCAAGTTCATTGACGGAGCGGACCGCACGCATGGTGCAGACCTTTGCAGCTTTCAGCATCTCGTCCGACCAGGTCTTCTGCTGTGCGTTAAGCTTGGCCAGCGCATCTTCCGTCTGTCCCGGAAGAAGATAGATCATCAGTGCTTTTCCCATATCGTCATAAAGCAGAGGATAGGTAACGGACATTTCCTCGCCGCACTCGGGACATTTATAACGGAAGAAAGAGCCGTCGAGGACCTGTTCTTTTTCCTCAGGATGCAGGGAGACGTTGACACAGGCACGAAGCGTCAGCGTGTTCTTCTTCCCGCACTTGCTGCATGTGATCTCGGCCGTCACGGGCTTATACTGCTCGTTCTCTCCCGGAGTAAAATTGAAGTCTTTCGTTTTATCGCTCATCGTTTTACCTTTCTGGTTATCTGTTTTTCATCTTGTAGCAGAATGCCGCGCAGCCGGCGCAGATCTTCTGCTGATAGTCCGGATCGGACAGGAGACGGTCATCCTCCGGGTTGGTCATATAGCCCATCTCCAGAAGGAACGACGGGACCGATGTCGCCCAGTTCAGGCCGCTGTAAGTGGTCGAAGCGTGGCATCCTCTGTACTTGGATCCGGTCGCATCCGACAGGCAGTTGCCGAGCCAGTCGCCCCACTTGACCTGACTGTCCGCGAGTTCACCGCGGCTGCAGACAAAGACTCCGATGCCGCGGGTAGACGAACTGTCCGCCGCATCGCAGTGCAGACGGATAAAGACATCCGCATTGTTATCTGTCGCGATCTTCGCACGCTCGATATTCGAGATGTTTACATCGTTAGAGGTACGTGTCATGATGACCGTCGCACCCATCGACTCGAGATAATCTCTCATCTTCAGGCCGATCTCCAAAACGACCTCATATTCCGGACGCTTGGTCGCCACACCGGATGTTCCGGCGGAGACCTTCGGCTTCGTCTCATCGGACCATGGCGCAACGGACTCCTGCTCGGAGTTTGCTTTTCTCTGGTGACCCGGATCAAGAACGATGACCATACCGGACAGATCGTACGAACCGGCAGGAGTCTGCTTCTTCGAAGGTGTCGGTTCTGCGGTCGGCTCCGGAGTCGGAGTCTTTGTCGGTTCCGGTGTCGGGGTCGGGGTTGCAGTCGGTTCCGGTGTCGGCGTTGCCGTCTCACTGGAAGGTGTCGTATCTGATGTCAGTTCCGGCTCTGTGTCCTTGGAAGATGCTTCCGTAGACAGGGACATGTCCGGATTCTGAGTACCGTCTGTCTCCGGATCCGAGAGATCCGGATCTGAGCTTTCCTCGTCCGAAGGGTCCGTCAGGCTCACTTCAGTACCGTCTTTCGGTGCTTTTAGCGAAGTATCCTTCTCGGACTTCTTCCACGGACCGATCGCAAAAAGCAGAACCAGCGTGATGATCACCAGCACCCCTGTGATCACCGACATGATCGGTATCAGATTCTTGTTCTTCATTTATGTCTCCTCCTCAATGACGGACTCACAGAAATATGTTCCGGAAGGATTATACACCTGAATCTTAAGCGAACCGTTGACCGTAGACGGGACTTCGATCTCAATCTCCGCCATGGATGAGTTCAGCATAACGCAGGTTCCCTCCTGGATCTTCTTCCCTGATCCATCTGTTATCTCATAACTGAAAGGCATATAGTAATAGTAATCCTGCGTCTCGAAGTAATAGTATAACTTCTTCGCATCTTTGGGGATCTTGTCCACAAGAGCAAATGACATCGAGTTTAGGCTCCACCCGTTATATGCACAGAGTGCGTCCTGAGCATCCGGTACAAATTTCTCTCCCGGTAAAATAATATCAAAAGTGATATTCGCGACCATTGCCTGATCTGCATCCACAATTTCAAGGAAATACCTGCCTGCCGAAAGAGACTGAGGATCTTTCAGCGGAACGAGAAGCTCTGTAGTATCCGCTTTGATCGGTCCCGAAGAGAACGGCGCGCTTCCGGAATTCCAAGCGTCATAAGTATATAGATTATAATTGAGATCCGGATTCTGCGGCACATGATCGAGCGTCATCTTAACAGCCATATAATCTGTTCCCTCGTTATATCCGGGCACGGCGTTTCCGTCCTTATCGACCATCACCACGTCAAACGCATAGATGATTTCCGGCAGCGGACGGCTGTCATCATAGATCTCGATATATCCGGAAGTAACCAGGTTCATATTCTTATCATAGACCGAACACGTCAGCCAGCCAGCAGGAAGTTTGTATCCCGGCGACCAGTCGCAGTAGGCGAAATCATCGCCGTCGTCCACAACAACTGAATCTCTATATGTATTTCCCGCCTCATCCGTAAACTCAAACGTCACGGTCTCACCGTAGCACTGTTCCCAGAAAGTAGCGACAAAACGAATGAACTTATCTGACTGGTGATATGCCATGACCTCATTGAACTGGTCATCGTACCAGCCGTGGCCCGCGTCTGTAAGTGTCTGTCCCGATTGGCCGGGAGCGGTGGTCGGCTGCGCAGTCGACTTCTTCTCAAACCTTATACCGGAAAGAAATGAGTACATCTCATCGATCATCTCATCAACACTTTTGCTGTCGATCAGCCAGTCTTCATCAAAGGCGAGATCGCAAGTGAACTTCAGGTCCTTGCTTTTTGCCTCTTCTATCGCCTTCTTGACCTCTTTTGCCGTGCTGTAGGAATTGACTTCTTCAGAGACTGCTTTTACATCAAAATACTTAAAGGTAAGGATCGCTTCTGCTTTATCCTCATCGACCTTAACATCTCCGACTTCATAGGTGAGACGTTGATTGGCAGCATCGATCGCTGTCTTTCCTTCTGTTCTCTGGCATTCCTTTAGTTCGCTAAGGCCACTGCTCGTGCCGTCGATCATCTTTTCCAGTTTCGTATATTTACCGATTTTATAATACGCACAGAAATCATCCAGCATAGCGATCGCCTTCTGGGTCGAATCTTTTTCCTTGCCGGATTTCTTCTTAGATCCGCAACCACCTAAGAATATCGAAAAAACCATCACGCAAGATAGCGCCAGCGCCTGTAATCTCACTCTGCCCATGGTGGTCCTCCTTTTTTCTCAATGTATAGTTTGCGCCTTCACACCGCAATTCGCAAGTCACCCAGCCTCATTATATTATTAAGTTCTGATTAAAAAGTTTCACTTCTCTCACATAAAGGGTTTTTTCTTTCCGTCTTCCTGTGTTATTATTGTTTTGGTTGGTTATTCTTCTTTATTGAAGGTGTATCTACTTGGGGGGAAGGGAGCAGTTTTTCTTTTTCATGAAACTGTCGGATTTGACGCAATATAAAAACATCACCATCCAATGTCATGATAACCCGGATCCTGATGCGATCGCGTCCGGATTTGCCCTCTACAGGTATTTCAAGAGCCATCGCTGCAATGTCCGTCTGATCTACAGCGGACGCACCAAGATCACCAAAGTTAATCTCACCATGATGATCGAGATGTTCCGTATCCCGATCGAGTACTGTGTCTCGGATTTCGGCACTTGTGATCTTCTGATCACCACCGACTGCCAGTACCGTTCCGGTAATGTCCGTTTCTTCCCGGCTCCGAAAGTAGCCGTAATCGACCATCACCAGTTCTGCGGGATCGATGTGGATTACTCCTACATCCAGCCGAACGTCGGCTCCTGCTGTACACTCGTATGGCAGCTGTTCCGTAACGAAGGCATCGACATCAACAAGGATCCGATCTGCGCGACTGCTCTCTACTATGGTCTCTACTGTGATACCAACCAGTTCTCTGAAATCTATCACCCGCTCGACCGAGACATGCGTGATGCTCTGGCCTTTGACCAGGCAGCCGTCGTCCGTCTTTCCAATTCGAACCTGTCTCTTTCCGAGCTCTCGATCGCCGCACAGGCGATGAATGATTTCACCTTTGACAGTGAACTTCGTCTCGCGATCGTACAGGTTCAGCCCTGTGACCCGAATATCCTCGGTCTTATCAGTGACTTCCTGATCCAGGTCGACCGCGTGGATATCTGTATCGCATTTAACGAAACGTACACAGGCTATAAGCTGTCCATCCGCTCCTGCATCAAGGAGACCAAGGCCAGCGAGCTCGCCGAATATATCACCGAGGACGTCGGTTTCGGCGGCGGCCATAAGAATAAGGCCGGTGGTTTCATCGGTAAGGATGAATACTCCGCCAAGTACAAGGATCTGCGTATGATGCAGTTCCTGCGCATGAAGCTGACCAAGTATTCCGGCGAATGCGAGATCCTTCGTGCCGGTGTCGATAAGATCAGCATCGAGGGCCTGCACCGCTTCAGAAAGAAGAGAGTTCCGGTCGGTGTTGTATTCTGCAAGGACTTCGTAACTGCGAATACTCCGATCCTCGTCCGTACACTCGAGGGAGATATCGAGATCAACGCCAATGCCGATACATGTATCATGATCGGTGTC
>CAMYWO010000061.1:0-13039 GCA_947302815.1 uncultured Clostridia bacterium | reverse complement strand
ATGTCCCAGATCGCGGGCCGTCTTTCCATTCAGGAAGGCGCGAAGTATCTGGAGAAGAAGTTCGGCGGTGAGGGCATTCTGCTCGCAGGTGTTCCGGGTACGCCGAAGGCAAACGTCGTTATTCTCGGCGGCGGTACGGTCGGCATGAATGCCTGCAAGATCGCCGTCGGTATGGGCGCAAATGTCACGATCCTCGACGTCAATCTCAAGCGTCTCGAGGAACTCGACAACATGTTCGGTGCGCACATCCAGACCCTCGTAAGTAATGATTCCAACGTCGAGCGTGTCTGCAAGGATGCGGACCTCGTCATCGGTTCTGTCCTGATCCCGGGCGGTTCCACACCGAAGCTCTTTAAGAAGAAGTATCTGCCGGAGATGAAGGATGGCGCGGTGTTTGTTGACGTTGCGATCGATCAGGGCGGTTGCGGTGAATCTTCTCACGTCACGACTCACGATGATCCGGTCTTCATCGAGGACGGCGTCGTTCACTACTGCGTCGGCAACATGCCGGGTGCGGTTCCGAGAACGAGTACGATCGCGCTTACAAATGCTACTCTGAAGTATGGCCTTCAGATCGCGGAGGCAGGTCTCGAGGAAGCCTGCAAGAAGAGCGAAGTCATCACTTCCGGCGTGAATTGCTATGACGGTAAGTGCACGAATAAGAACGTCGCTTCCGCTCTCGGTTACGAGTACACCGAACTGGCTTCTCTGATGTAAGACGCTTTTTTTATTCGATATGCGAAAAGGACTGTCCCGCGGGGCAGTCCTTTTTTGTAGGGGTGAGTGCTTTTCGTGCGGAAGGAAACTTGAAGATTTACAGTCGGAATGATAAAGTATTATTGATAAAAATTGATAGCAAGTGGAGGCAATTATGGGACTTTTTGATAAGAAATTCTGCGATTTTTGCGGCAATAAGATCGGTCTTCTGGGCAACAAGAAACTCGAGGATGCGAATATGTGTAAGGACTGCGCGAGCAAGCTTTCTCCGTGGTTTTCCGAGCGCCGTCACAGCACGAAGGCGGACATCGAAAAGCAGCTCGAGTATCGTGAGCAGAACAAGTCGGCAGTAGCTGCTTTTAAGGCTTCAAGAACGCTGGGAACGGCAAGCACAAAGCTCATTATCGATGACAACGCCCGAAAGTTCATGGTTACCTCGGCAAAAGATATCAACGCGGCAAATCCTGACGTTCTGGATTTCTCGCAGGCACTCGGATGTGACCTTGACGTGAAGGAGCACAGAAACGAGATCAGAACAACTGACAGCAGCGGAAAGTCCGTCAGCTACAATCCGCCGAGATATAAGTATTCCTATGAATTTCACGCCATCATCCGCGTCAACCATCCTTATTTCGACGAGATGAGATTTGCGCTTTCGAGCGGCAGCATCGAGGTCGGCGAGCAGCCGATGAACCCCGGTCAGAGCGGCGGCTGGAGCGTTTCCCGTTCGGGATTCAACATCCTCGGCAATAAGATCGATGAGTACTATAAGTGCGTTGACTGCGGTAACGAGATCAAGGCGGCTGTTGATGCGATGAAGTCGAGTGGCGGTTCGGCAGCATCCGGAGAAGAAGAATTCCTTCAGTCGCTGAAAAAACAGGCTGACGAATTGAAAGCCCAGATTGAAGCTCAGAGGGCGCAGGGAAATCCTGATCCGACTCTCCTGACTCAGTTCATGCAGGTGCAGCAGCAGATCGCGCTGATTTATGCAAGCCGGCAGCAGGGCGCAATTGGCGGCGCCAACCTGGCAATGGGCGCCACAGGTATGGGTGCAGGTCAAATGGGCGCAGCCGGTATGGGTGCAGCTGGTATGGGTGCAGCCAGAATGAGTAGTATTGGCGCAGGTATGCTGATGAATCATGGCCTCCAGCAGGCTCCTCAGCAGGGGGGCGGTCAGCCGATGCAGCAGGGCTTCCAGCAAATGCCTCAGCAGGGTGGCATGGCTCCTGGTATGACAGTAACCTGTCCGGCATGTCAGGCGACCACGAAGCTCGGCGCCGCCGGCATCTGCACATATTGCGGAACCAAGATCGTGTGATCTTTTCATAAAAAAGTACCGGTGAGTGTTGACTCGAAATTCAGTGAGTGAAATACTCATTCCCGAGATTTGACACTATTAATGAAAAAACATCTCAAATGACTAACGGAGGTCTTCCGTTAGTCATTTTCTTTATCACTGGTACTTGTTTGACCAATGAAGAGGCTCGGAAAGTACTTATTTGAGTTATATTGGTCATTTCGTTGCCCACTTTTCGAAATCTGTCAAACAAAATGACCAATACAGTGCTTTTCCAGGTGAAATCCGGGATCTCGTTAGTCATTAAGGCTCCTAACTGATGGGAAATGACCAATAATATTGATATATTGGTCGTTTTTGAATGAAAAACACTGATAAAGACAAATGGCGTACATTCGATGTTGACATATACCCCTGGGGGGTATATGATAGCAACAAGGATGTATACCCCCTGGGGGTATGCATGCACAAGTAACACAGACGAAAAACCGAAAGGGGAATTTGCATATGGCTACGAAGAAATGCCCGCATTGCAGCGATAGGAAGAAGGTCCGCACGGACGATGAGAAGAAGGAACTGATCAAGCGCCTTCGCCGTGCAGAGGGTCAGATCCGCGGCATCGAGAAGATGATCGAAGAAGACGCGTACTGCCCGGACATCCTGACGCAGGCCGCAGCAGTCACGGCGGCGCTCAACAGTTTCAACAAGGAGCTGATGGCGTGCCACATGAGAAGCTGTGTGGCGGATGATATCCGTGCAGGCAAGGACGAGGCGATCGACGAGTTCGTCAAAGTCATGCAGAAACTGATGAAGTAATTGCCCGGGAAGCAGCCGCACGAAGCGGCTTGCCCGGTTAGAAAGAGAGAACGAAGATGCAGCAGTTTAAGGTAACGGGAATGAGTTGCGCGGCGTGTTCTGCGCGCGTGGAGAAAGCGGTCGGAGCAGTGCCGGGCGTGTCTTCAGTTGCGGTGAGCCTGCTGACAAATTCCATGGGCGTCGAGGGGACGGCCACGCCTGAAGCGATTATCGAAGCGGTCGAGAAGGCCGGTTACGGCGCGAGCCTGAAATCTTCCGGCTCCGCTTCTTCGGCTTCCTCCGATTCCTCCCGAAAAGCACCCGCATCCGATGATGCCGATTTTCTGAAAGACCGCGAGACCCCGAAGCTCGTCCGCCGCCTGATCCTGTCGGCCGGGTTCCTGCTCATCCTCATGTATGTGTCGATGGGACACAACATGTGGAACTTCCCACTGCCGTCGTACTTCGACCATAACCACCTGGGCCTCACGCTCACCCAGATGCTGCTGGCCCTGATCGTCATGATCATCAACAGAAAGTTCTTCGAGAGCGGCACGAAGTCGCTCCTTCACGGCGCCCCGAACATGGATACGCTCGTTGCGCTCGGCTCGGGTGTGTCTTTCCTGTGGAGCCTTTTCGTGTTCTTCAGAATGTGCGGCATGATCACGAATGGCGCTGCGAATTCCGAGCTTCACGAGCTCTATCACAACCAGCTCTATTTCGAATCCGCCGCGATGATCCCCGCACTGATCACCGTCGGAAAGACGCTCGAGTCCCTGAGTAAAGGACGCACGACAAACGCCCTCAAGTCACTGATGGATCTTGCACCGAAGACCGCGCGTGTCCTTCGCGCGGAAGAAGAGATCATCGTCCCGGTCGAGGAGGTCGCTGTCGGCGATATCTTTATCGTCAAGCCGGGCGAGTCCATCCCGGTCGACGGTGTCGTGATCAAGGGTGAGTCCGCGGTCGATGAATCCGCGCTGACCGGCGAGTCTGTCCCGGTGGATAAGGCTACTGACGACAAGGTAAGTGCCGCGACGATCAACCGCTCGGGCTACATGAAGTGCCGCGCTACCCGCGTCGGCGAGGACACGACACTTTCGCAGATCATTAAGATGGTGTCGGATGCTTCCGCGACAAAAGCACCGATCGCACGTATTGCGGATAAGGTCTCGGGGATCTTCGTCCCGACGGTCATCGGCATCGCTGTCCTGGTGATCGCCGCATGGCTGATCGCAGGAAAAGAAGTAAGCTTTGCGCTTGCCAGAGGCATCTCCGTTCTGGTCATTTCCTGCCCGTGCGCACTTGGTCTGGCGACGCCTGTGGCCATTATGGTCGGCAACGGACTCGGTGCGAAAAACGGTGTCCTCTTTAAGACAAGTGAAGCGCTCGAAACTCTCGGAAAAGCAACTGTTGTCGCGCTTGATAAGACCGGTACGATCACATCGGGCGAGCCCCGCGTGACATCGATCCTTCCTGCAGACGGCATCAGCAGAGATTACCTTCTGCAGAGAGCATATGCATTGGAAAAAAGAAGTGAGCACCCGCTGGCAAAAGCGATCGTCGCTGAAGTCGAAGGGGAGAAAGATGGCGCGGCCGCATCAAAGAAAGCAGATGCGATGAGCGCAGATCAGGCAGTCGTCTCCACCGGCTCCGGGTGCGACGGAACATGTGACCTCTTTATGATCGAAAACTTCTCCATCCGGTCCGGAAATGGCCTGGAAGGAACGATCGCCGGCAAACATGTTCACGGCGGAAGCGGTAAGTACATCCGAACATTTGCCGCCTTCCCGAAGGAAATCACAGATGCGGAAGAGAAGGCCGCGAACTCCGGCGAGACGCCACTGTTCTTCGAAGAAGACGGCAAGCTTCTCGGCATGATCTCTGTCGCGGATACGATGAAAGAAGATTCGTCCGAAGGCATCCGTCAGCTGAAAAATCTCGGCCTGAAAGTTGTGATGCTGACAGGCGATAATGAGCGCACCGCCCGAGCGATCGGAAATAAAGCAGAAGTCGATCATGTCATCGCAGGCGTTCTCCCTGATGGAAAAGGCGCGGTCATTCAGGCGCTCCAGACAGGCAAAGCTTCTGCGGCCACGACCAGTCCCGATGCATCCGTTTCCACCATGGCCGCGAAGCATGAATCCGCCAACAAGGTCATCATGGTCGGTGACGGTATTAACGACGCACCGGCCCTGACCACTGCGGACATCGGCATCGCCATCGGCGCAGGTACGGATGTAGCGATCGAGAGTGCGGATGTGGTCCTCATGAACAGCACGCTCACTGACGTCGCCGCCGCGATCCGGCTGAGCCGTAAGACGGTGAAAAACATCCACGAGAATCTGTTCTGGGCATTCTTCTATAACCTGATCTGCATCCCTGTCGCGGCGGGCATTCTCTCATGGAAGATGAACCCCATGATCGGTGCCGCGGCCATGAGCATCAGCAGTTTCACTGTGTGCATGAACGCACTGCGGCTGAACCTTTTCAAGATGCACGACAGCTCTCACGATAAGCCTCTTCACGGGAAATCCCCCGAAGAAATAACAATTCCGGAAACGGAGAAAAGGAGTACTACTATGAAAAAGACACTTAAGATCGACGGTATGATGTGCGGCCATTGCGAAGCTACCGTGAAAAAAGCACTTGAGGCGCTGCCGTTTATTTCTTACGCGGCTCCGGATCACAACGCGAAGAACTGTGTGATCGAAGTTTCTGACGAAGCGGCCTGGGACGAATCTGCCGTCAAGGCAGCCATCGAGGACAAGGATTTCTCCTACCTCGGTGTGGAGTAATTGCCTCTTGATTTCTTGCGCGGCTTTTAGTAAAATTTGAAAGTCGCAATAGATGGGTGGTTAGCTCAGCTGGTTAGAGTACTTGCTTGACATGCAAGGGGTCGTTGGTTCGAGTCCAATACTACCCACCATTGAGGCGGACCTGTCACCCGCCGGACGAGAAACCTCGGAATCGCAAGATTCCGGGGTTTTTTCTTTTTTTTTCGAATTGCACTATAATAGAAAGAGTATATTTTCCTTGACGGGATTTAGGGTGATCTCTTGAGGATATGAAATCGGGAAAAGCACTGCAGTGCTTTTGGAGGGGCGTTATGAAAAAACTGATCCGTGTTCTGTCACTAAGTCTGATCACATCCATGATCCTGCCGCTTTCCGCGTGCAGTAAGTCCGGCAAGTTCCGGATCCCCGAAGAGGATGAACTCAGCAGCTTTCTGGAGGATAAGCTGGAGGCGGAAGAGACTGATGAGGATACTCTCAGTCTGGACGACTGGAATGAGGGCTTTTACTTTACTTCTGATGAGTATAATTCTCCAACGAAGTATAAGGTTGCGCTTAAGGATTCGGGTCCCGTTATGATGATCGGACAGAAGATTTCGTCGATGGGCCTGTTTTTTAATACGTACAAGGTACTGAATAAAACAGGTGGCGGCTGGAAGAACTTTGGCGCAGACAGCGAGCTGTGCTACTTAAAGTATGATGAAGACCTCAGCAAGGGCAAAACTATCGAGACGAGTAGGGGTCAGGCAAAGAAGCAGGAGCTTACCCAGTTTTTATCAAGTGTGATGGTGTTCACTTTTGAGGATGAAGATGGTGCCGAAGACTGCTTTGAATGGATGATTGAAAAAAGTATTGAAGACCATATTGAAAATTATGAGACTGTCCTGACAAAATACGAGAAGACGCCTAAATTACTCAAGAGCAACTATGGATATCTTTACGATGAAGATGCTGAGCTGGCAGACCGTGAGATCTACGATCTGGATGATCTTCCGAAGGATGTCTACGAGCTTGATAAAAAGAACCATACCGGTCACTTCTCGTTTCACGCGGACGATAAGTGGGTACAGGTCGGGGACATCTATAGGACTGAAAAAGTTCCGGAATACACTACGTTTTTGCAGCAGTCGATGGACTATTCGCTCCTTCTTCAGGATAACCGTATTATGATCGTTTATCATCTGGATGTGTATACGATGTACGGCTGCACAGACGTTTACTATGATGAATGGCCGGATTACGAGTTCGAGACGGACGAAGCAATAGAGGCTATCTACAAAAAGTTCGGTATTAAAGATCCGAAGAAGATCAAGATTGAAGACGATCTTGCCACAGAACTGAATTATATATCCTGCCTGCGTGGCAATAACTCAATTACGCTCGATTTGCCGGAGATCTATCGCACCAGCGATTCGGATACAAAGAGCAAGAATAGCAGGAAGGACTCCTGATCGGACAGGATAATCAGGAAAGGAAACAGGTTTATGGAGTATCGCAGAAAGTATTTTATCGCAATCATTGTCGCCATCGTGGCGCTGATCATCATCCTGGTCGTCGGGAATTTCTTCAAGAACTCGAAGTCCCGCGAGGATAAGGATCAGAGCTATGTGGGCAATTACGCACAGAAGGTAAACGACAGAAATTATGACATCATGTATTTTGGCGGGGATCTGGGACTTCCCGAGAACTTCCGCGCCAGAAAGATCTTCAACTTCGAGGACTACTCCATTGAGAGTTCCGATGCACCGGCCGGTCACAGCGGACACATCATCATCCTGTACGATCCGGCTGATGAGTATTACCTCACAGCTGAGCAGGCAGAGCAGTTGAAAAATCTTTACGAGACCCGCAGTTTCCGTATCATCGCCGTCGGTTCCGGCAAGATCCGCGTGCTCGAGACTGTCGGACTCTGCAGCGCCGGCTCTGGGGACAGATACACAAGCCTTATGCTCTGGAAAGATGCCAGCGGTGAGCCTTCTATTCAGGCCGGCATCGCCGACCACAAGGAGCTTGTCCCGGTCAGCGTTGAGCAGCAGATCGACGCGAAGTGCATCCCGGCATACTCGATGCTGATCGAACTCGGTTCGAAGGATATCTACTGGACCTGAGTCTTAAAGAATAGATTCCGAGCGAAAAGCACTTGCCCTGTTCATTCAATTACACATTAATTTCGAAAAGCACTCGTCAATAACGGCGGGTGCTTTTTTCGTGGAGGGAAGGAGCTTGATACGGACCGATGCTCCCACCTGATATTGATTTGGAATGTGACGATTGTCATGTTGACAGTTTCGATCATAGGGTATAATATAAACGTGTTTATATAAACGCATTTATATAAAATGAAAAGGACGGAAAGATATATGATTCTTATAGTGAATACAACGGATGACCGCGAGATCACGGCATCGATCGATAAAAATCTTTCTTCACGCGGCGCGGAGTATGAGATCGTTGAAGCGCATGATATGAAGATCTCGCACTGCGTCGGATGCAACTACTGCTGGCTGAAGACACCGGGCATCTGCTCGATCAAAGACGATTACGAAGTGCTTTTGAAGAAGATGATTCACGCGGATCAGATGTGGGTCATCTCAGATACGGCGCTCGGTTTTCTCAATCACAAGGGCAAGAATTTCTTTGACCGAATCCTGCCGCTGGCCACGATGTATCTGAAGTTTAAGGGAAACCAGATGCGGCATGTGATGCGCTATAAGCAGAAGACCGATATCGGCCTGATTTTCCGCGGCGGGGCGGACCGTGCGTATCTTGAGAGATGGAATGAAAGATGCACACTGAATTTCGGAAGTAAGTCCCTGGGCGTATTCCCGAAGGGTGAAGTAAAGGAGGCGGTCGCATGCATGCACTGATCATTAACGGAAGTCCGCGTGTGAAGAAATACAGCAATACAGATAAGATCCTGGGAAAGATCACGGAAGGCATGAAGGAGTCCGGAAGCTCTTACGAGCAGTTCGAGATCTCCGACCGCTCGCAGTGGGATTCGATCAGAGAAAGATTCTACTGCGTCGATCACATCCTCATCGCGTTGCCGCTCTATGTCGAGTGCATCCCGGGGCTGCTCATGGAGTTCCTTGAGACCATCGAGCCGATCGCAAAAGCAAGACCGGCAGATGCGACAAGCGCTGCTTCCCGGTCTGCGGCTGACGGATCTGAAACGGTTTCCCGTCCGAAATTATCGTTCCTCCTGCAGAGCGGATTTGCCGAGGGCATCCAACTGCGCTGCGGGGAAGCATATCTGGAGAAACTGGCAGGGATGCTCGGCTGCGAGTATGGCGGCACACTTGTAAAAGGAGACAATTTTAGTATAAGATTGTTTGAAGATGAACAGCGTGAGAAGATCGTCGGCAAGTATGCCGAGATGGGACGGATCTACGGACGTGACGGTGCTTTTACCGATGAAGCGTGTAAAAAGTTCACAGGCCCGGAAGTGTTCCCGTTCCCGATAAGGCTCCTGATCGGACTGATGTTCAAGACGCTGGCCAAAAAGTCGTTCAACGATATGGCGAAGAAGTGGGGCTGCACGAAGCCTCTGACCGACCGCCCGTACGGGAAGTAATGAAAGGCAGAAATGGGACGTAAAGCGAAGATCAGTAAAGAGATGATCCTGGAGGCGGCTTTTGAGCTGCTGGATGAGTCGGGGATCGGCGCCGTGGCGATCAAGAACATCGCCGCGAAGCTGGAATGCTCGACACAGCCCGTTTCCTGGCAGTTCGGATCCATGGCGGAACTGAAAAAAGAACTCTTCATTTATTCCGCGACGCGGATGTGGGGCGATCTCGAGAGCAAGATGGAAGGAAAAGACGCGATCGACGCATTTTTCGTCAGTGGCGTGCAGTACATCTCCATCGCGTGCGACCATCCGAATGTTTTCCGTTTCCTGAATATCGACGATCCGACGCAGACCATCGGTGCGAACGGTGCAGAAGTGCTCGGTGAGAACAGTATTTTTACACAGCAGATGAACGCTTTGTCAGTGGAAGCGCTGACTAAGCAGTATAAGATCCCGAAGAAAAAAATCGGTGATCTCGTGCAGAATATGGTCATCTACACGCACGGGCTTTCGGTCATGATGATGTGGGACAACTACAGGCTTCCGAAGGAAAAGGCGATCCGCATGATGTTCGATATGGGCATGAAGCTTATTGCTGATATCGGGATCGACGTCTCCGATCGCAAGTGGGGCAAGAAGTACGCCAACATGTAAAATGCGAGCCTGCTTTTACAGCGTGCGCCGGCGGTTATCGTGCGCTCCGGCATGCAGTGAAGAGCTCCGTTATGTAACGTGGTATAATGATGCGGGGATGTAAGTGATTTTTTATTCGGGGGAATGGGAATGACTACAATAACTGCATTTGGCGATTCTGTGTTAAAGGGCGTCATCTACGAGGACGATCACTATAAGGTCGCCGACACTTCACTTCAGAAGATCTGCGAGGAGTCGCTCGGCATCGTGGTCGAGAACAAGGCACGCTTCGGCAGTACGATCACACGCGGCGAGACGATTTTCGAGCGGCATCTGGATACGATCCGCGCATCATCCGGCGAATATGTCGTGCTGGAGTTCGGCGGCAACGACTGCGACTTTAACTGGAAGGAAGTTTCCGAAGATCCGGAAAGAGAACATATTCCCGCAAGTACGATCGAGAACTTCGTGGAGACGTATACGAACATCATCCGCGAGATCAAAAATCTCGGGAAGATCCCGGTGCTCCTGTCGCTCCCGCCGATCGATTCCGACCGGTATTTCAAGAGGATCTCCGAGGGCCTTTCCGCCGATAATATCCTGCGCTGGATGCACGGCAACAAGCAGTTCATCACGAACTGGCACGAGCGCTACAATATTGAGATATTCAAGCTTGCGATCAGTAACGAAGTTCCGGTCATCGATATCACTTCGATCTTTCTTGAGGAAAAGAACTATTCGCTGTTCCTCTGTTCTGATGGTATCCATCCGAATGTCGAGGGGCAGGAGCTCATCGCCAGGGCAATCAAGGAACATGTGAAGAGAAGAAACATCGTGTTCGACAAGAAGTAACGGCACGAGACGAGTGCTTTTCACACTGCTTCGAGAACCACTTCCGCGAGCTTCTCGGCGAGCGTGATGTGCGCGTCCTCTGTAAGGTGCAGCGAGTCCTCCTCGGACGGCTCGATGTAAGATGCCGCGTCGAAGAAAATGCAGCCCTTGTCGTCAGCAACTTCCTTATAATTCTTCGCAAAGAGCGCGGATTCGCCGATTGCGCGGGTGCTGAAGGATGCCGAGAAAACGGAGTCCGCCATGCCTTTGCCGATGTGCGGCGGAGAGACGAGAATGATCTTCGGGACAAAACCCTGCTTCTCCTGCGTGCACTCCTTGATCGCGTCGACCAGGACACCGGCATTCTTCGCGATCTCGTCCGCGTTTTGATGGAATACTTCCTTGAGATCGTTGGTGCCGAGCATCATGATCACGACGTCGACGGGCTTGTGAGTATTAAGACACGGCTTAATGTAGTCGAGTCCGTTTTTCCAGCCTTCGATCGGATCGTCGGCAACGGTAGTGCGGCCGTTGCAGCCTTCTTCAATAACTGTGAAAGATTCTCCGCAGGGACATGGCAGCTGGTCTTCGAGTTCCATCATGCCGACAAGATAGGACCGCATGGCATCGTAGGCCGATTTATCGTCCAGGATCTCCTGGAGGTGACCCGGCCAGCGGATCGTTCTGGGGTAGCGCAGACCTGTTTTCGGGTCGTAGCCGTAGGTGTTTGAATCGCCGTAGCAAAGGATCGTTTTCATAGATGACCTCCCCCACCACACGTCGCGAGGACCACAATATGCCGCGCGAGTGCGCTTTTCTCTTATTATACCAAAACACGGGCGGGGAAGGGATAGGAATCTTGCGTGGGGAAGGCTTTTTGAAGGGGACGAGTGCTTTTCGGGCAGATAACCGACAATGATGGTCGTTTTGTCGAAAAATGTCGAGCGAAGTTGGTTGAATGGTGGTCGGAAAGAGGGTTCAATGAAGAGGATTCGTGGTGAAAAACACTAAGTGGGACAAGATGTGCGAAACTAGAGCAAATAGTACCACTTGTATTATATCTTCGAGGTACTAACCCTTATGAAAACCTTTAAATAGTACCATTGTTGAAAGTTCATGGTGGTACTAAATGACTTCGAGAATGAGAATAGTACCAGCGGCGATACAGAAAGATGGTACTAAATTGATGAAGACAGAAATTTCATACCACTAGGAAAGTTAGCAAGTGGTACTAAATGGATACGTGTTTGGAAAATAGTACTACAACCTATTTGAATTGGTGGTACTAAACAGTCGAAAAGCTTTCGGATGATATTACTATGAACAATTGGAAGGTGCGTCTGATGAAAATGTTAGTTAACAGCATGCAAAGAAGATTGGAATTATTGCAAAGTGCAGAGAAAAAACTGATGCAACAACTGGAAAAATCACCGCAAGGGCGCCTGCGGATTGCGAAGAAGAAGGGACATCCTTGTTTTTATCATGTTGTTTCCGGAGGCGGGATTAACGGCACCTACCTGAAGACCAATCAGGTCGATCTTGCCCGTGATCTGGCGCAGAAGGATTATCTGACCCGGCTCAACAGGTCGATCCAGGCTGAGAAGAAAGTGATCGGGCGGTTCCTCGAAAACTATCCGAAATATTCTCCGGAAGACGTTTTCGCGAAACTTATTCCAGCCCGAAAAGAACTGGTGACGCCACTTCTGGCAGAAGACGAGGATGCAGCGAAGATATGGATGGCAGAGCCGTTTGTGGAGAATCCATATCTTCCGGAGGAGAAACAGTTTGCCACCAAGCGCGGCGAGCTTGTGCGATCAAAGTCGGAGGCGATGATTGCAGATGCGTATTACGACATGGGTATCCCGTACAAGTATGATTTTCCGGTGAAAGTAGGTAAAGGCAAGACAAAGTACGTGGATTTCGTACTGCTCGATGTTCGGAATGGCCGAGTGTTTTATCACGAGCATCTTGGCCGTCTGGATGATCCCGAGTACCTTCACAAGAATATGATCAAACTCGAAGAGTACCGACGCGCGAGTATCTACACGGGCAAGAACCTGATCCTGACGACGGAGATCGATGGCTGCCCACTCGACATGAATCAATTCCGGAAGAATACCGCTGAGCTTTTTGGAAAAGCACTTGCCTATCCTGTGACGCCGGACGGGACGCTGCGATAAGGATTCGCACAAGATCCGGCCGCACTCTTTCCTGCGCGTTCTGCCGAATAACGCCCTATTATTCCTGAAATGAAACCGCCTTCCGGAAAGACCCGGAATGATATAATGGACACGTAGTCGGATCTGCACATCAATCGGATCGACGCTGCATTCGGATCGACGCTGCATTCGGATCTGCACATCAATCGGATCTGCGCTGCAAAGCGAAGGCAGGAAGCAGGGA
>CAMYWO010000060.1:0-13623 GCA_947302815.1 uncultured Clostridia bacterium | reverse complement strand
ATGCGGTTTCTCTCGGACTCCGCCTCTTTCTTCATGGAAGCAACGGCAGTATCCAGGTTTTCTTTCTCCTGGGCAATTGTTTCATACGCTTTCTGCGTCTCATCGAGAGCCGCCTGCATGCGTGCGGAATCTTCCTCCAACTGTTTCTGATGAGCCTGTGCCTTCTCGACCTCCGCCATGATGCGCTGGGCTTCCGCCACATACGCCTGCATCTCGGAGTCAGCCTGCTTCTTCGTATTCTCGAGTTCAGCGAGTACCTGCTGGGCTTCAGCTAATGCTGCCGCTTTTGCCTGCTCACCTTCAGCAATAGATGCAGCCTTCGCATCTTCGCCTTCCTTAAGCATCTTCTTGGTGGTCGCTTCCGCTTCTTCCTCGAGTTTCTTCTTGGCCGCTTCGTAATCGGTCTTCATCGTATTCAGAGATGCTTCCATCTCCTTATAGTCTTTCTCGGCCGCATCACGGCGCTCGATGGCTTCCTTCGCTGCCGCCTCGGCGATCTGTGCCTCGTCGATCAGCTGCTGTCTTCTAGCCATCGCGTCTTCATATTCTTTTCTAACCTGGATCGCAAGCTGCTCAGTTTCCTGATGCGCAGACGCCAAAATCGCTTCCTGCTCTTTCTTGGCCTGCTTAATCATCTCTTCACGCTCGGCCGCCATCTCTTTTCTGGCTTCCTCGCGAACTTTCTCCTGCTCTGCAGATACGTCCAGCTGACGCTTCTTTTCGATTTCTACCTGCTCACGTACTTCTTCGAGTTCTTTTTCAAGAGCTTTACGCTCATCAAGAGCACGCTTCCGGATCTCGACATACTCTGTCTCGATACGAAGCTTCTCTGACTCCAGCTGCTGATTGAGTGTCTCGATCTCGCGCTGGTTTCTCGCCTTCATCTCAACGATGATCTTCTCTTCTTCGGAACGTTTCTGCTCTACACGTGCGCTGGCTTCCTGCTCGCTTCGCTTGATGTTCTCACTGGCTTCCTGCCGTGCTACATCCTCACCTTCACGTGCAGCCTTCTGGAAATCGTACTTGCACATGAAGCAACGCGCTACGTTATCTCCCATCATAACGCCACATACAGGACATTTCTTCATTTGTAACTACCCCTCATCGAAAGAATTGTAAAACAATTATACAACCTTTTTAGAGAATTTTCATTGGTTACTGTGGAATTTCACAATAAATAGACAAAATTTTTTCACATTACATGAAAAGAGAAAACGCCGAACCCACGAATTTCAGTGATGATTTCAGTATGCTTCCGTCGAGAAATGCCGTATAGTTTGCAAGATAACGGAGTACATAAATAAGAATAAGAAGGACAACTACCGCGATAATGGAAATGATCGCCAGTACCCGGCAGACATTGAAGCGCTTCTTGGCGCGGACCGGATCCACCTCGCCTGCGCCCAGACACGAAAGGATCAGCGATACGATACAGAGTGGCAGCGGAAAAAGCACTCCGAATACCGTCAGCAGCGAGACCACCATCAGGAAGATGGAAATACCGCGGATTGCCTCGAAATCAGGCACTTCCGTGGCATCAATATGATAATAATCACTCTCTTCCCAATAAGTATTCCGCGGGAAAAGCACTACCGGCGCAATATTCGGCTGGAATACAGGCGCAGCAACGGGCTGTCCCTGCGCGTATGCCGGGGATGCCGGTGCGTAAGCCTGTGTGGCCGGTGCGAACACCGCCGGAGCCGGCTGAGGCCTGATATCCGGCATATTATTGACCGGCATTGTCACATTATCGAAGGAGACGGGAACGAACTCCGACTCGACCTCTTTCTTCGATGACGGCGAGGATGGCAGCGGCGGCAGACCGGGCAGGCCGGAATAGGCCGGAGCATTTTCTGCTCCG
Organism: uncultured Clostridia bacterium; assembly: GCA_947302815.1. GTDB lineage: Bacteria > Bacillota > Clostridia > Saccharofermentanales > Saccharofermentanaceae > Scatonaster. Next base: position 11,762 of record CAMYWO010000060.1, on the reverse strand, counting down.
ACATCACCGGTTTTCTCGATCTTCAGGCCACAGTCCGGACAGAACTTAGCAACATCCGACAATTCCCTGTGGCAGCGTGCGCACTGCATATCTGCACCTCATGCTTTATCTCCGGATGCATGAAGACATCCGGTATAGATTACTTATTATTCATTGACTCCATAATGGATTCGTACGATTCCTTGATTGCGTCGATGAATCCATCAAATCCGCCGTACTGCTGGTAAACACTGATGACGAACCATACGATCGAAAGGATGATGACAACGATCGAGAGAATGAGCATGATCAAGGCAACTTTTCTATAGGAGCTCTCCTGATCCGCGTTTGCAGCATTCTTGACCTTCGCGGCAAAGACGATACCGATGATTGACATTGCAATAGAACCGAATGTAAAACACAGGCAGCACAGAATTACCGACACGATCAGCGTGAGAATATTTCCGGCGAGAAGTCCTCCGGCACCGCCGGGTGTATAAAATGTCGGATTTGTCGGAACCGGCGCCTGAGCCGGCTCATAGGAAGGTGTACTCTCTACCGGGATCGGCTGGGGTGCCACCGGAGTCTCTTCTACCTTAGCTCCGCAGTTCTGGCAGAAAGGTTTTCCGCCTGTCTCATTTCCACAATACTTACATGTAGGCATACTATTTCTCCTTAAAATGTTCTTTTGAAAAGCACAGACACCTTTTTATCTGTTCTTGGCATTCTCCATGATCTCGTCAAAGTATCCGCCCCATCCGCCGTAATTCTGGTAAACCACGATGTTTACGAGAATAATACCGATGACCAGGAAAACGATTCCGAGGATAAGCATGATAATAGCGACTGTCCTGTTTGAATTCGATTCCTGCTGGCTTTTCGCATGTCCGGCCTTGACTGAAAAGACGATACCGATGATCGACAGTGCGATGGATATGATCGGAGTAAGACCGCAGAAGAAAATGCAACTCAATACAAGAACAATGATATTTCCTGCAAGAAGTCCGCCGGCTCCTTTCGGTGTATAGTAAGGCTGCTGCACCGGCATCTGCATCTGCTGCGGATAGACCGGCTGAGGCGCGATCTGAGGCGCGATCGGCGGAGCTTCCTGGATCTGATCTACTTTTGCTCCGCAGTTCTGGCAGAATAAAGACCCACCGGTCTCCTCGCCACAATATTTACACTTTGCCATATTTCTTCCTCCTCTTCCCTTCTACAAAAACATCTTCGATTTACTGTAATAATAAATTGTTTAGATATCTTTAGCAACCATTCCCGTTATCAGAAGATGATCGAGAACAGTCCGTGTGCGAGCGTACCGATGATCTTCAGGATAATAAGAACGACAAATCCAACGGCCAGCGCTACGATTCCCAGTGTCAGCATAAGCGTGGCCACACTCTTGTTTCTGTTCACTTCTGCATCACTTCTGCAGGTTTTGACCTTCGAAGCACTGATTATACCGATGATCGAGAAGATCACGGCAATACCGGTTACACCCAGCGAGTTACAGAACGTGAGAACTCCCAGGATGAGCACGATAATGTTCGCCGTGAGAAGTCCCGTCGCAGTCTGCGGACGGAAGTACTTATTCTCCTGCACCGGCTGTTCTGCACCTTTGCTCTGCTCTGTATAGACCGTATCCGAGTTTTCCAGCTGGCGGTAATCCTCCTCGGTCATTCTCGTCGGAGTGACCGCTTCGACCTGCGCGCCGCAGCTCTGGCAGAACTGGGTCGTTCCGGCTTCATTTCCACAATATCTGCAAATTGGCATTTCACTTTCCTCCTTAAGGAGCCAGTATCGTTAACGGCCACACCGGAATATTCCGAAGCACCGTGAAAAGCACTATTCCCACACCGACAGCGATAACTGACCAGATCGGGATCGTCTGCGGGATCCACATGACCCTTCTTCTGAACAGCAGCGTCGTAATAGCAACCAGATAGTACCACGCCAGAATAAAAGCCGCAAACGGGAACATCAGATTATAGTCAAAGGCCTGCAGGATATGTCCATGCGTCAGCGCATGGAGCGCTCTCGAATCTCCGCACCCGGGGCAGTAAAGATGAAACGCCTTGTAAAAAACGCAGGGAGAATACGCGCCGGGATTCTCCACGGGATTTAGAAAGAAGCTGTACATCAGTCCCAAAATGACTATGGCCACCATGAGAAACATGAGTGGCCATCGGATGTAATTTCTATAGATCAGCGGAATTTTCTTCGTATCAGTATCCAAACTCCTGCACCCAGTAATACTGACCATTGCACAAATAACAAGCCACACCGAGGGTCTTGTAATCGCTCTTCAGTATGTTATACCTATGCGTCGGAGAGTTCATCCATCCGTCCACTACACCTGCAGCCGAGCCGTAACCCTTACCAAGATTCTCTCCGTAGGCGTTTTCGCATCCGGGAGCCTCGTACCACTCGGATCCGTCCGGACGGACGTGATCCCAATGCACGACGATCTCTGTAGCTCTGCTCTTCGCACCCTTGGCCAGTCCGTTACTCCACGAAAGCGGTGCCAGACCATTGGCCGCACGCTGCTCATTGACCAGTGTCAGGACTTCCTTTGCCATGCTGTTATTGTACGAACCGCTGGTGTCTCCGAGCGATGCGGGCTTTGTCGTCTCCGCCTTCGTCGTAGGTGCAGCAGTCGTCGTCTCCTTGGGAGCCTCTGTCGTCTCTTTCGGAGCCTTTGTGGTTTCCTTCGGCGCCTTGGTCGTGCTGTCGGAAGGTTCTTCGGTTGTCTCTTTCGAGGAATTCTTCGTCTTCTTAGTCTTCTCTGTCGGCTCTTCCGTGGCTTCTGTCTTATCCGTCTTCTTGGATGAAGCAGAAGGATCAGAGGTCTCGGATCCGGAAACATCCGAAGAAGACTCGTCCGGAGCAGATCCTTCATTACCGGACATGAAAGATTCATCCTCCGAAGATGTGATCTCGGTGGTCGTCTCTACTGTAGTTGTCTCTATTGTAGTTGTCTCTACTGTGGTAGTTTCGGAAGTCTCGGAAGGTTCCTCAGTAATCGTTGTTACGTCCTGGGAAGTGCTCTTGCCGAAGTCGAAATCCGGTTTGTCCGGGTTCGCGGCAATATTCTCGAACTCAGTCTGCTCAGCATCGGGCGACCTTCTGAACCATTTGGAAGTATCAAACAGGTTATCCTTGATATCAGTCATACCAACCACGCCCAGAGCGAACGCAGACGCGATCGACAGGACCGTGAAATTCTTACTGATCAGTTTTGTTAACTGCTGTAGCTTCATGTTTTCCCCCAAACGATTCCGGCTGTCCCCATACACTACCAGGATACGTTATTAGTATAATAAACCTCTATGACAAAAAACGCACACCTTTTTTACTAAAGTGTAAATGTGCAAAAGGGCCGCTCCCGAAGGAACGGCCCAGGCTTTAAAAGTTGTGATGCTCCATGATGTCAATTACTAAACTGTCAACAATGTGTCATCGTAGAATTGCTGTGTTTTATGTGTACCACCAGTACCGGATCACTTAATGCCCTCAACTGTGATGTTCATCTTACCGCTCTTGTTGTTTACGAAGTTGAAGTAGATCGTATTTGTTCCGTTTGCGCTGAACTTCGGATCTGCGTACCAGGGGTTCGAGTCGTTGTTGATCGTATAAGTCAGCTTATTTCCGTTAACCGAGCCGGAACCGCTGCTGAACTTCGCGCCGCCCTCGAGAGTGATCGTTACTTTAAAGGAGCTGTAGTTCTGCATATCGGAGGTATTTCCGAGAGTAATGTTTCCGCCCCAGTTCTGAACGTTTGCGGAGTTTACTTTCAAACCTGCGGGAGCTGTCAGCTTCTTAATATCCGGGTAACCGGTGTTCGTTGTTGTAACGTTACCTTCCTGAGGTGCTGTCGGAGCCTCTGTCGGAGCAGTTGTCGGAGCTGTCGTCGGTGCAGTTGTCGGTGCAGTCGTCGGAGCTGTTGTCGGTGCACTTGTAGGAGCTGCTGTAGGAGCTGCTGTCGGTGCCTCTGTCGGTTCCGGATCCGAAGGTCCTGCAAGAGTAGGATTCAGTGCCTGAATACTGATATTTGTGGTTGACTCTTTCACTGTAGCTCTTGTGGTTGTCAGATAATTATCAACTACCTGCTCCTGGGAAGCGATCATCTCGGAGTGTGCGTCAATGTTTGCACTGAGATCGCGAGCTCTCTTTGAATATTGGGATATACCTGTCATTGCTACTGCCGAAAGGAAAACTACGATGGCGATAACAACGGCCATTTCCATTAATGTGAAACCTTTTCTATTTTTCATCTGGATCTCCTCCTAACTATAACCTTGTAAAATACTATCCTCATCCCCGATGTCATTACCTTGTTGTCTTGTGTTTTATGGTCTTATTTTACCAACCGGAGAAGTTCAAATTCTAGCAGATTTTGTCACAATTCTGTCACATTTTGTATCTATTTTGTTTCGAAAATTTGTATAAAAACTTGAATTTGTGCATATTGCACATAAAGAAATCGTTTTACGCGTGTTTTACTTGTATAATTGTGTATAGAAATGTGACAAAGTGTGAAACTGCGCACATTTTGCTCCCATGTAAAGATTATTGACAGTTTTTGAAAAGCTCCTGTGCACGCGCCAGAAGGGCTTCCCGGTCGTTCGGAATCACTCCGTCAATGATTTCGTTTAAAAGCTGTTTCTTTATGCTTCCGAGACGGGCGCCCGGATCAATTCCCAGCTCGATTAAATCCTTGCCGTTGATGGCCATCGCCGAGAATGAGAAGCACATCTGTTCTTCGATCGCACGGTCCAGAAGAACTTCGAATTCCGAGAGTTCCTTCAGGCGGTAGGCACTTTTCAGAGAGTGTGCCGAAATATCCGCACGCTTTACTTCCAGCAGCAGCCGGACCTTCTCTTCTCCATATTGCGCCAGTCTGCGCCGCACATTTTTTAACACCGGATCCAGCGGCACGTCGTGTGCCTTCACGAGAAGTACGACCGTTTCGCGCGTATCGGTATCCACTTTCAGCCGGGAAAGGATCGTATCCGCCATTACGGCGCTCACCTTCGGATGCCCGCGGAAATGCCCGATCCCGTCCTCTCCGATCTCGAAGCAGGAAGGCTTTCCGATATCATGAAGAAGGATCGCCATTCTCAGCACGACCGTCGGCGGGACACATGTCATAGCGACGAGAGTATGCTCCCAGACATCGTAGATATGATGAGGGTTATGCTGCTCAAAGCCCTGCATGGGCGCGATCTCCGGAAGGAAGACCGTAAAGACACCGAAATACCGGCGAAGGATCGGTGCACAGTATGCGCCGCATATCAGCTTCGAGAATTCTTTCCAGATCCGTTCCACAGAGAGCGCTTTAAGAGAGTCCTTCTGCCGGAAGATCTCCCGGGAAGTCTCTTCTTCTATAGCAAAGCCGTGTTCCGATGCAAAACGCAGAGCCCTCAGGATGCGCAGCGCATCTTCCTGAAATCTTTCTTTCGGGTCACCGACCGTCCGCAGGCGCCGTTCCTTAAGATCACTCACGCCGCCGCAGAAATCCAGCACCGTGCCGTCTTCCGAGAGAGCCAGTGCATTGACCGTGAAATCCCTTCTCATAACGTCCTGTTCCAGCGAACGCGTAAAGCGGACATTCTCCGGATGACGGGAATCCGTATAATCCCCGTCGACACGGAAAGTCGTGACCTCCACAGGGACGCCGTCAACAACGACAGTGACTGTCCCGTGCGAAAGACCGGTCGGGTGACAGTGCTTTTCGCCGAAGACCTTCATGACCTCTTGGGGCTCGGCGGAAGTTGCTACATCATAATCCTCGGGAGTTTTTCCGATCAGAATATCGCGGACCGCGCCGCCGATCACATACGCTTCATATCCGTTTCCGCGCAGAGTGAGAAGAAGCGATTCGATCGGAGCAGGAAGTCTGTGGTCTACATGGATCTTCTCAGATGGCATATTCCGCCTCACTCGCTGTATCTGGAGCGTTTCAGTATCGAGAGCGCCGCCTTGGAATTAAACTTCTTCGGGCATCCCCACATCTTGGTATCATAGAGCGCAAGTTTGATGATCTCGCCTGTATCCTCCAGCTTCAGGTAAGGAAGCGCAGATGGGATCTCAACTCTTCTGCTGAGGCTCCGGATGCCGGAAATATAGGCTCTGGCCGCTTCCTCCGTTGTCGCTCGCGCAGAGCAAAGATGGGCCGCACGGGCCAGGACAGCCAGATCCTCCTTAACTTCGTTGAATTCATATTCAAGCACGGACGGCAGAAGCACCGCGCTGATCTTTCCGGGCACTTCCGAATACTTCTCCGCAACATACATGCTCAGGCTGTGCGCGGGACCGAAGCCTATCCGCCTCGTGGCGACACCGGTATAATAGGGCGCCATCATCATCTGAAGGAAGACATCGTTGCCGGCGCCGTGCTTATAGGACTTTTCCAGGAAAGAAAAGAAGATCGGGATCGCGATCAGGATATTGGCCCGGTCCGCCGGAAACTCTCTGGCCAGCGGGCTGATAAATGCCTCAGTCGCATGGGTCAGGGCCAGAAGCGCAGCAGCGGCCATGTTCTCCATCGGAAGGCGAAGAACGAGGTCCGGATCCAGTACGACGGCATCCGGGACCAGGTATTCACTGTAATAAAGTGCGATCTGCTTTTCACTGCGCACGAGAGAACACGCCGAACTCTCGGCTCCGCTGCAGGTCGTGGACACAACATAAAGAGGGAGACCCTTCCGCGGAATACGTCCGATCCCTCGCATCTGGTACAGCGACTGGTCGGTGTTATTGAGCCAGACCGATACCATCTTGGCCACGTCGATCACTTTGCCGCCGCCGAAGGCGACGATCACCTCGCAGTTATAGGTCTGACACTCCGCCGCGCAGGCCTCGACCGTCCCGAGGTCCGGGATCTTGCCCGCGTACGGCCATACGAAGCAGCGCGCGCCGCTGTTCTGAAGCTTCTCGACAAAAGCATCGTAGACCTTCAGTTTCTGTGTCTGTCTTCCTGAAATAAGAAAAACCCGTCGCACGCCCCGGTCGAGAAGGATCTGTGCCAGATCTGAAAAAGCCCCTTCTTTCGCCATCAATTCCTGACGGCGGTCGTTCATTTTTCTCGCATAACTGAGAAACGACTTCGATGAGGTCATGTATTTTCGCTCCTTCTTCGGGGATCGCCCGCCAAGTTCTTTTCAGAGTAAGTATATCATACAAGGTATATATTCACACAAATGAAACACAGCGGTAGGAATTCTGTCCCTTTCCTTGAACTTTGCTTTGCTATAATCTACTTGGAGAAGCATTTTTCTCCGTCAAAAGCACTGATATTTCGGGTTTTGGAGGAGTTTCGGACATGAGATTCACAGATGGACTTTGGGCAGTAAAAGAAGGGTATACTCTGGAGTATCCCAGGGAGATCTCCGATATCGACTATTCGGAGTCGGGCATTACACTTTTCGCACCATATACAGAACAGCAAAGATCGAGCGACTGTATCGGATGCGGTCTTCTCACCGTGAACATCAGCGCGATCGGAGCTAATATGTTCTCCGTGAAGATCTCCAACCACAGAGGAAGCCGTGCCGCCAAGGCCGTCTTCGAGCTGAACAAAGCTATCGTCAAGCCCCTGAGCAGCGAGACCGAAGACTACTACAGCTATACATCCAGCCTGCTTGAACTCCGGATCAGCAAGAACGGCACCTGGGGTATCTCTTTCTACTACTCCGGACGTTTCCTGACTTCGACCGAGCTCGGAGGCATGGCACATATTATCGATTCTGAAGGCAACACCTATATCCGTGAACAGCTGACACTCAGCGAGGGCGAGTGCATCTACGGTCTCGGCGAACTTCCGGGCCCGATCGTCCGAAACGGCGGGTCCTACGAAATCTGGAATGAGGATGCCGGAATGCGCATGGGCCGTTCCGCAAAGACAACTCCTTTCTTCATCTCTTCGAGAGGTTACGGAGTTCTGGTCAACACTCCGGAACTTGTTTCTTTCGAGATTGGAAATGAAGCTACCACCGATGTTACCGCCGAGGGAACGCCGACCTCGAGAACTCAGTTTTCTCTTGCCGGCGAGACCATGGAGTATATTCTTATGGGCGGTGCTTCCATGAAACATGTAATGGACATCTATTCCGAACTGATCGGCCGTCCGGGTCTTCCGCCGGCATGGTCCTTCGGTACATGGCTGTCTTCCCCGCTCTTCGAGGAATACGACGAAGACGCGATCCTCGATCTGGTCGAGAATGCCAAGGGGATCGGTATGCCGCTTTCCGTCATCAACTTCGGTGCTTTTTGGATGAAAGGCTTCGAGTGGACATCCCTTCTCTGGGATGAGGAACGGTTCCCGAATCCGCAGCAGATGATCAAGACCCTGCACGAGAACGGCATCCGTGTCTGCGTGTGGGTCAGCCCGTATATCTCACAGAAATCACCGCTTTTCCAGGAAGGATTTGACGGCAATTACTATCTAAATTACGGAGACGGCGATCCGTACCAGTCAGATGTATACGCACCCGGCGCAGGACTTGTCGACTTTACCAATCTTGTCGCCCGCGCCTGGTACCAGAAGTTCCTGACGGATCTTATCAACATGGGTGTCGACGCATTCCGTCCGGATTACGGCGCAGATGCACCGGTCAAGTCTCCCGTCTTCGGACCGAGAGCCGCCGCCAAGGGGATCACCTACAAGAACGAACTCGAAGCAGAGAGCCAGCACAACCTGTACTCAGTGCTTTTCTCGGATGCAGTCTACGATCTTCTCTGGAGAAAAAACGGTAAGAATAACGCCTGCGTGCTTTCCCACTCCGGATTTATCGGTTCCCAGGCCATGCCTTTCCTTGCACTGGACAACGAAGATCCTTCCTATGACGGCATGCGTGCAGCTCTTCAGAGCGGTCTTTCCCTCTCGATCAGCGGTTTCCCGTACTGGAGCGAAAACATCGCCGGTGTAACCGACGAGTGCACACCGGATCTCTACATGCGCTGGCACCAGGCCGCCATGTTCCTGCCAAATGCAGTTCTCAGCGGAACTACAACATTCCGTGTGCCGTGGCAGTACGGTACCGAGGCCATGAACGAGACGCTTCTTTTCTCGAAATTCAAGCTTGGCCTTATGCCTTACATCTATTCCTGCGCCGTGGAGTCCAGTTCCCTGGGTATCCCGCTGACGCGCCCGATGGTTCTGGAATTCCCGGAAGACCCGAACACATACGCGCTTGACCAGCAGTACATGCTCGGACCTTCCCTCCTGATCGCGCCGATCACTTCGGAGGAAGGCATCGTCCGCTACTACGTTCCGTCCGGAACATGGACGAATCTTCTCACCCGCGAGAAGATCGAGGGACCGATCTGGAAGAACGAGCAGCACGGCTATGACACCATGCCGATCCTCGTACGTCCGGGCTCGATCATTGTCGCCGGATCCGCCGACGAGAAGCCGGTCTATAACTATCTGGAAAACGTCACGATCACGCTGTTCGAGCTCCCGGAAGGCGCCGAGGTCAGCGCGGAAGTATACTCACCCGACCTTAAGAATGTCGGTATGGTAAAAGCACTGAAGCAGGATGGTAAGATCATGGTTCAGACATCCGGCATCTACGGACAGACCCGTCTGGTACTTGCCTCTGTCTTCCGCATCGCATCCACAAGTGTCGGTATTCCGGAATTAAATGAATGGGGAACTATGGTCGTCTTCGACGGTAACGAGATCGAGATCGGTATCCTCCAGTAATCCGGATGACTTTTCCGGAAGATATGTCAGTCGTTTCTTCCGCGGATCTTTCCGACGATAATCACAGAAAATACGATCAGAGCGACGACGACAAGTCCGCCGCCGATCATCATGCGCGGTGTGATGCTGAATCCGTCATTTTCAGAAGGCGCCGGCGTCGGACTCGGAGTAGGAGTCGGACTTGGTGTCGGAGTCGGGCTGGGTGTCGGAGTCGGCGACGGAGCCGTTCCCGGAACAATATGCGCATTTCCGATGACTTTTCCTTCAAAAGTGATCGTCATCATCTCGGATACAACTTCGCAGCCGGCACCGAGAGGATCTGAAATATAGCAGCTTCCGATCACGATACTCTTACCGGCCATAGCCGCACCCCGGGAGCGGACATCCGCTTCGATGTCCGCGATATAGATATCGCCTTCGGGGCAGTAGATCGCTGTGGTTTCACTTTTCTTGCTCTCTGCAGTGATCTTCGCGCCGTCCGCAAAGAAGATCTCGGACTTACCATAGACTGCGCTCTCTTCCGAGGACAGGTTCACCACCGTACCATCCCCCTCAATCTGGACACCGCCGGTAAGCGACGTCAGTGCTTTTGCCGTAGAATTTACATTCACGACCGCTCCGTCTCCAACATGGACATCACCGCCCAGCGCACCGATCGCGCCGCCGGAACCCTGGATCTTATCATCGATCGTAAGTTTCGTCTTCGAGATCGTCACATCACCGTCCGCCATAAGGAGATAGGCAGAATCTGAAGCAGTCCCGGAGCTCTTAACCGAGACCTCATTTCCGCAGATATAAAGATCGCCGTTCTTGGCATAGAGCGCACTTCTGCACGCAGTGACCTCAAGTTCGAGTGAGCCATCACCCTGAATCGTCAGCGGACCCTCGACCTGGATCGCCGGCGCTTCCACATGCGAGGCGACCTTGTTCGTACCGGTCAGCTCGATCACCGCGTTCTCCTGCGTACTGAGATCGATATACATACCGTCATAGTCCTTCAGGGTCAGTGTGTGCGTCTTCGCATCGTATTTCCAGGTATCTCCCTTGGAGTTGCGGGCAGAGGAAAAAGTTCTTCCATCCACAATGATCGTTCCCGCGTCCCGGGAATTCGCCAAAACCGCGCCTGATCCGAAGATCCCCGAAAGGAACATCAGACTTCCAACCATTGATGCCAACACTTTTCCGCGCTTCATGAGATACCTCTTTCTCTTATTTCCGGATTCGTATGAACCACCCATACTACCTGCTACTATACCACACGCCAACGGAAAAATCGCCTTGACATTTACCCCTCCAACCACCATAATAGTGAAGTGATTCGGGGCATTAGCTCAGCTGGGAGAGCGCCAGGTTCGCAATCTGGAGGTCGTGAGTTCGATCCTCATATGCTCCACCAATCAACAGAAAGACCGCCACATCGGGCGGTCTTTTTTCTCTTTTTGCGCTGTTGCCTCATCTGTTGTCTCTTTTGCCTCTAAAAAGGCAACACTTGAGACAATATGATCTATTATCGGCTCTGTTGTCTCATCTGTTGTCTCTTTCGCCTCTAAAAAGGCAACACTTGAGACAATACGATCTATTATCGGCTCTGTTGCCTCATCTGTTGTCTCTTTTGCCTCGAAAAAGGCAACGGTCGCGTCAACAGCCTGCCTCGCTCTTACTTCAAGAAGCCGTTGATGATCTGCTCTTCTGCTTCCTGCTCGGTCAGGCCCAGTGTCATCAGCTTGATAAGCTGTTCGCCGGCGATCTTACCGATGGCCGCCTCGTGAACGAGCGCCGCATCGACGTTGTTAGCTTCGAGGCCCGGAACCGCCAGAATACGGCCGTTATCCATGATGATCGCGTCACACTCAGTGTGTCCGGAGCAGGCGGTGTTACCATTCAGTACCGCATCAAACTTCTGGTAGGAATCGTCCCTTGCGACAGAACGGGAGATAACATCTGCCGAGCAGCCTTCGCCGTTCAGATCGACTCTGTAGTTGCTGACCGCCTTCTGATCCCCGTGGGTCATGAGACGCTCGTGAACGACCAGTCTCGCACCCTTGCCGAGCTCCGCCTTCGTATCACGGACGGT
>CAMYWO010000059.1:0-14383 GCA_947302815.1 uncultured Clostridia bacterium | reverse complement strand
CGTTGACCGGGCACTTCTTAGCGCACAGAGAACACTTCTTACAGATCTCAGGATCAATGTAGTATTCTGTCAGGCCCTTACATACGTGGCAACGGCACTTCTTATCAACTACATGCTCAACATACTCTTCGCGGAAATGCTTGAGTGTGGAGAGAATCGGGTTAGCTGCTGTCTGGCCGAGAGCACAGAGAGAACCATTCTTAAGAGAAAGAGCGATCTCTTCGAGGGAGTCGATATCCTCGAGTGTACCTGTACCATCTGTGATCTTCGTGAGAAGTTCGAACATTCTCTTGGTACCGATACGGCAGGGAGAACACTTACCACAGGACTCATCTACGGTGAACTCGAGGAAGAACTTCGCGATATCAACCATACATGTGTCTTCGTCCATTACGATCATACCGCCGGAACCCATCATGGAACCTGCAGCTACGAGGTTATCGTAGTCGATCGGAGTATCAAGGAGAGAAGCCGGGATACAGCCGCCGGACGGACCACCGGTCTGAACTGCCTTGAAGGCCTTGCCATTCGGGATACCGCCACCGATATCAAATACGATCTCGCGAACTGTTGTACCCATCGGGATCTCAACGAGACCAACGTTGTTTACCTTACCGCCGAGAGCGAATACCTTAGTACCCTTGGACTTTTCTGTACCAACAGAAGCGAACCACTCAGCACCCTTGTTGATGATAACAGGGATGTTAGCGTATGTCTCAACGTTGTTGAGGATTGTCGGCTTACCGAACAGACCCTTGATAGCCGGGAACGGCGGACGAGGTGTCGGATTACCGCGCTTACCTTCGATAGAACGCATGAGAGCTGTTTCCTCACCGCAGACGAAAGCACCTGCGCCGAGACGGATATCCAGGTCAAAGGAGAATCCGGAATCGAAGATGTTCTCACCGAGCAGACCATATTCTCTAGCCTGATCAATAGCGATCTGGAGTCTCTTAACAGCGATCGGGTACTCAGCACGGATATAAACATAACCCTGGTGAGCGTCGATGCAGTAAGCAGCGATCGCCATAGCCTCGATTACGCTATGCGGGTCACCCTCGAGGATGGAACGGTCCATAAATGCACCCGGGTCACCTTCGTCGGCGTTACAGCAAACATACTTGGTGATGCCCTGTCCTCTGTTACCGGAAGCGAACTTCCACTTAAGACCTGTCGGGAATCCGCCGCCGCCACGGCCACGGAGACCGGAATCAATGATTTCCTGGATAACAGCATCCGGATCTCTCTTCTCGGTAAGGATCTTACCAAGAGCCTGATAACCGTCATGAGCGATATACTCTTCGATTTTCTCCGGGTTAATGTTACCGCAGTTACGGAGAGCAACACGCATCTGCTTCTTAAAGAAGTTGCTGTCATTTGCAGAAGTCTTATCAGATGCCGCAGCACCATCGTGCTTCGGAGCCATGAGACGCTCTACATAACGGCCCTTCAGCAAGTGCTCGCTAACGATCTCTGTAACATCCTCAGGAGTTACGCGATAGTACATAACACCTTCAGGATAAATAACAACGATAGGACCCTGGGCGCAAAGGCCGAAGCATCCTGTCTGAACTACTTTTACTTCTTTTTCAAGTCCCTGAGCCGGAATCTGCTGTTCAAACTGCTCGATAATCTTCGCGGAGTTTGAAGATGTGCATCCTGTACCACAGCAAACAAGGACGTGCGCACGAAATAAATCCATGATTAAGCCTCCTTATACTTTGCAATAATACCGGGAATCTCATCCGGTGTCAGACGACCATATACATCGTCACCGACCATGATAACCGGTGCCAGACCACAGGCACCTACACAACGGCACGCAGAAATGGAGAACTTACCGTCCTTCGTAACATCGCCGCACTTGATGCTGAGAACATCCTCGAGCTTGTCAAGCAATGCCTGCGAACCCTTAACATAGCAAGCTGTACCCAGGCATACGCTGATCGCATTTTCACCCTTTGGCTTCAAAGAGAAGAAAGAATAGAACGAAATTACGCCGTAAACCTCAGCAACAGATACATCAAGCGCATCCGCTACTTTTCTCTGGACAGGAAGCGGCAGATAGCCGTAAATTTCCTGAGCCTGCTGCAATGTGGCCATCAAAGCCTTCTGGCCCTGGCCCTTGTATTTCGAAAGAACTTCATCGAGCTTTGCGCTCATTTCTTCCGGAGTCATTTTTTGTTTTCCCACAGTTGACTCACCTCCCACATGGTAGGATAACATATAGTCAATTTCTACTCAATGGAAAAGAGGAAAAATCTTGTCAAGATAGACTGAAAAATAACAAAATGGACACAGATTTTTGGGTAAATGAAAATCATTTAACCTTTCTTTTCAATTCCCCATCTTTCAATTAGAATAAAAATCAAATCTTAAATTACAGGAGCTCCTATGCAGCTGACGATCAAGATCCGCCCGGAAGACAGCGGCAAGAAAATCTATGACATTCTCCGTGACCGGTACCAGATGTCCAACCTTCTGTGTAAGCGCATCCGGCTTTATGGCGAATTGTACCTGAACGGCTTCCCTGCCCGCATGATCGCCACCCCGGAAGCCGGCGATGAGATCCTGATCATCTATGACGATGCCGAGGGGATCATTCATTCGAAACCTGATACTGATATAAAGATCTACTATGAGGATGACTGGATCATCGTATGTGAGAAGCCAGGAAACCTTGTCACCCATCCTTCCTGGCAGCATATGGACGACTCACTGCTTCAGAGGCTTTGTGACCAGCGGCTCCACCCGATCATGCGTCTTGACCGCGAAACTTCAGGCCTGATCGTTATTGCCAAGAACGGATATGCGCACAATACCGTCTCCAAGAACAAAATGGAGAAAGAATATGTCGGTATCGTCTACGGTGCTTTTGAACCGGAAGAAGGAACGATCGATAAACCAATCGGACGCGACGAGAACTCCATCATGATCCGTATCGTTCGTGAAGACGGCCATCCCTCTGTCACACATTATAAGACGATCAGGACGATACCTGAAAGGAATCTTTCTGTAGTATCTTACAGACTGGAGACCGGAAGATGCCATCAGATCCGCGTACACTCCCTCTATCTCGGGCACCCGCTCGTTGGTGACGGTCTGTACGGACCGAAGTCCAATGATTTTCCGAATCCGGATATGCCATGTATCGAAAATGAGGACCGTATAGAACGACAGGCACTTCATGCCTGTAAACTCGGGTTTTATCACCCGATCACCAATGAATGGATGGAGTTCACATCGGAAATGCCCGATGATATGAAAGCACTGCTGTCCTGACTTACCGTCTCTCCGAAATAAGATTCTTTGCCAGGATCTGGGATTGAACATCCCCCGAATTACCGGAAAGAAGCCTTGCCACCTCGAAAACACGGCCGTTTTCGTCGAGTTCCTCGATATTGGTCTTTGTCCGCTCCCCGCTCTGATCCTTGGAAATAAAGAAATGCTGGTCGGCAGCTGCCGCAATCTGCCCCATATGGGTAACACAGAAAACCTGATGGAACAGCGAAAGCTTCTTCATAGAAAAAGAGACTGACTTAGCTGCTTCACCGGATATTCCGGAATCCACCTCATCAAATATCAGGACCGGAGTTGCGTCCGCACGTGCCAGGATCGTTTTGATCGCAAGCATGATTCGCGCGGCCTCACCACCGGAAGCAGTCTTTGACAGCGGTTTCAGATCCTCTCCTTTATTCGCGGAGAAAAGAAACTCCACTTCATCATATCCGGTCTTACTGAAGAAACGTTCCTTCGGGCGCTTAGTAAAAGATACATCGAACGTCGCATTGGAAAGACCGAGAAACTGTACCTCGGAAACAATATCAGACGAAAGTTTCTTTCCCGCCTCAACACGGATGTCATGGATCTTATCCGCCAGAGCGACCAGTTCTTTTTCCTTATGGGCACGCTCAATATTCAGCTGCTTGATTCTGGTATCGCCTTCCTGAAGGATCTCCAGGCGCTTCTTCGCATCTGCAAGATATTCGTTCATAGAAGCAACGCTTCCGCCGTACTTTACGGTGCATCCGCGAAGTTTCTCCAGCCGGGATTCCACTTCATCATAAGATTCTGAAGACAGGACATCCTCGCCACAAAGAGAATCTCTCATCCCCTCAAGGTCCATTACTACGGAATGAAGCTGTTTAGCGTTCTCCGAAAAGGACGGATCGATCGAAGCAAGCGCGTCGAGATGTTCAGCGGCTGTCTGAAGTGACGAAAGCGGAGACGTAGAGTCTTCCGTGGAAAGAGCTCCCTGCACGTATGACAGGTGGAAGCGTCTCTTTTCTTCCTGTTTGAGAACTTTAAGTCTTTCGACAAGTTCCTCTTCTTCTCCTTCGGCAAAAGCACCCTCCTCGATCTCTTTGATCTGGTATTTCAGAAGATCCTGCATCTGGCGGCTCTTCTCCGGATCCGTCTCATACTGCTTTCTGGTCTGAAGGATCTCACGGTATTCATTGAGTTTATCGGAGAAAGCGGCAAGATGCGGTGTAAGGATTTCGCCTGCATAATCATCCAGGATCCCAAGATGCTTGGAACTGTCGAAGATCGTCTGCTGATCATGCTGTCCGTGAATATCGATGAGATAAGCGCCGATCGTCTTCAGGACAGATACAGGCATCGTGCGGCCATTGATACGCACGATACTTCTTCCGTCCTTACCGATCTCACGCAGAAGGATCAGAGTATCGTCTTCGGTTTCGATCCCGAATTCATCAAATACAGACTTGGGGATCACTTCGGATACGCTGTCAAAAACCGCTTCGATCACGGCTTTTGAAGAATCCTTGCGGACATAGTCACGACCGATACGATGGCCGAGAAGCGCACTGATCGCATCGATAATAAGCGATTTACCGGCACCAGTTTCACCGGTAAGGATATTTAATCCTTTTCCCGGCGTAAAGGATGCATACTCGACTATGGCAAAATCCTGTATCGTCAGACTGATTAACACGAAAAACCTCTCAAATATCAGTGTTTATACGATTATTCATATCTCTGATCGTTGCCTGGATCGCAAGAGCATCTTCCGGACTCGGTGTGGCAACAAATACGGTATCGTCTCCCGCAATGGAACCGACAACACCAGAAAGATGAATAGAATCAAGCGCGGAAGCCGCAGCATTGGCCATACCCGGAAGAGTACGGATTACGACCAGATTCATGGCAACATCCGTAGATAATACCGAGTGGGCAAATACGGAAAGAAGTCTTCCCGGGGCTACATCACCGGTACGGTCCAGTACACTGTACTTTGTACCTCCCGACGGGAGAGTGACCTTGATAATGCCCAGATCTTTTATATCACGGGATACAGTCGCCTGAGTTACCTGCCAGCCGGCCGCTTCCAGCTCTTTTGCCAGTTCTTCCTGAGTGCTGATCTCCTTGGCACGCACCAGGCGCAGCATCGCTTCCTGTCGTTCATTTTTCGCCATCTTCATAGAAACTACCTCTTGCACGGATCTTCTGTCTTACGGTCTGATAGAAATTCTTATATCCGAGTTTCGCAACGATCACATCCTGCTCGGACTTCTTGATAAGAATGCGGTCATGATAAGAAAGCTCAATATTCGGGCGGCCATCCAGAGAAAGGATCGGTGGCTCCGAGAATCGCTCGATGATGATCTCGATCGTACTGTCACCGGAGACGATATACGAACGGTTATGCAGTGTATGCGGGCAGATCGGCGTAACCATAAAGATATCCAGTTCCGGCTTTACGATCGGACCGCCGGCCGCAAGACAGTAAGCCGTCGAACCGGTTGCCGTTGAAAGGATCACACCATCTCCGGAAAGTCTTTCTACGTGATCATGATCGATCAGAAGATCGAGAGATACCACGTGAAGGTTCGCGCCACGAGCAACTACAGCATCATTTAAACAGACGCCCTGTTCCTTAACCTCGCTGTCTTTCGAAAGGAGGGTTACATCCAGCTGTGTTCTCTTTTCGAGGGTAAACTGTTTTGCCATTAACCGGTCAACAGCATCCTCAAAGTCATCTTTATGGATCTCTGTTAGGAATCCGATACTCCCGAGATTCACACCGATGACCGGAACTCCGTACTTCAGGTTATTCTGAGCAACACGGAGAAAAGTACCGTCGCCGCCGAGCGAAAACAGAATGTCACAACCTTCATATGTACCGAATTCGACATCCGGAATATCTTTCAGCGGAGTATCCGCATAGATATCCGAAAGAACGACCTGTCCGCCCTTCTTCTTAATCACATTGATTGCATACGAAGAAAAATCGAATTTCGGGTCTTTCTCCTCATTAATCGCAAATCCGAATCTCATGGTAAGGATCTCCTTCCATATCAAATATAAGCATGTAAAGAATCACATACTCATTCCCAACATGCAACTAATTATACAGAATTCTGAACATTTATGCATTATGATATATGCGTATTTTTATAAACCGAAACTATAAAAGCACTTATTTATGCCAGGAAAGCACTGTTTCTACAATGGATTTTTCATCCATACGCTCTTTTTCGAGAAGAAGTTTACGGTTACCTGCTACCAGAGGATGATCGGACACGCCAAGGCTCTTATACTCTTTGATAGAGCCCATCCGGCCGTTTTCCTCAAGAATCGACAGAAGATATGCGCCAAAACCGGATCCTGCAATTCCGTCTTCAATGGTAACTACTTCAGTAATGCCGTCTAGCATCTCTTTCCAAAGATCAATATCACAAGGCTTGACACAGCGGACATCGATCACTCGGGCATTGATACCGTTCTTTTCGAGTTCTGCCGCGGCAAGAAGGGCCTGTTCGCACATAATACCGAGCGCGAGGATCGCAACTCCCTCACCTTCTCTGATGACACGCGGACCTACACCTTCCGTTGAAGGGATCTTCTCTAAGATCTCGCTCTGACCGCCACGGGGATACCGGACTGCAACAAGATTCTTTGCCTCCACGACCGCATATTCGAGCATATGGTCAAGCTCGGCAAAATTACATGGTGAAAGCAGCGTAACATTCGGCATAGAAAGCATCATGGAAATGTCGTAGATTCCCTGATGTGTCATACCATCCGCACCGACGATACCGGCTCGATCAAGAGCAAGTACCATATGCAGATCCTGAAGACAGACATCATGCAGGAGCTGGTCATATGCACGCTGGGCAAATGTTGAATACAGCGCCACTACTGGAACAAATCCGTTTACGGCCATACCTGCAGCCATTGTCACAGCATGCTCCTCAGCGATGCCGACATCGAAGAAACGGAGTTTCATGTTCTTTCTGAAATTGACCAGACCGGTACTGGTCATCATCGCAGCACAGATAGCAACGACTTCTTCATGCTCTTTACCGATACGCACGATCGAATCAGAGAAGCAATTCGTAAATGTTCTTGTGGTCGAAGGCTTAACTCCGGTCTCTCTGTCAAAAGGAGATACACCATGATACGAAGACGGATTCTCCTCCGCCAACGGATAACCCTTACCCTTCTTCGTTACGATATGGATCAGTACAGGACCGTTGATTGCCTTGGCGATCTTGAGTTTCTTCCGGAGAAGATCGATATTATGGCCGTCAAAAGGGCCGAAATACTGGAAACCGAGATCCTCGAAGATAACCGGTGTGTTTCTTCGGATAAGGAGTCGGAACCAGGTCTTGATCATCATAATAAACCTGGCAATCGGACGTCCGATCAGCGGAATATGGAGAAGAAAACGCTCGACACGGCTCTTCGCCTTAATATATCTCGTAGATGAACGGAGATTGGAAAGCGCTCTGGACAAACCGCCGACATTCTTATCGATAGACATCTGGTTATCATTTAAGATGACGGTAAGATTCTCACTGAAATGACCAGTATCATTTAAGCCCTCAAAAGCCATACCGCCGGTCATTGCGCCATCACCGATAACAGCGATAACATGTCCGTCATCGTTCTGAAGTTTCTTTGCGCGGAGAAGACCGAGAGCAGCAGATACGGATGTACTACTGTGTCCGACACCGAAAGCATCATACTTGCTCTCTGCGATCTTAGGGAATCCGGCAATACCGCCATACTGACGGAGAGTCTCAAACTTGTCTTTTCTTCCCGTCAGAAGCTTATATGCATAAGCCTGATGACCTACGTCCCATACGATCTGGTCATGCGGTGGCTCAAACTCAGACAGCAGAGCAATCGTAAGATCTACAACACCTAAACTCGAAGCCAGGTGTCCGCCGTTTTTACTTACACGGTCGACAATAAAATCACGGAGCTCTTCCGCGAGCTGCTTTCTCTGGGTAGAATCCAGCTTTGCCACATCTTCCGGGCATTTAATTGTATCCAGGATCGGTGTTGGTTTCATATATTACTGCACCCGATTCTGCAGGACATCACTGAACTGACGGAGCGCGGTAACATCCCAGCCCTGAGAAGCCAGTTCATCCAGCGCTTCATATACATCTGCATAAGTATCATCGAGCATCTTCTGTGCGCTCGCCTCTCCGAAAACCGTGACAAATGTAGACTTGTTATCTCTCTCATCCTTACCGGTGCT
Organism: uncultured Clostridia bacterium; assembly: GCA_947302815.1. Lineage (GTDB taxonomy): Bacteria > Bacillota > Clostridia > Saccharofermentanales > Saccharofermentanaceae > Scatonaster. The sequence goes on along the minus strand of CAMYWO010000059.1, from coordinate 5,868 downwards.
TTTGCCGAGAACCTGTTCATCTGCCTGAACATCAAGAAGATCATCCTTGATCTGAAAGCCCAGACCGGTACCTGCCGAAAAACGGTGGATCAAGTCATAAAGAGCTTTATTCTCTCCATTTTCAGCTGCGAAAATATAGTATGGAACCAGGCACGACGCATTGATGAGCGCGCCGGTCTTCTTCTCATGTAGTTCGCAGAGTTTTCCTGTATCTATCTTCTTTCCTTCCGAGGAAAGGTCGATACTCTGACCGCCGATCATTCCGCGTATACCCGTATTCTCGGCAAAATACGCAGCCGCAGAGGCACACTTCGGATTCTTGGTAACGGCAACGAGCACTCTCTCAAATGCCCGGTTCAGCAGCGCGTCACCGGCAAGAAGCGCAAAAGCCTCACCATGAGCGATATGACATGTCGGCTTACCTCTTCTTAAGCAGTCATCATCCATACAAGGAAGATCATCATGGATCAGCGAATATGTGTGCACCATCTCCATCGCGACGGCAAAATCATCCACGGAAGACAGATCCAGCTTCAGCATATCAGCTACCATATACATCAATACGGGACGGATACGCTTACCGCCGGCAAGCAGACTGTACATTGCCGCCTTCACGGTCGGATCCCCGGACAGTTCATCCGGGAAAACACTCTGGAGCAGACCTTCGATACGCTCCTGATACTTCTTCATAAAAAACGAGATCTTCTCACTCATACTTCTTCTCCAAAAGCACTCTCACTCTTGCCATCCTGACCAAGGATACTGATCTTCTTTTCGATGGCATCGAGTTTATCCTTACAGAACTTTGAAAGTTCCATACCACGGGAGTATAAAGCAATAGAATCATCCAGAGATGCTTCACCGGATTCCAGCTTGCGGATGATCTCCTCAAGTTCGGCAATCGCCTGCTCATAAGTCATGTCATTATTCTTCTCTGCCATAATTTAACCCTCTTTATTCTCGACCGATGTCACTACAGAATGGAGCAGTCCATCCGAGACAGAAATCAAGACCTCGTCCTTTATATTAACACATTTTACAGAATCTACTGTTTTTCCCTCAGAATCCGTCACTCGCGAATACCCGCGAAGGAGGACCTTCATCGGATCAAGAGCACCGAGTTTTGCCAGATCCGCGGTAAAAGCACTCTTCTTTTTCTCATACGATGAAGACATCTTCTCGTTCAGTTTCGCAGTAAGGATATCACATCTCTGCATCTCTTTCTCTATACGGAACTGAGGAGCAAGAAGCGCACGATGCTTCGAAAGGCTGTCCCACTGATGTCTCTTCGTATTCAGGAAATTTCTCATCGCAAGTGCAAGCTTTCCGTCTGATGTATCCAGCCGGGCAAGCACTTCGTCTTTATTCGGCATCACAAGTTCTGCGGCCGCAGATGGAGTCGGCGCACGAAGATCCGCGCAGAAGTCGCAGATAGTAAAGTCCGTCTCATGACCGACAGCAGATATGACCGGAGTCTTAGCCTCGAAGATCGCACGGCCGAGCGCTTCATCGTTGAAGCACCACAGATCCTCCATAGACCCTCCGCCGCGTGCGATGATGATCACCTCAATATCCTCACGTTCATCAAGAAGTTTCAGCCCGCGGATCAGTTCAGCCGGAGCCTCTTTTCCCTGAACAGATGAAGGAGCAATCAGGATATCGTGGTTTGGATATCTGCGGCTGAGGACATTGATAATATCACGGATAACAGCACCTTTCGGCGATGTTACGACACCGATCCTCTTAGGAAGGTACGGAATCGGCTTCTTATGTGAATCATCGAAAAGGCCTTCTTTTGCCATTTTCTCTTTTAGTTTTTCGAACTCTTTGAATAATTCGCCCAGACCGTCTTCCTGCATAAAGTTGACATATACCTGGAACTTACCATCCACCGCATATATGCCGGCACGTCCGTAAATACGGACCTTCATGCCGTTTTCAGGGACAAAATCGATGTGGGAGAAGCTTCCCTTAAACATCACGCATGATACGGAACTGTTCTCATCTTTCAGCTGGAAATACGCATGTCCGGACGGATACCTCTTATATCCGGAGATCTCACCCTTGACGCATAACTGACAAAGCACACTGTCAGATCCTAACAGTGTGCTCACGTATGCATTTAATTCCGAGACGGAAAAAGCTGTCTGTTCCATTATTTTTCCAGATCTTTGCTGATCCTGCCGAGAATAGCGTTAATATAGCTCTTAGATTCTTCTGAACTGTACTTCTTGGCAAGAACTACAGCCTCATTGATGGAGACATTCATCGGAATATCTTCCACGTACATCATCTCGAATACCGCGATTCGGAGAAGCATAATGTCCACCTTCGGAAGACGGCTCAGTTTCCAGTCTTTGAGATACTTCGAGTACTCCGCATCAAGCTCGTCCTTCTTCTCATAGACACCATCAGTAATCAGGTTAAAATACGGCAGATCCTCATCATCGAGCGGATGCACTTCTAGATACAGTGCTTTTTGCTCGGAAACAGGCTCCTGTCTGAAATTCAGCTGATACAAAAATGCGAAAGACGCTTCACGCGCTTCTCTTCTACTCATCTATACCTCCCGGGCGGAAGGATCTTATCCATCCAGTCCTTAACTTTATCCTTATCTGAGAACAGCAACGCACCAACGACATAGCCGATCACAGTCAGGATGATGATAAACATAGTCTTAAGGAAGCCGAAGATCACCAAAAACAGCGCAAAGAAGAATGCGATCCCGGCGCCGATCTTGCCGGAATTCTTATCCTTCAGCATATCGAAGATTTTGACGAACAGGGCTCTCATAAATTAACGTTCCACCTTCGCAACTACAGGCTCGACACGGCTTACCTTGATAGAAACGCTTGCCACGGTGATACCTGTATAACGCTCGATATCTTTCTTAATGCGCTCCTGAATCTTTCCCATCGTAGACGGAACTTCAACGTTAGAATACAGGACCGCACTCATATAAACGCGGATCGCGTTATTCTTCGCGGACATAACGCGGGCACGTGCAGCCTTGATACCGACCTGTGCACTCTTTGCAGAGTTTAATGCAATACTCTCGATCGCGTCTACACCGATCTCGACAAAACCAATATCAGTCTGACGGATACGTGTCTTACTGAGTCTGCCGTTCAGGAGGCAGTAAGTAACAGTAACGACGCAGGAAATGAGGATCACCAGAAGTACGGCAAGATAGATATACTTCTTGACCGGATCAGTTACGATATTGGAAAGCGGAGAAAGAAGATCTGCGAAGATGCCGTCATCTGCCAGTGCATAAAGAAGAAGCAAAGAAAGTATCGCAAGGATCGTCGAATAAACGATCAGAACAAAACGAATAAGCCGGTTCATGAATTCTTTTCCTCCCTTAACACCACGCCGCAGACATGGACATTGACGGATTCGACCACAAGTCCCGTATATTTCTCGACGTCTTCCTTGACACGCTCCTGAATGGACCATGCCACCTCTGGAATAATCATACCATAATAGACGACCGGATAGACGGTTACCGAGACAAACCCTTCTTCATTCTCGGAAAACTCGACGCGCACACCTTTTCCTTCATGAACGAATCCCAGTGACTCCTTCAAGACGACAGGAACGGATGCCGTAAGACGAGCAACGCCCTCTGCACGCAGGGCGGCTTCTGCTGCATACTGTGCAACAAAGCCCTGCGACATCGAGCGTTCGCCTTTAATTGATTCCGATACGAGATTCTCACCCATATTGTGAATTCCCTCTCGAAGAATGATCAGAACGTGTGATTATGCACGCTCCAGATATTCACCTGTACGTGTATCTACACGGATAACTTCGTTCTGGTTAACGAAGAGCGGAACCTTAACTGTAGCACCAGTCTCAAGAGTAGCGATCTTGGTAGCGTTGTTTGTCGTATCACCACGAACACCGGGCTCGCACTCAGTGATCTCGAGTTCAACAACGATCGGAAGCTCAACACCGAAGATCTCACCCTTATAGGAAAGAACCTTGCAGATCATCTCTTCCTTCAGGAAGCGGATGTTCTCACCGATGTTCTCCTTAGAAATCGGACGCTGCTCATATGTCTCCTGGTCCATGAAGTAGTAGAGATCACCGTCAGCGTAGATATACTGCATGTCGTTTCTCTCCAGCTGAGCCTGCTCGAACTTCTCGTTCGGGTTGAAGCTGCGCTCAACAACAGAGCCTGTCTTTACGTTCTTATACTTTGTACGTACGAAAGCGGCACCCTTACCAGGCTTAACGTGCTGGAATTCCACAACCTGGAAAACCTGACCGTCCATCTCAAAGCACATACCGTTTCTAAAATCACCAGCGCTAATCATAAATGTTCCTCCGAAATATACACAAAATTATGTTATCCATTTTATTACGTTATAACAGTTTATATGAACATCTGCAAATCCGCAAGTGAAAAGAAAGACAAATCGTCAAATTTATATATTTTCCACAAATACCAGCGTTTTCCGACGCTTTTAACGATCGAAAAGCACTTCCTTCAGAGGTTCAGAAACGGCATACCTTTCGGATGATCCACTCGGGGAATCTCTTCAGGACAACGTAGAACACTTCTTTCTTAGCATAGCGTTCCACGAAAATACTGTAGATCCCGGCCTTATTCGCCGCTGCAATATCGGTAAACAGCTGGTCACCGATCATGATCGTGTTTTCTTTTCCCGCTCCGATCATGTCCATCGCCTTAAACACACCCGATGTTCCCGGCTTATTCGCATAGGAAACGCACGGGATCTTCAGCATATCGGCAATCTTCTTCGAGCGTTCGGATTTCGCATTAGAAACGAGACAGAGCGAGAAGCCTTCTTTCTGCATCTTCTCTACCATCTCATATGAATAGTCTACGGGTTCAGTGCAGTGATCCGGTGCCAGAGTATTATCGAAATCCAGAAGTGCGTAACGGTATCCCTTCCCGTAAAGCGAAGGAAAATCGATCTCACTGACTTTCTTGGCACATAGAGCCGGCCGGAATATATTCTTCATGCAAAAACCTCACTATTTGACACATGTAGCATACCAATCATGGTGAAAATGCGCAACCTTCGGTCTTTCTCTTGCGAAAAGCACTTATATAACTATATAATTACGGAAGATTATAAAGGAGGGTCAGGAAATCTCCTGAAGCATATATGAAAGTTACTAAGTTTGGTGGTTCATCCTGTGCAGACGCCACTCAGATCAAGAAGGTCTGCGACATTCTTTTAAGTGATCCGGAAAGACGTGTCATCGTTGTTTCCGCTCCCGGTAAGCGTTTCTCATCAGATATCAAGGTGACCGATCTTCTGATCGCACTGGCCAACGCGAAGATCTCCAACCAGTCCGGAGAGAAAGAACTTCAGGCTGTACTCGACCGTTTCTCTTCCATCTGTGAGGAACTCGAGATCCCGGAGTGCATGGAATCCATCAAGGAGAATATCGAGGAATCCGTTAAGCAGCCGGTCAAGAACGCATCTCTCTTCATGGATGCGACCAAAGCCCTCGGTGAGGACAGCTGCGCACGTCTTGTTGCTACTTATCTCACCAAGATCGGACACAAGGCTACATACTGCAACCCGAAGGTCGCAGGACTTCTTCTCGAGACAGAGAACGGCGGTCACGTTAAGGTTCTTCCTGAATCTTATGACAATCTTGCTGACCTTGCCCATCTTCGCGAGCTCTGTGTTTTCCCGGGCTTCTTCGGTTACTCCAAGGAAGGTGAGATCATCACATTCTCCCGTGGCGGTTCCGATATCACCGGCGCGATCCTTGCTGCAGCGCTTCATGCTTCTGTATATGAGAACTGGACTGATGTTGATAATGTATTTGCCGTTAACCCGAATCTTGTTAAAGATCCGTTCCCGGTCACCGAGATCACTT
>CAMYWO010000058.1:0-14451 GCA_947302815.1 uncultured Clostridia bacterium | reverse complement strand
TGAGACATACATCAGAGAGATCCTGAACAGCAGTCAGGCGACACAGCCGATGAAGGCAGTGGCCACAAACCTGATGAACTACTGTAATTCCGCGATCAATTACTATAAGGGCCTTGGCAGTTCCGGAACAGATCCGGTCGGCCCGACAACATATGTTACTTACTCGATGTTTAAAGAGCCCGGCGATCCGGATGACTATATGTCTCTGGTCCGTGCGCACGAATATGCCAACGAGCATAATCTTCCCGTAAAAGCAGATGAGGGTGCGACATATGTGATCAATCACATGGATCCGAGCAATCCGAAGGGCGCCCTGATCATGACCGATACGGACTGGACCGGTGCGACATTTGAGATCCATGATGATCTGATGACACTCGATGCCGGAGATCGAAGTTCGGAAGGAGACTGCTACCTCTTTACTGTGGAACCGAGTCAGAGCTCGTATAAGAAATATATGAATGACGGATTCGGCATCTATATGGGTCTGGATCCGAGGCTTTCCCAGTATCCGGAGTATCAAGCTAACATACCTTCCAGTTACCCGGATGTCGCAAGACAATTGCAGTTTAAAAATACGGAGTTTTCGAGTTCGACAACGCAGCTTGACATGCGTCCCGGAGAGAACTTCCCGCAGCGCACACTGTTTATCCTCGAGACCTATTCGAAGAGAAGATGGGGAAGATTCGGTTCTTCTGCCGCTTCGGATACTGCCGGAAAACCGCAGAAGGAGATCATCATCGTAAACCAGGATGGTTCGATCGATTCCTCGACCCCGATTCAGTGGGACTGGTTCAACATCAACATGGTCGAAGCTTATCCGATCGATGAGACGCCCCTGACCATTAAAGGCGGAACCTTTAATACATACGTAAATACCCTTGCTTCTGAGCATTATGTTAAGAGAGGTATCAGCATTACCCGTTCCAATGTCACCATGGATGGAACGAAGCACTATCTGAAAGGTGAACTGGCGACTTTTGCAGTGACTCTTGAGAAAAACGGTGTCATCCGTCCGAGACTGGGCTCTCCGATCCAGGGATTCTTCCGTATCGATCATTGTATTAATGTCACGCTGACGAACTGTGTATTCTCGAACCACCTCGTTGCGTTTGTTTATAAAAACAATACCGATAATTCTTCTCCGTATGATTACTATGCGGAATTTGCAGCGAACCTTGTCATTGACCACTGCGTCTGCGCAGGTGATGGAGACGATCCTTCCGGCGCGGGAGATCCGACAGGTATCCTCGATGAGACGAGATGGGGCACCACCGGTACCAACTACTGTAAGGGTATTACTGTTACCTACTCCAGCCTCAACCGTGTCGATGCGCATAAGGGTACATATAATCTTACGGTCAAAAACTCAACACTCGGTTGCAAGTCCGTTGCAGCCGTCGGCTTTGGAACGATGTATCTGGAGAATGTTCGTGTTACGGGATCTAAATACTTTATCCATCTTCGCAATGACTATGGAAGTGCATGGTTTGGAGATATCATCATCAGAAACTGCACGTGGGAACTCGGCACCAACTATACCTGTGATCTTATCCAGGCGATCTATAATCCGTTAAACGAGTATCTCTACGAACCGATCTTAGTGGAGAATGCGGATGGCACGACGACGAGATATTACAGTAGTCTTCCGACAAGGATCGACATTGACGGACTTACGGTCGATGCCAGTGAAATCGTTCATCTGATCAATAGTAAAGGTGGGATCGATGATGGTCCGGCAAGGCAGCTGTACAACCAGCGCGGATTCAACATCTATACATCCATCCTTACGAACTCGGGTGGCGCGTTTATTGATGATACATGGCTTTCCAATCCGGCTAACAATCCTCGTCCGCTTAAGGTGACGGAAGAGGTGAAGATCAGGAATCTTAAATTCATCAAGGCGCCGGAGTATGCGGACTGGACGTTAAAATATGTGGCTGTACGAAACGGAGAATATCCGCAGATCAAAGATGCCTATCTCCATCACACCACAGTGCTTGACTGGGACGGAAAGATAGACTATTCCGTCGCGGGCGAGACGAGTGAGACGGGCGAGACGGGTGAGTAAAGAGGTCAAAATATAAACACGAATAGTCAATTCTCTTACATGCTTTTGGCAGGATCTGATGATAGACTTGATATATGAGCAGTAAGCTCATATCCATATGTGAAAAGCACTTGTACGTTAACTGTGTGTGCCGTAAAGCATTGGGAGGGACAGACTATGAATGAGACTTTAAAAGTACTGGAAACCAGAAGAAGCTGTAGAAACTTTAAGCCGGATATGGTGAAGAAGGAAGACCTCGACGCCATCATCAGGGCCGGAACATACGCGGCAACAGGCATGGGCAGACAGAGCCCGATCATCATCGCGGTAACCGATAAGGCGCTTCGCGATCAGATCTCGGAAGAGAACAGGAAGATCGGCGGCTGGGGCGAAGGCTTCGATCCTTTCTACGGCGCGCCGGTTATCCTGATCGTTCTTGCGAAGAAGGATGTCATGACTTATGTGTATGACGGATCCCTGGTTATGGGAAACCTCATGAACGCTGCCGAGAGTCTTGGTGTCAACAGCATCTGGATCCACAGAGCGAAAGAGGAATTTGAGTCCGATTTCGGAAAAGCACTGCTTCGTAAGCTTGGTATCGAAGGTGACTACGAGGGTATCGGTCACTGTGCACTGGGCTATGCGGCAGAACCTCTGAAGGAGGCAGCCGACAGAAAAGAGAACTACGTCTATTACGTGTGAGAACTGCATAATGTAGTTGCATAATAGAGTTGCATAATAGACCTGCATAATAGTGTGACAGTCAGTTTGTCGGTGAAAGCATCTGAAGGAGAATAACATGAAGATTTATGATATAGCCCAGGAAGTATTCGGATGTGAGGTGTATCCCGGTGATCCGAGTCCGGAACGGGAGATCAAACTTAGTATCGGAGACGGGGATGTCTGCAATCTTACGGCGCTTCACATGTGTGCGCATAACGGCACGCATGTCGATGCGCCGTATCATTTTATCAACGGCGGAAAGACGATCGATCAGGTCGATCTGGAAAGATTCATCGGCTATGCCTATGTGGCGGAGCATGAAGGAGATGTGACGGAAGAAGACGCGAAGCGTATCCTCTCGGAAGCTCAGGAATGTGATCCTGAAGCGGCGAAGCGTATCCTCGTCAAAGGCGATACCACGATGACTGCGGCAGCGGCAAAAGTGTTTGTTGACGCGGGCATCCTGCTTTATGGAAATGAGTCTCAGACGGTGGGACCACTTGAGGCACCGATGGAGGTGCACCTAATCATGCTGGGTGCGGAGGTGGTGCTTCTTGAGGGCATCCGTCTTTCGGAAGTTCCCGTCGGTAAGTATCTTCTCAATACCGCGCCGATCAATCTGGGCGGCGCCGACGGAGCCCCGTGCCGGCCGGTGCTTTTGGAACTGTAAAGACATGAATTTTGATAAAAAAGCCCCGATGTTCGGACAATGAACTTCGGGGTCTTTTTATGTAAACTCTGAGAGCAAAAAAATGATATGCCGTATCTTGCTTTTATGCCGCCTTTATCCCTTGAATATCCGTAAATAGAACAACTTGTAAATGTTTTATGATTACGATATAGTGAAATGGAATGGATTATTAAAAGTCCTCATTTTGAGGGCGAAAGGGAAAAAGGTAAGGGTATGTATAATCAAGAAGACGAGATTGCGCAGTTTTTTGCGGAGCAGGATGGCGCATTTGAAAAGAAAGAACCGGAAAAAGAGAGTTTCGACGGACTTCCGTCGATCATGAGAGCGCTGGATGAGCAGCCGAAGGCACAGGAAACATCCCGCCCTTCCGCATTCCCGACAGGGGGATTTGCGCCGGCACAGTTCGCTCCTGAGACTCAGGAAGTAGAAGAGGAAACTTTCGAGCAGAGAGATTTCCGCGATACGAGCGCTGCCCGCTATGACAGACTGAAGGCACTCGAGGCAGAACTCGAGCACAACGAGAGAGTTTCGACCTGTTCGATGCTTTCGAAGAAATATATGCAGATGTTTTTGATCCTGATCGGCGGTGTTGCGCTGAATATCATTTCCACGATCCTGACGAGACTTGCAGCGAACGATTATGAATTATATGTTGACATGAAAGTGTACATGATTATCATCGCTGTTGTATCTGCAGGCCTGTCGGTCCTTTACGGTTTGATCCTTCTCGGACTCGGGAACTCTCACATGGATTTCAAGAAAGCCGGACTTTACTACATGATTTACGGTGCTTTTACAGCGGTGGCGAACTCCACGACTGGCATGGCAAACATGGCGTTTGCGATCCTCGCTGCGGTTTTCTCGGTACTGTATGTTCTGAAGTTTGCGGTAGCAATGAGTAACAGCTTCGATAATGTCGCTTCGTATATGGCGATCTCCTGGGAGAGCTTTAAGAGAGTGTTCATGTATGTATACGGTGCGATCGTTGTCTGCACACTGGCATGCTTCTTCCCGGTACTCGGACTTGTCGCAGCTTTCGTACTTATCGGTCTGGCGATTGCGGCGATCGGCGTTTCCATCTGGCAGATTCTGCTGGTGCTCCGCTCTTCGCAGGTCATGAAGCAGTATGCAAATGTGATCCACGTCTGATACGGTTTCCTCTACGGGAAAAGCACTCGCGCACTATACCTTGCTGGGCGAAGATCCTGTATCGCAATCGGAAAATAACTCAGTAAATGAAAAACCAGGAACCATCTCGGATTTATGAGATGGTTCCTTTTTTACTCCTCTAAATTCCTTGATGAAATGGTATAATAAAAAACAGGGGATGCAGGAAGGAGTGATTCTAAGTGCTTTCAATACCGAATAATGACGGGTGGGCAAGGTTCCAGCTGCATCAGACAAGGGAGTATTCTCTAAGCTATACAGACGATATTCCTTTCCAGTGGATCAGACAGGCTATTCACGGCCTTGAGAGCAAGAATCCGATCTGCGTGGTCGGGGATACAGAGCCCGGCACCCTGCTTTGCATTGTCGGATGGGATACACATATTCTGTGGGAAGAAGACAGAGACTCCGTGCGTGCCGGCAAGATCAAACATGAATATTCCGATGTAAATATGCTTGAGTTCGCAAGGATGCTCTATAACGACGTCAGCACCGATTTTGCCGAGTGGGTGAAGTTTAACTGGGCTTCAGATGCGCAGAATGCAGGGGAGAGAAAGGCGGAACTTAAGGATCTTCTTTCCCGTTTAAAAGAACTGATCGACGGCAAGAACTAAGTATATCAGGGAGAAAGGGTATCGAGGGACACCCGGGGGGATCTCATGAGCGGCAAGAACGGCAAGAGAAGATTTCACATCGACGAACGCTATGTTACCGTCAACCTGACGCTGACGATCATCCTGTATTCGATGGTCGTTCCGTTCTGTATCTATCTGTGCGTCGATAATCTCATCCGGGGTGATCTTCTTGTGGCCAGATACGCGTTCTTCTGCGCGTCCATGACCGCCATCGCCACAGTGCTTTTCGCAATATGCAAATTCGGAAAGAAAAGGCGAAGATGGCTGATGCATCTGGCGATCAATATCCAGTGCTTCGTCTACTGGATCACGTTCTGTTTCTTCCTTTATACCGGCGGCACGAGCGGAACGAGTATCTTCCTGTTCTTCCTTGCGGTACCGGTCGTATTCTTTTTCTTTAACCTGTCCTACGGCCTTTACTTCAATATGGTTTTCTTCATCATCATGGTCGTGTACATGAACACGCCGCTTCGGGATATGGGATATCAGTTCCCGAAATCCTATTATTCGCGTCTTCCGATGATGTACTTCGTCAACGTCGTACTCTGCGGCCTGGCGCAGTACGAGGTCGTCAAAGCGAAGATCAAGCAGGAAAAAGCACTGGATGAGGCCAAGCGCGCAAGTGAGGCAAAGACGGACTTCCTCGCCAATACCAGCCATGAGATAAGGACTCCGATCAATGCGGTCCTCGGTATGAATGAGATGATCCTTCGCGAAACCACGAAAGCGGAGAAGCTCGAGGATGCCTCTCCCGAGGAATACCGGGAAGCTTTCGATAAGATCCGCCACTATTCGGGCAACGTCGGAAGCGCCGGTAACAACCTTCTTTCCATCATCAACGACATCCTCGACTTTACGAAGATCGAGGAAGGAAAGATGGACATCGTAAAGGTCGAGTATCAGCTGAGTTCCCTGATCAACGATGTCAGCAACATGATCTACTTTAAGGCGAAAGAGAAGAATCTGTCTTTCGTGACCGAAGTCGATGAGAAGCTTCCCGACCGCCTGTACGGCGATGTTGTGCGCGTCCGTCAGGTCATCACCAACATCCTCAATAACGCGGTCAAGTATACCGACGAAGGAAGTGTTTCCCTGAAGATCAGCGGCACGCGTGCGGAAACGACGCAGGACCGAAAGCCGGTACTTATTCTGACCGTCGCGGTCGCCGATACGGGTATCGGTATCAGCGAGGAAAACATCAGTAAGCTGTTCGGTAAATTCGAGCGTGTGGACCTCGAGAAAAACAGTACAAAAGAAGGCACGGGCTTAGGCCTTGCGATCACGAAGATGCTCCTTGAGATGATGGGCGGTGACGTAAAGGTTGAAAGTAAGTACGGTGTCGGATCCACATTTACGATCTCCATTCCACAGGTCGTTCTCTCCGAAGAGCCGGTCGGCAATTTTACGGAGAAGTTTGAAAAGAGCCTCGGCGAGAAGAAGGCGTATCACGAGAGCTTCCGCGCGCCGGAGGCAAGGATCCTGATCGTCGATGATACGAAGATGAACTTGGTCGTTGCGACGGCGTTCCTTAAGGAGACGCAAGTGCAGATCGATACGGCGTCCGGAGGTAAGGAAGCCGTGGAGATGGCGCTGAAGAACAAGTACGACGTCATCCTTATGGACCAGCGTATGCCGGAGATGGACGGCGAGGAAGCCCTTCGCGCAATCAAGAACGAGAAGGAAGGACCGAACATCAGTACACCCGTGATCTGTCTTACTGCAGACGCAGTCGTAGGTGCCCGTGAGCGTTATCTGTCGAAGGGCTTTGACGATTATCTGACCAAGCCGATCGACAGCACTTATCTTGAGAGAATGCTGAAGAAGTATATCCCCGAAGAGAAGGTCGAGATCGTTTCCGATTCCGATGCAAAAGCACCTGTCCCGGCGGCGAAGTCCGCTGCGGCGTCGCAGGGAAATTCCGAAGCATCTGAGGGAACAGCTGAAGCATTTGTGGAATCTCCGTTTAAGGCACTGGAAGATGCCGGGATCGATACTAAGAAGGGTAAATCGAACTGCGGCGGTGATGAAGAGTTCTACCGCTCGATCCTCGGAGAATACGTAAAGGGTGCGGAAGAGAAAAAGAGGAATCTGCAGCGTTTCCTCGATGAAGGTGATACGAAGAACTACGGAGTCCTTATCCACTCGCTGAAGAGTACATCCGCAATGATCGGAGCTGATGCGCCGAGTAAGCTTGCGCAGCAGCTTGAAAACGCAGCGGTAAAAGAAGACATAGAGTACATCAGGAAAAACCACAGTGCTTTTATCAGGGAATATGACGCTGTGCTCGAAGCACTCGGCAAGGTTGTTACGGCAGCTGCAGATGCCGATGACGACGAGATCCTGGAATTCCTGCCGGAAGAAAACTAATACCGGTTTTCACGATTCGTAGAGGGGAAACGTATGAAGAAAAAACTCGCATTACTGATGGTCGTTTCGGTGCTTCTGGGAAGCGCCGGCTGTTCTTCTTCCAAGAAAAAGGAAGAAACGAAAAAAAGAAAGACAGAAGAGACTGAAGAAACGGAAACGACGACAGAAACGAAGGATGATCCCGTATCTCGGAAAACACAATCTGATGTCAGCGTAACAATTGAGTATGACCTTAACTGCTATACGATGAATCACTCATACTATCGGAGATCTTACGGTGCACCGCAAAGCCGGCCGGATGGGCGCGGTATGTATCCGATGCATTCAGTGAGTCTCCGGCTGGGGAGAGTATGCTTTGAAGAAAATGCGCTTCAGGATCCGAGGTTTCAGACCATACAGGACAAACTGGATGAACAGTTCGATGAAATCGAGAAAGAGTATGAAAAGGCTTATCAGAAGGCGGCAGATGAATTTGCCTCTTACGAAGAGGAAGGCGTGGATCTTTTTGATGCGAACTGGTATTCCGATGTAACTGTATACCGCTCAGATGATGAGATCACATCGGTCTTTTTTGACACGTATTTCCATGCGTTTAAAGACAGAGAGAAAAAAAGAATAAACGGGAACTTCAGGACGGAAGATGCGTCTTTGATCCGTTTTGATGAAGTTGTAAAAGACCGTGATGCGATACGGGACTATATAAGCGAAAACGTTTCGTTATCTAAAGAAAGTATCCTGGAAGAACTGGATGAAGAGGAGCCGATCTATACGATTTCTTATGACGGGATCTTCTTTCCGAAGAGCAATGTGAAGGTCCCCGCGTTCGGCGGGCTGGAATATGCCTTTGACCTCAGATATTTTACCCGTGCTCCGTATACGTATATTCTTGATAGAAATCCGGATGACACGCTGACATGGGATTTTGACGGTGATGGACAGATGGAAACTCTCACTTTTCGTGAAGAAGATATTTTCAAGCCGTCCGGGATTATCATTACTCTGGGTGATGAGGAATATAAAATCACGAAAGATATGATACCTGCTCTTGAGAAGGAGCTGGTCGTGATAATGCCGGGAGTGCTTTTCACGGATAATATGGCGTTTGTCATCATTCGTGTCGATGACGGGGCCAACGTAGAGAATTATTATGTCCACCTTCCGCCCGGAGAGATTCAAGTCATGGCGGCATACGAGCCTTTCCTTACTGAACGGTATAACCCTTATTCGATTCTTTCATTTTATAAGAGAGGAATCATCGGCGAAACATTTATCTACCCGCTCCTTACTTTTGACGGAGCTGTGCCGGAATCCTATGGTGGCTGGTGCGAGGCGAAGACAGCAATCATGGTGGTAAAGAAGGATCTTCCCGGAAAAGAGTTTGATTATAGCACCGAAACGACCGGAGCAGATACGACACTTAAGACCGGCATGAAGATTGAGACGGTCCTTTATAACGAAGATACTTTCCAGATCGTCGTAAAAGTGCTCGATCCGGATGAATCGAAGAACCGTTACATCCTTCTGGAAACGGATCCGGATCAAAAAACGGTGGCCGGCGTGGTCCCGTCTGATGACCTGTTCGACGGCTTCAAAAGATATGGCTGACCATCAAGAACAGATGATATAATCACTTTTGGGGAAGATGGCAGACTAATAGAACCGGAGGGCATGTATGGGCACTTGGAGTGCAGGTATCACCGGAAACGATACGGCACAGGACCTTATCGCCGAGTATAAGGCGGCGTTTTATAAATTCGATGTAGACACTGCGGTCAGTAAGATAGACGCTTACGTCCGCACGCTGTTTGATGAATCCGAGGAAGAAGAGTGGTGCAACTACTATTACTCCCTCGCAGACTTCATGTGGAAGAAGGGCATCCTGACCGATACTATTAGAGACCGTGCAGTGGAGATGATTGACAGTGATTTTGGCATGGGACTATGGATCGATGCCGGATCGAAAGAAGAAGCCGCCCGCCGAAAAGAACTTGCGAAGTTCCGTGAGAAGATCCTTTCGCCGCAGTGCGCGCCGAAGAAGATCAAGCTTGATTTCCATACGGAAGATATCTTCAACGACGGCGAGTACGTCGCTTTCCGCCTGAAGACGCTCGACAAGCACTATAACCGTGAAGCAGGTTGTGCCAAGCTTACGGAAGATGAGTTCCACGCGTGTAACGATAAATATGTAGTCGCACAGAAACTGATGTCCGATACGTCCCGGGTTTCCGAAATCGTTCCGGAGGTCTGCGAGCGATGGGCGATCTTCCGTCTTTTCGAGGGGTTGTTCGATTCTCCCGAAGAGATTAAGATCAGTGATCTGAAGGAAGCAGAGTTTCATGATGAACTGCCGTACTTTTATACGGAGAGCACCATGTTCCACTTCAAAAAGCGCGGATATGTGGTGATCGGAAGCGGCGATATCCCCGCAAATATTCCGAAAGAACTTGTGAATCCGCTGTATCTGGGGATCAATAACGAGACCTATAATCCGGATTCGCTTCTGGTGAAATCTGCGTATCCATTTAAGATCGAGATCGAGCCGTATTCGAGTGCGATCAGCACACTGTATACGTTTGTGGAAAAGGAAGTCCGGATCGAGTGCGGAGAGGGCGAAGCCCCCAATACCATGATCTTCAAGAAGTTCCGCGAGATGGTGGAAAAGAAGACGGCAAAGAGAAAGAAAGAGATCGACGCGATGCTGGCAAAAGGCGCGAAGATCTATCAGCTCCGCCATAACAGCGTCAAGTGTGTGGCGGTCAAGGTCCCGAAGAAAAAGGCCCGTATCATTATGGTAAGCAGTAAGCCCGAGTACAGAAAGATGCTCGAAGAGTATGCAAATCAGCAGCCGTAAGACGGCCCGGAGAACAGGTGTTAAGTATGTTCGAGATATCGATGGATAAACGATATGAAATTTTCACAGGAACCGTCCGTGCCTGCGCAACGCCCGTGTATGCACAGAGCGAAGAGGAGTTCAGGTACGTTCTGTTCGAAAAACTGAGTATTGAAGTCTTTTCGTTCTTTTCCGAAGTGAACCTTGATGATCTGATCGCGGCAGGAAAAGTCAGACCCGAAGATAAAGAAGACTGCCTTCAGATACGAGTGCTTTTCGAAAACAATGAAGGGCACTGGCGGGAACTCGGAGATGTGAAGACGATCGAGGCGGATCCTTCTTTTGATGATATAAGGCGCATCGCCGGAAAACTCGTCAAGATATACAGTGGGTATTCTCTGCTGGATAAGGAGACGGAGGATAAGCTCTGGGATAAGATATTCGGAGAATACCGGTTTGTGCCGAACTGTGTGAAGGAACCGTATCCGTGGATACAGCTCCCGCAGCCGTGTAGATCTTTTCGCCTGAAAAACGTGTGGAACGACGAACAGGAAGCCCTGGTGAATTCCTTCTTCGTTCAGACAGGCGCAGAGAAGCTTTACGCCCTCGACTGGCATCACGACTGCTTCTCTTTTGACCCGAAGGATTTCGGAAGACTCATAAAAGAGTACCACGACGAAGACCGCGATTGTAACGTGTACTTCCCGAGCTACTATCCCAATGACGACTATTACTTTTTCGTGGAAAAAGACTGGAAATGTGCGCTGTTCGGGCATCCGTGGATCAGTGAGATCGTGGTGTACGGACAGGAACTGATCGGTCTTTTTGAAGCAAAAAAAGAAGAACTTGATCTAGGGAATAATATGCTTGAAGAATTATACATGGTCGCACTTCTGTGGTTTATCGGCCGCATTCCACGAGAGGAGTACGTCTGTTTCCTCGAGGCTATCTATATGCTGCCGGAAAATAAGGATAATGACTTTCTGCTTCGTCTTGAGGAGGCGAACGGAAATATAACGGATACGAACCATGTCTTCAGCCAGAGTATCCAGTACGGCCCGGAAAAATGGGATGAGGAGGCGATCGTCCGGAAAATCGTGGAGACGCTGAACATCCATTATCGGAAGAAGAAGTCAGTGCTGGATACGATCGAACTTGGTTATTCACTTGTAAAAGCAGCGACACTGTCACTTGAAGCCGTTAACAGTGAGCCGCTGGTCCTGATTCTTCGGGCAGCAGATTATCTGGACGAAGAATACTTCTATCCGGAAACCGGATGCAAATCCTTCATGCAGATGCTTCATTACTATTCGGAAGAACCGACCAGAGAGGAGATCGATGAGGCCATCGCGATCGTAAGGAAAGAGTCTGCAGTCTAGGTGCTTTCCGGGTAGGGGAAAGAGGTCACCAGAATATCTCTGTCCCTTAAATAGAGTTTTCCGTTTTCCGAGTAGTAGACCGGATTCTCTTCGGAGCATTCCACGCGGATATATACTTTGTAAAGCGTGGTGGATCCGTCCTTCGTTACTACCTGTGCATAAGCCGCCTCCGTGAAATTGACATTGATCTCCTGAATACTCTTTCCTATCCTGAAAGTGAAGACGACTGAGGGGACTTTCATGTCTTCGGCGTAACCCGAGCCGTTCCGGAACAGTACATCCGGGCCGGGAAGGATCGTAAACTTCTGCAAAGACGCATTCGCTCCGGTACTGCCGCCGATCGCATCAATCGTTGCTTTATCCTCGAATTTATCGGGGATCTCGATCAGTGTGTCATTCAGGTCGCCGCTCCAGGTCCAGGACTCGACCATTGCGCGGTTCCCGGATTTGTCCAGCCGCAGGGAGAAGTTTCCCATGCGTTTGGCGTTGCCGTCATAAAGCTTACAGCTGCAGAGAAGAGAGAGGACCATCGTGATTGAAAGGACCCATTTGAAACTTTTGCTTTTCCGATTCTGTCTATACATATCCATATCCACTCCTCGAAGTTTCTTTTATCCTTTAGACTCACTTACCCCGTTTTTTTATCTCGAATATGGAAAATCACCCGCTTTGACTTGACATTCTCTTTATATATAGATACGATACAGTCCGACTTTAAAAAATCGACGGGATACTGACGTGATATTTGTTTACATACTTTTACTCATAGGCGGATTTGTTTTTCTCATTAAGGGCGCGGACGTGTTTGTCAGCGGAAGCTCCTCGCTTGCGCGCAATTTCCATGTGCCCGGCCTGATCGTAGGTCTTACGATCGTTGCCCTGGGCACCAGTGCCCCGGAGCTTGCGGTTAGTACCACGGCTGCACTTCAGGGCAGTAATGAGATTGCTTTAAGTAACGTCATCGGTTCGAACATCATGAACCTTCTCGTGGTATTAGGTCTCTGTGCGATCGTTTACCCGCTTCCTGTCGAAGAAAGTGCCCTGAAGAGGGATTTTCCGTTCTCGATCATCATTGCCATCGGCCTTCTTTTTGCCGCCTGCGGATCCTTCATTTTCGGAGGAAACTTCTCCGGATATCAGATGGAGGAGAATGTCGGTAAGGTCACGCGTATCATCAGTATCATGCTTTTGGTGCTTTTCGTCGCGTATATCTGCCTTCTGATCTATTCCGCAAAGAAAGAGGGCACGCCGGAAGATGAAGAAGAGAAGACTCCTACATGGAAGTGCCTTCTTCAGATCCTCATCGGTATGGTCATGGTTATTGCCGGTGGTCAGGCGGTCGTTTACGGTGCAAAAGAACTTGCCCGCGCGGCCGGTATGACGGAGACCCTGATCGGTCTTACGGTCGTCGCTGTCGGAACATCTCTTCCAGAGCTGGTTACATCCCTCGTTGCCGCGAAGAAAGGCGAGACCGAACTTGCGATCGGCAACGTCATCGGATCGAATATCTTCAATCTCCTTTTCATCCTGGGTGTGTCCTCGACCATCCGTCCTGTCGCGGTCAATCTGGCCTCAGTATGCGACCTGGTGATTCTGATCGGCGTGAGCATCATGACGTACATCTTCGCATGCACATCACGCAAGATCTCCCGCACGCAGGGCATAATAATGGTATCCGTCTATGTGGCGGATGTCGTCTTCGCTATTCTCAGATAACTATTTGAAAAGCACTTATTTCTCGTAAGAATCGGTGATCTCCTTGCAGTTCTTAAGGAACTCGATATTCAGGCGTCTCAGACGGTAAGAGAGGCTTCTGAGGATCAGGTTGACCTTCGCAGGAGATTCCTTAATGATCTCATCGAGATCTGCCTTCGTAATGATCTCCACACGTGTGTTATCCGATTCGGCCACTGCCGTCATAGTTCTGGATTCCTCTCCTGTCAGAGCCGCTTCTCCGAATACGGATACAGCAGAAAGCTCTGCGGATTTCAGTGAGTTCACTGTTCCATAGTTCGTATAGAGACCGACACTTCCGTTCTTCAGAAGGAACATGCAGTCGCTGTCTTCGCCTTCTTTAAAGATGATCGAACCGGACTGGAAAGTATCTGTCTCACCGGAGATAGATACATCGCCATTAAGAAGATCTGCGTTCGGCTCGGTAAGTGAATTCTTGTTTGTCTGGTAGAAACTGATGTGCTTCTTGATCTTCGAGAAGAAGGAATCGCTCTTTTTATCTGTTTCCGCCGAGCGGACTTCCTTGAGAAGCTTCTGGGATTCGTTATAATCATCGGTCATCAGCTGAATCCGGTTACTCAGATGTGTGATGAGTTCTAAGATCTGCTCGGGATTCTCCTCGAAGAATAAATGCATCTCATCCGCGGGGATCTCGATCGCGTGAACGTTACCGATGGCGATTACGCTTGCGCTTCTCGGATAAGCTTCCAGGATCGCCATCTCACCGAAGTACTCGCCCGGATCGATGACCGCGATGCGGAAAGGAGTGTCCTTTTCATAGTTGGTATATACGCCGGCCTTGCCCTCTGTCAGAAGGAAAAAACTCTTGCCGATGTCGCCCTCTTTGATGATCTCTTCGCCGTTTTTATAGATCT
>CAMYWO010000057.1:0-14461 GCA_947302815.1 uncultured Clostridia bacterium | reverse complement strand
TACCCGATACAGATCTCGGAAGCGCAACGCCCGGGAACGGCACACCGTAGCCCATGGTATCGCAGGCACGGATCTTGACCGGGATACCGCTATCCTCGGAAAGTCTCATAAGAGCGGTGGCAAACGGTACTACGAAGCCGTAGAAGTCAGCACGTGTGATATCTTCGAAATGGCATCTCGGACGAAGACCTGCATCGATCGCATCCTTAACGATGCCGAGATACTTATCCATAGCCTGCTTTCTGGTCAGACCCATCTTATTAAAGATGTGGTAGTCAGAGCAGGAAACGAGAATACCTGTTTCCTTGATACCGATGTTTCTTACGAGTGCGAAGTCGGACTTGGTTGCACGGATCCATGTGGTGATCTCCGGGAACTTATATCCCAGCGCCATGCACTGTTCCAGTGCTTCTCTGTCCTTCTGGGAGTATACGAAGAACTCGGTCTGACGGATGATGCCCTTCGGACCGCCGAGGCGGTGCAGCATCTTATAGATCTCGACCATCTGCTGTGTCGTATACGGAGCTCGGGACTGCTGTCCGTCGCGGAATGTCGTATCGGTAATATAGATGTTTTCCGGCATGTTCATCGGAACTTTTCTATAGTTATAAGCGATCTTCGGAACTTCTGCATACGGGAACAGCTCACGGAAAAGCTCCGGCTTCTCAACGTCCTGCAGTGTATACTGGTACGGATCCTGTTCGAGAAGATAACTCTTGTCACTCAGCACGATATTTTTCATGTAGTGTTCCTCCTGCTTGCAAAAATATAGTTTGCGCGCCTTTGCGCATGTATATAGTTAATAGGTTTCGAGGGCGCTTGTCAACGCTAAATAAGTATTTTCTACTTTTTTAATTCATCCTTCGATTTTTGCAAGATGAATTTGTCCAAATTGCATGAATCACCGGTTTTATTATAAATCACTATCCTCAGAAGAACAGGCGTCCGCTGCCGTGATCCTTCAGAAGCGCCTGAATGCGCTTCGGCATGATCGGATGGGTGCTCAGCATATTGAGTACGAAGACGAAGAATCCTCTTGTCTCGTGGCAGTGCTTAACGTAATCCTCGACATCGACCTTCTTATACAGGTGCTTTCCGACGATCAGCGCGAGCATCGGTTCCACGCCGCTGACACCGACCAGGTGCTGGGCGACACGGTCACAGCTGTATTCTCTGGCACGGGACAGTGTCGACGATAGGATCGGTATATAGTTCGCAAAAAGGATGCTTATCTGATAAGAGAACGTCGCGTGACGGAGGCGGATGTGGCTCATCTCATGAGCAATGATGAACTTAATGCTCTCCAGGTCATGGTGTTCCAGATATGCCACCTCGAAAAGGTCGGCCAGAAGTACCACGTACTGTCTTCTCAGAATAAAGGTCGAAAACGCGTTCAGAAGACCGTTTTCCTGTGTCAGGTAGACCTTCGGGGTCTTCTTAAGGCCAAGTCTGCGGGAATAGTCCTCCACGACGGCATAGATCTCCGGGAAGTTCTTCTCCGTGATACGGATGGAATTGGCCCGGTACTGGGCGTAGTAGAGGTAAACGGCGGCCATCAGCATGAAAGGAAGCAGTATCAGGATTGCCAGAAGCTCCTGATGGATCTGGACATAACGGCTGATTCCGAGAAGTTCTTCTTTGACAAAATCACCGATCGGTTCAGTCAGCGGTCCCTCTCCCCTGAAAGCTAGGATACATATAATGATTCCGATAACGAACATCAGAATGTTAAGGATGACCATCGTGATGTATAACGGCTTCTCAGCTTTATGACGGAATGAACGGATCTCCTTCTTCGTAAACGGCGGAAGGCCGCTGCCGGAAGTGCCCGCCGGAGTGACCGGAACAGGGCTGACGTTCATGTATGGAGTATTTACACGGTTGTCCATGGTACTGCGCTTTCTTATATACTTATATGTCTTCCACAATATGATATACTGAATGGGTTCTTTTCACAAGGAACAAACTACATCCGCCAGCGAGGACCTGAAATGAATAGCTTTTCCATCGTTAAGAAAATCCATAAAGGCCATATTCTTACGCGCATCATTATTGCCGTCGTACTTCTCTTTATCGCCGTTCTGTTTGCTCTTTTGGCGCTTCCCAAGACGACAAAATACTTCCTTGCCGGGAAGAATGTCTTCGGATCTGCAACAGACAATTACAAAGAAGACAGATTCTACAAGGGCAAGGCACTCTATCTTTATGACTGGTTTGCCGAGAACGATAAAGGAAAGTTCTATTTAGCGCCTGCTTACAACGAGGCCGGAGAAGACCGGTATCTGATCGTTTATATTCCGGATGATTACGAAGAAAAGGCCGACCGTCTCATCGAACAGACGATCAATTATCTTAAGAGCGGCGATGAGAGTTATATTCAGGAGTCTATCAAATGCAGAGGATTCATCGATGTACCGAATCCCACGACTATCGAATATGCCCGTCAGTACTTCGATCTTCTGGGCGCTCCGAATGAGAAAGCCAAGATCTGCGAGTACATGTTCGTCATGGTACCGCTGAAAGACGTTCTCCTCAGCGGCTCTTCGGTATATATCGTGATCATCATCGCGCTGATCATCGGCGCCATTGCAAGTATCATTACCGCCTTTACCAAGGGGTATCTCAAGAACCTCAAGAACCGTCTTGCCAGAGAAGGAATGACTCTTGACGATCTGGATGCCGAGTTCGCGCAGCCTGTAAGCCACATCGGGAATTACTATGTCAGCAGCAAGCACGTCATGAACGCTGAAGCCAATCCGAGAATGCTGAAGATCGAAGATGTCATCTGGATCCACTCCAACAAGATGAACAGCATCAACAGTAATCAGACTCTCTTTAATGCCGTCTTCTATACGAGATATCACGAATGCGTCAAGTACCAGATGAAGACCATACAGGATGCGGAACTTCTCTGCCAGACCGTTCACAGTATGCAGCCACGCGCGCTGTTCGGATACGTGATCGAGAATTCCGAGATGTACTATAAGCACTTCAATGAGCTGGTCGATCAGGTATATAATCAGAAGGAAGAGAATGCTGAGGAACAGAATGCCGAAGCCTCTTCAGATACTCCGGATGTTTCATCCGAGGCACCCGTTTCCGAAGCCCCTGCGCAGCCGGTATCCGCGGATATTCTGACTCCGTCCAGTGTGGCACCCAAAGAGGAGGAAGACGTATGAAAGACGGTTTTTTACGAGTAGCAGCCGCCACACCGAAGATCCGTGTGGCTGACATCGATGCGAACGCGGATGCGATCATCTCCTGCGTGAATTCCGCAGACAGGGATTGTGCCCTTCTGGTATTCCCGGAGCTCTGTGTCACAGGATGTACCTGCGGTGACCTTTTCCGTCAGGAAGCTTTCGTGGACAAAGCCTGGGAAGCACTGTACCGCATTGCGGAAGAGACTTCTGATTGCCCACAGGTATTCATCATCGGTCTTCCCGCCTATATCGAAGGAAAACTCCTTAATCTGGCTGTAGTCCTTCATGAAGGTACACTCCTCGGATGCAATGTCAAGCTTACCCTTTCCGAAGAGCAGTCCCGTTTCTTCTCCGCATATGAAGCCGACGGTTCTTTCTACGACGAATACTTCGACTGCGAGGTCGCATTCGGCCAGCCGCTCTACTTCAGTGAGAATGACCTGTTCTCTTTCGCCGTCATCTTCGACGAAGATCTCCGTGCGCCGATCTCTGATGATGTCGATGCCGCTCTTGCCGGCTGTCATATCATCGCGACACTTTCTTCCCGTCCCTACATCGTAGGCTCGGATGAAAAGACCGCACAGTTTCTTGCCGCGCAGAGCCGAAAGCTCCACGCCGCATATATCTACGCCAATACAGGCATCGGTGAATCCACGACCGATCTGGTCTTTGCCGGTACGAACTTCATCTACGAAAACGGAAGACAGCTTGCACGAAGCAGTGCTTTTTCCACCGAGGCGGTCTATACGGACATCGACCTCAAGCTCCTTGCCGCAGAGCGCTCCCGCGATGACGCATGGAGAACGGATTTTGCCAACAGCAGTGCAGATGCCGACTTCACCCTGATCACCTTCCCGATGGAGTTCAATGAGGAACTTGACCTGATCCGCAAGGCCGGCAAGAATCCATTTGCACCGGAAGATAAGGACGAGATCGCCCGCCGCTGCGAGCAGATCCTCAATATCCAGGCGATGGGTCTGGTCACCAGAATGAATCATATCAACAGCAAGAAAGTCATCCTCGGTCTTTCCGGCGGACTCGACTCGACACTGGCTTTCCTCGTATGTGCCCGCGCATTTGATATCATGGGTCTTCCGAAGAACGATATCCACGCCATCACGATGCCCTGCTTCGGCACGACATCCCGAACAAAGAATAATTCGATCGAGCTGGCGAAGGCTTATGGCGCGAAGATCGACGAGATCTCGATCGCCGACTCCGTCAAGCAGCACTTCAAGGATATCGGACACGACATCGACAACCATAACGTCGCCTATGAAAATGCTCAGGCCAGAGAGCGCACACAGCTGCTCATGGACCTCGGGAACGACGAAGGATCCCTCGTTGTCGGTACCGGTGACCTCAGTGAACTTGCCCTCGGCTGGGCGACTTATAACGGCGACCACATGTCCATGTATGCGGTGAACGGTTCTGTTCCGAAGACCCTGATCCGTCACATCGTCGCATATGAGGCAGACCGCGTGAATGACACACAGCCGCAGCTGGCGTCTGTCCTCCGTGACATTCTGGCCACTCCGGTATCTCCGGAACTCCTGCCTCCGTCCGAAGACGGCACGATCTCCCAGAAGACGGAGGATCTCGTCGGACCTTATGAACTCCACGACTTCTTCCTCTACTACTTCGTACGTCTTGGATTTGCCCCGTCGAAGATCTACCGTCTCGCCAAGAGTGCTTTTGCCGGCGAATACGATGAAGATACGATCTATAAGTGGGAGGAGAACTTCCTGCGCCGCTTCATTTCCCAGCAGTTCAAGCGTTCCTGCCTGCCGGACGGCCCGAAGGTAGGCTCCGTAGACCTCTCTCCGAGAGGCGATCTGAAACTGCCGTCGGATGCTTCATCCCGCGTCTTCCTCGACGAACTGAAAACCGTGAAGGAGAACTGAACGATCTATGAAACAGGAGAGATCTTTTCCACGTGCCGTGGTCACCGAGAAAGCGGAAAGCGCGATCAAGCGTGGTCATCCGTGGGTCTATGATACCGAGATCACTGAAGGTGGCGAAGCAGAGAACGGATCACTTATGGACGTCTTCTCTTCCAAGGGACGCTACCTCGGCACGGGTTTTCTGAGCAAGTGCAGCAAGATCAGGATCCGTATTCTTTCCGATAATGCCAACGAGACATTCGGCGACTCCTTCTGGCAGCGCCGTGTCAAATACGCACTCGATATGAGAAGGACCGTCATGCAGGACGATTATTCCTGCTGCCGCCTGATCTTCGGAGAAGCAGACGGTATCCCCGGACTTACTGTCGACCGCTATGAAGACATTCTCTCCACAGAGGTCCTGTCCTACGGCACCGAGCAGGTCAAGGACATCATCTACCGGGCACTTGTTGACGAGCTGAAAAAGGATGGCGTTACCGTCCGCGGTATCTTCGAACGAAACGAAGCCGCGCTTCGCGAGAAGGAAGGCCTTCCGCTCGAAAAGCACTGGTACAGGGGCGACTTTGTCGGCATCCCCTCCTCTCCCCGCGTAGAGATCACCGAGAACGGCATCCGCTACACCGTCGATGTCGAGAACGGTCAGAAGACAGGATTCTTCCTCGACCAGAAATACAACCGTCTCGCGGTAAGCAAGTTGGCAAAAGGCATGAAGGTCCTCGACTGTTTTACACATACAGGTTCTTTTGCCATGAACGCGGCACGGGGCGGAGCGACACACGTAACCGCTGTCGACGTATCCCAGTTCGCAGTAGATACAGCCGCAGAGAACGCGAAGATCAACGGTCTTTCCGACCGCATGGATTTTGTCTGTGCCGACGTCTTTGAGCTTCTTCCGAAGCTTGAGAAGGAACACGCAGATTATAACTTCATTATCCTCGATCCGCCGGCATTCACGAAGAGCAGAAAGACCACGGATAACGCCAAGCGCGGATACAAGGAGATCAACTACCGTGCCATGAAGATGCTTCCCCGCGGCGGCTATCTGGCAACATGTTCATGCTCGCATTTCATGCCGAATGAGCTGTTCAGAAAGATGCTTCTTGAGGCAGCCCGTGATGCCGGAGTATCCCTTCGTCTTATCGAAGAAAGAAGAGCGGCCCCGGATCACCCTGTTGCCATGGCGATACCCGAGACCGACTACCTCAAGTTCTATCTTCTGCAGATCGTGTAAGCTTCCTTTTCCGGAGCCACTCACTTCCCGTCATATGCGCCGCTGACCATCTTGAGATAGGTACGGCGGGTAAACAGATATGCAATCGTGTATACCATGGCAAACAGAGCCACGCAGATGCCGACTATGATAATGAATGCTCTCGGCTCACAGCCTCCCATGATCTGAAGGATCTTATTGACCATCGGATACGAAGCTGCCGTATGCATCACCGCCACCATCAGAGGCAGGAGGAACACGATGACGATCTGGGAATTGACCGACTTTCTGATTTCCTTTTTCGTCAGGCCGACCTTGCGCATGATTGCGAAACGCTTCGCATCTTCGTGGCCCTGCTGCAGCTGCGAGAAATACATATTCAGGATCGTGATCGTCAGGAACGAGATGCTTAAGAATACTCCGAGAAAAAACAGACCTGCGTAGAGTCCCGTGACCTCTTCGACACTGTCGATCTTCGAGTGGACAGTAATGTAATCATAGTATTTCGTATTCTTTTCGAGTTCCTCATACATCTTCAGCTGCTCAGACCGTCCGGATGAAGAATTGACCAGGAGACGCTCCGTTGCATCATAGTCATCGATCCCGGATTCATGAATGTACGGACGAAGGCTGTCCATCACTGAACCGTCTTTCACAACAATGTAATAGATACCGTCGGAGATCGCAATCGAACTGCCGGAACTGATCTTCGGCGCATCTTCGATATGTCTGACGCGGAATGTTTCAGAAGCATCGTCTGTTTTGCGGTACTGGTCATCCATTTTCCGGAAGCGGATCTGATCTTTGATCGCATTACCGGAACGGCTGAATACAGCTACTTCATCTTTCTCCAGCCCCAGATCTGTGCCGTTCACATAATCATAGATATCCTCGGTAAAGACAAATACTTCACTTACATCCAGAGAAATATATGTAGGCGTAACCGTGATCTCATCATCTTTGACCAGAGCAAACGAATTAATATACTGATATACATATAACTCATCGATAGAAACTCCTGTTTTTTCAGCGGCTTCACGAATCTTCGCGATACGCTCGTCACGTACTTTTTCATCTTCCGGAACGGAGTAGAGAACATCGAAATCCACCACATACCAGCTCTCTGCCATGTCATGTACCGTACTGTAAAGCGTCATGACCGAGGACATCGTCACCAGGACCATCGTGGCAAAGATACTGATCGTCGCAAGATTTGCCGCGTTTCTTTTCATGCGGTAGAGCATGCCGGATACCGAGATAAAGTGGCCGGTCTTATAGTAGAATTTCTTGTTCCTCTTCAGTGCATTCAGAAGCGTGATGCTTCCTGCAGTAAAAAGGGCAAATGTTCCCAGGATGACCAGCAATACCGCCAGTCCGAAAAGCTGGATCGCCTGAAGCCCTTCTTTTGTCGTCAGGGAAAGCGCATATCCTCCGCCGAGAAGCAGAACACCGGCGATCGCCAGGATCCATTTCGACTTCGGCTGCTTCTCACCTTTTGCTTCATCCTTCATGTATTCGAGGATGTTCGATCTGAGAATACCGACCGAGTTAAACACGAAGAAACACAGGAAGAAAAATCCGAATATCATCGCATTGGTAAGAATGATATTGAGCGGAAGATCAAAGGAGAAATCCGCTTCCTGATGATAGATGCGAAGGAACAGAAGCTGGAAGACTTTCTCGAGCACGACACCGATCACGGTACCTGCGACCACACTGATCAGAAAGGTATACAGGTTCTCCAGGAACTGCACATGAATGATGTGTTTCTTCTGCATACCGAGCACACAGTACACGCCCAGCTCCTTCTTCCGCTGCTTGATCACGAAACGGCTGACGCCGAAAAGGAAAAAGAAAGAGATAACGTACATGATCGGAACACCGATGATCATGATCTGCTGAAGTGTCGCACCGCCTTCGACCCGTCTCAGATAACTGTCCTTGGCGATAGCTGTGATGATGTAGGTGATCAGGATCATCATCATGCTGGAAATAATATACGGAACATAGATGATCTTATTCTTGCCCATGGCATTGCGGGCAAGATTTCTATAAATCTTCGTCATAGGTCACATCCTCCGCCGTTACTCGTTCGCCGCGCGAAGGGGCTCACCCATCAGAGCCGTAAGCGAGTCGGAGATCTTCCTGTAGAACTCACTGTTGCTGGCATTGCCTCTGTAGATCTGGTGATATACGATACCGTCTTTAATAAACAGAACTCTTCCCGCCGTACTCGCCGCCTTGATGGAATGCGTGACCATCAGGATCGTCTGCCCGTCCTTATTGATGTTCGCAAACTGCTCCAGAAGCTCATCGGTCGAGCGTGAATCCAGCGCGCCTGTCGGCTCATCCGCCAGTACCATCTCCGGCTCGGTAATGACCGCACGGGCAACAGCTACACGCTGCTTCTGACCGCCGGAGATCTCATACGGGAACTTGTCGAGAAGCGGAGTGATTCCGAGTTTACTAGCGATCGGCCGGATACGTGTTTCCATCTCCGCCGGAGAGATCCCCGCAAGGACCAGCGGCAGGTAGATGTTATCTCGCACGGAGAAATTATCCAGAAGATTGAACTCCTGGAAAACAAAGCCCAGGCTCTCTCTTCTGAAACGTGCCAGGTTCTTCTCTTTCATGCTCTGCATATTTTTTCCGTCCAGGATCACTTCGCCTTCTGTCGGCTTATCGAGTGTCGCAAGAATGTTCAGGAGAGTGGTCTTACCGGAACCCGACTCACCCATAATGGCCACGAATTCCCCTCTCTCGACAGTAAGATTGACGTTCTGAAGCGCGGTGACTTTATTTCCGCCGAAACGTGTAGTATAGACTTTCTTCAGGTTTTTCACCTCTAACATAGACATAGATCGTCCTCCTTCACTTGATTACGCCACCATCTTACCGTTCACGGGGTTAACCCATCCATCGATTCACCTTACAAAAACGCTCATGTATCTTACATTTTCGTAAGGTCGGATCATTCTTTCTTATCGAAAAGCACCTGTACCTTCGTACCTTTTCCGACTTCCGAAGTGAATACCACATCTGCAGAGATCATGTCCACCGCCTTTTTTACGAGATATAATCCGAGACCGGAAGACTGTTTCTCATTATGTCCGTTGTAACCGGTATATCCTTTTTCGAAGATACGGGGCAGATCCTCTTTTGCGATCCCGATCCCCTCATCTTCAATGGTGAAGGACCGGTCATCCCCGTAGAAGTGTACCGTTCCCTTTTTCTGGTATTTCACTGCATTGGAGATCAGCTGGTCCACAATAAAACCGAGCCACTTTCTATCAGTAGTTACGACGAGTTTTGTAGGCACAAAGTCCACACTCAGTTCCGAACATAAAAACATCGTCATCGCACGCTTGATCCCGGAACGGAGGACCTCATCCACCTCGACCTTTTCAAAAACAAGATCGTTGCTTTCCGATCCGAGTCTTAAATAATTCAGCGCCATATCCGCATAGTTTCTCACATGCATAAGCTGAGAATCCAGGCGGTTGGCCGTCTCCTGATCCTCCATATTCTGAATGATCAGGGACATCGCGGAGATCGGTGTCTTGATCTGATGGACCCACATCGTATAATAGTCCAGCATGGCATTACGGGAAGATGAAGACTCTTCCTTCTCCTTCTGGAGCTCCTCTGCGAGCCTGAAAAGCAGCAGCTGATAGTCCTTTTCGATCAGTCCGATCTTCTCTTCGATCCCGGAAGCATCCTCATCTTCAGTCGGAGAAAGTGTTTCCGCGAAATTCTGCGGAAAAGGAAGCGCGCGTGACAGCATATCATGTTTTTTAGAAAAGCGCCTGTATCCGATTATTCCGAAGATCACTCCAAGAACCAGAAGAAGCGATGCACAAAGGAGCACAGGCGTCAACGGTTCCCCATAGAGCCACAGAACCAGTGCCGTAACACAAACACAGCAGACCCCGGAAACGATTGCCGGGATACGGCTTTTCAGATATGCAGGTAAAACTTTCTTATTCAATGATATATCCCTGGCCCTTCTTCGTTGTGATAAAGTCCGGAAGTCCGGCACTCTCCAGTTTCTTACGAAGACGGTTGATATTTACTGAAAGCGTATTTTCGTCCACAAAACAGTCATCATCCCAGAGCTGCTGCATCAGTATGTTTCTGGAAACGATCGTCCCCTTTTTCAAAAGGAGCGCGGAAAGGATCCGGTTCTCGTTTTTCGTCAGTTCCAGTTTCTGACCGTTGACCGTAATCGAAGAATCCGATGCCTGATAAGAAGCTCCCCGGTATTCGATCACATCTTTCTTTTCTTCCGTAAAAGAATACGCGCGGCGAAGTACCGCCATAATCTTCGCAGTAAGGACATTGGCATCAAAGGGCTTGGCAATAAAATCATCAGCACCCATATTAATGGCCGTCACGAGGTTGATATTATCGGAAGCAGACGACAGGAAAATCACCGGGACTTTCGAGACCTCCCTGATCTTGCTGCAGCGTACAAAACCGTTCGCAAAAGGAAGCCCGATATCCATCAGGATCAGATGCGGGGCATACTCGGAAAACTCACCGAGGATATCTTCAAAATCCTCCGTAAGTTTCACATCATATCCCCATCCTGTCATCATGGTCTTTAATTCAGACGCGATGGTAAAGTCATCTTCCACCACCAGGATCTTATATATCATTCCAACACCTCATACATAAGACTGATTAGTATATTTTACCACTTTCTTATGCAGAGAGAGTTTCAGAAATCCTTAGAATTCAGTCTTCACAAGACATCTGTCATCGATTTTGCTGACCTTACTGAATCCGGTGCAGCTCATCACAAATCTCAGTTCATTGTTAATGCCCGTGAGGAACTTTGTCATACCTTCGACTCCGCCTTCTTCCAGAGACGGAAGCATGGACCTTCCGACGGCTGCCGCATCCGCACCGAGCGCGAGGCACTTATACACATCCGAACCGGAACTGATCCCGCAGTCCACAATAATCTTAACATCTCTTCCTTCAAGTGCTTTCTTAATACCGGGAAGGACCATCATCGGAGGAACCGCATACGGGAGTCTTCCATGGTGATGGGAAACGATGATCGCCTTTGCGCCGAGATCTGCGCACTTCACCGCTTCCTCTTCCGAGAGGACACCCTTTATAAAGAACGGGAGTTTTGTCGACTCGATATAGGAACGGATCATATCAGATGTCTGTACCGCCATCTTCTCACCGATCACGACGTCGAGTCCGTCATTTCCGAAGATATGGTCGATATCCATTCCTATGCCAAAAGCACCTGATTCTTCGGCAAACTTCATCTGATCTCTTACCTTCGCATTGTCCGCATACGGCTTGACGATACGTACGGTCTTCGCTCCTGTCGCCGCAATCTTAGCAAACAGATCATTCTCCATCATGCCGACGAAGTTCAGGATATTCATGTTTTTCGCCGCAATGGAGTACTCTTCAAGTCCTGTCAGTTCCCTGCCCTTAAACTGCATCAGGTGGGAAAACGCCGGCGTCATTACCGGACTGCTGAACGTCTCTCCGAAAAGTTCTGTTGTAGTATCTGCAACCACAGAATCGATAAGTCGCTCCTTGATCAGGATACTGTCCATATAGCGTGCGGTGATCTCATTCGCATCGGATATTCTACTGTATGTCATGGAGAACCTCCTTCAGGTAATTCATATAATGAACGTATTCTCGGTCATCAGTCAGATGTTCTAGAATGATCGGCATTTGCGGGTCTATACTGTTCATCTTTTCAACGTAATATCGAAGCGGGTATTCACCCTGTCCGGGAGCACATTCTTCAAGCTGGAAGGTATACTCTTCCTTCAGGTGGATATCCTTGATGTGGCAGCTTCTGATCCGGTCTCCGAGAAGCTCCACACACCGGTCGATAAAGCTCTCGGCCTGATAATATCTCTCAAGAGAATTCGTCATGTTGATGATATCCATATGCACGGCGAATCTGTCACGGTTCACCTCTTCGAGAAGCCTTACATAGTCTTCCGGTCCGGTCGGGATCATCCACGGCATCGGTTCGAGAGTAAAGTATGTATTACTCACTTCTGCTCTGTCGATGATCTCCTGCACCATCTTCACGATCTCTTTTCGTGTCTCCGGTGTGAAGTTCTCTTTATAATGACCATCCCATCTCGGGCCTATTGCGCCGGCCACATTTACTGCACATCTCGCGCCGATCCGGTCAGCGAGCTTTAACTGAGCGACACAGTAATCTCTCTGTGCTTTTCTATCCTCATGATCAAGAGAAAGCGCATTTCTCCAGATGCCGACTTCAGCGATGAGAAGATCATTCTCTCTCGCGGCTTTTACATACTCATCGATCTTCTCTTCCGGATCATTGGCTGAAAGCGGAAAGACCAGAGATCTACATCCCAGCGCAGTCTGATTCTTCGCCCATTCTTCAACGGAGGAGTGCGCCAGCGGGCTTGATGTTCCTAATCTCATGTGACATTCTCCTTCTCTTCCCAAAGCATCTTATAATGCGGCATCCCGTCTAGGATAAATTCCTCGGAGATCCGATGGAATCCCTGCTTCATGTAGAAGCCCTCGGCATACGTCTGTGCCTCAAGATAGATCCTGTCCGCCTGAAACTGCTCTCTGGCCACACGGATCCCTTCCTGCATGACGATCGCTCCATAACCTTTCCCGCGTGTTGCTTTTCGCGTGACCACTCTTCCGAGTGCGACATATTCGCTTTCCACGCCGCGGTCAAGCACACGGAGATATGCTTCGACACGCCCGTTCTCCTCGATCCAGACATGCACCGCGTCCTGGTCTCTGTCATCGAGTTCAGGCGCGAGACATTCCTGCTCGCACACGAAAACATCGACACGCAGCTTCATGCACTTATACAGTTCCAGCGGTGTCATATCCGCAAATGCTTTTACGTGTATTTCCATAGATCCGTCATCCCTTGATCCCGCACATCCGGCAGGATATTCATCATTAGTCTATTCACAGTATAGCATTTCCCGAACTTTCAAAAGAACTCATTTCTTGTGGAAAAATACCCGGATTTTGCGAAAAAAGAGGACCGCCTGATCGATCAGACGGTCCCTTCATTATTCTTCGTAAAAAGCACTTATGCCCACGGATTCGCGGCATCCGGTACACGGATCCCGACAAGTACGAACTGTTCCCACAGGAACCATTCGCCGGTCGACGGCTTCGTGCGCAGACGGATCTGACGCGGGCTGTCCGCTCCGCCGGAATTCACGTTGATCGTGAGATACCCCTCGTTCAGGTTATCTCTGCTGTGTGCCAGTTCATATACCGTGACCGAATACGGGCGCTGCGGCATATAGTTATTTTGCGGAGTCGCACCGTTCAGATAAGAACGCGGAACATAGTCGGAATCTCTGAAACGGTCTGCGATAAACGAGATCTCATACGGAGACAGCGGCTGAGGTCCTTTAAGGAAGTTCAGCATACGGATGCTCTCGTCCTTGTTGAACGGATACACACAGAGCGCCGCGATCGTCAGAGCTGCCACATCGAGCGGATCCTTCATGGATGCCTCAGGCAGAGCCTTCATCTGTTCAAGGGTCTCAGGCATTTCCTGAAATACGACAGTCTTGCTGCGAAGATCAGAACCTGCCTGCGGTGCGCCGGTGGATGCACCGGACATGCCGTTCTGGATGCTATCAAATAATCCCATTTTCAATCTCCTTCAGAAACGGATATTACTTATTCGGTCCTTTATTTACGATACCGCCGTTATTTAGCTTCTCATCCTTAAAGGATTTTCTCTGGAACATATTCTCCAGATCGACCTTCTTCTGATCTACCGGAGCTTCCGCGGCCGGTGTAGAAGCGAACGGTGCCTGATAGTTACCGCCTGCTACCTGAGCGGAAGGTGTACCGTCAACCGGAACCGGCGGCGGGACAGGCTGAGTGAACTGCTCAGGAATATCTGCTGACGGAGCTTCCGGCTGACCTACAAGCTCAGAAGAACCCGGGTTAAACGGCGGAGGTTCCGGAAGTCTGTCCTCTACTGCAGGAGCAACAGGAGCAGCCGGATCTACAGAAGTCGTCGCAGTCGGATCAAACGGCGGCGGCTCAGGGAGTCTTTCTTCCAGCGGAGCCACAGGCATCTCCGGAGCAACAGGTGCTTCTACCGGAGCTACAGGGAGTTCAGGTGCAACAGG
>CAMYWO010000056.1:0-14467 GCA_947302815.1 uncultured Clostridia bacterium | reverse complement strand
GCATTCTTCTCTTAAGAATAGCGATACGTGTCTCATAGTCCGCCGGCTGGATATCAACGATCAGACCGGAAGAGAAGCGCGAACGCAGTCTTTCTTCGAGGGAAGAAAGGCTTTGCGGCGGCTTATCACAGGTCATGAGGATCATCTTGCCGGATTCGTATAATTCGTTAAAAGTATGGAAGAACTCGACCTGAGTCTGTTCTTTTCGCTCGAGAAACTGGATATCGTCGATCAGAAGGAAGTCCGCATTTCTGTACTTCTCGCGGAAATCGTCGTACTTGCCGCTCTGGATCGTCGCGATAAACTCGTTGACGAAACGCTCGCAGTTGACGTAAACGACTTTCTCGGAAGGCATCTTCTGCTTCACTGCATTACCTACGGCATGCATCAGGTGGGTCTTACCTAAGCCCGAACCACCGTAAAGGAAGATGGGATTATACTGCTTACCGCCTTCGGCTACGGAAACGCAGGCCGCATGGGCGAAGCGGTTACCGGCACCGACAATAAAGGAATCAAAGGTATATGCGGGATTCAGCTGCGATGCGGAGTTCTCGGAAGAGACAGCCGGCGCGGAGGATGTGTGCTGATGGATCATCTCCAGAGTAAGAGAAGAATCAGGAAGCTCGATCTTGACGTCCAGTTCTTTTCCAACGGCAGCGGAAATACAGTTCTTGATCAGAGGGATCATCGGAATGATCTGTTCCTGGGAAAAAGCATCCTGTGCGGTGAGGATAAAGACATCATCGTTCGCAAAAGCCGGAACCATCGGCAGAATAAAGGTCTTATACTTAATGTCAGACACCTCATCCTTTAAGATTGGCAGAGTTTTACTCCAGATCTTATTCGCATCCATCCTTGATTCACCCGCTTAGAAATATCGCCTTCTCGTAAAGAGCCCCCGGCGAAGATAAAAAGTAGAATCATCATATCAGAAATTATCACTTTCCGAAAGTATCTGATATAATAAATCGAAAAGAAATTCTTAATTGGGGAATATATGTTTAGAAAGAAAAACGGTGACATCAACTGGAGAAATATCATCCTCATCCTGATAGCTGTGATCTGTCTGGTTGTAGGTGTTGTGCTGCTTCTGATCGATCCTATCAAGAATATGAAACGCCAGAAAGTCACGGACGACATGATGGAGAGCATCAAGGAAGAGAGCCAGTCGACTTTCGTTGTAAAGTCTTCGGGTAATGAGGTCAGCGGCGAAGAATTTGAATACTATTACGGCGAAGAGGAAGTCAACGGCACACATGCGGACTATAAGACCATTGTGGCCGAGCTTCCGGAAGAAGTCGTACTGACAGCGCTCGGTACGATCAAGATCCCGTCTGTCGATATCGATATTCCGCTCTGGGATGACGCGACGATCGTGTCTCTCCGTTACGGCGCGGGAAGACTGAAGGGTACGGCGGATCCTGGACAGGAAGGCAATATGGTCATTCTCGGACACAGAATGCGCGCCGCCGGTAAGCTCTTCCACTCCCTCGGAGAAGTGAAGATCGGGGATACGATCGAGATCTCCGGCATCGACGGAAACAGATACACATACAAAGTAGATACGATCTATGAGGCAGTAGATCCTGCAGATCTGGATAAGTATATCGACATCGATGATGGTACCGGCAAGCAGGTGACACTGGTGACATGTACCCCTCTCGGTGTTGCAACACACAGACTGTTGATCGTCGGACATCTTGTAGAGTGACGGGGAGAGGTAAATGGCATCACTGAGATTTCATCTGGCTGTTTTTTCCGCGAAGTGTACGAAGCTGGGACTTAGGGTCCTCGGAAGAGGTGCAACGACACTTCCCGGAAAGGTTGCTGCGAAGGTTGATCCGAATATCCTGAAAAAGCTCTGTGCCGGCCGCGATTGTGTAACGATCACGGGCACGAACGGTAAGACGACCACGACCCACATGATAACTGATATCTTCAGAAACTGCGGTTATACCGTCGTCACGAATGTTTCCGGCGCGAACCTTCTCTCGGGTGTCGCCACTTCCATGATCTTCGGAAGAAAAGAGATGAAGAAAGCCGATAAGGCCGGAAAGAAGGTCATCTGCGTACTGGAGACCGACGAAGGCGCATACGGAAAGATCGCCTGTCAGATCATGCCGAAAGTATCCGTAGTCACAAATCTTTTCAGAGACCAGCTTGACCGTTTCGGCGAACTGGCGCACACACGTGATCTCATCGCGAAAGGACTGGATTCCTGCGAAGCGGATATCCTTCTGAACAGCGATGACTCCCTGGTTTCCGAGCTTTACAAAGGACGCGAAGGAAGAACGGTATTCTACGGTCTTTCCGAAGAGTCCATGCACTACAATAACATCACCTATCCGGATAAGTCCGGTGTGCTTCCGGCATCTTCGGACGCCGAGTACTGCACAGGCTGCAAGACGAAGTACACCTATACCGCAAGATCCTTCGGCCACCTCGGTGCTTTTGCCTGCGAAAAATGCGGCAAGACAAGAAAAGCACCGCGCTTCTTCGTAAAGTATGATCTCGCGAAGAACCCGTCCGATGAGGGATACGAGCTTTCGCTCCTTGACGCGGGCGAGGGAAGAGATGAGACCGCTTCATCCGGCATCACGGAAAAGCGCGTCAAGCTCCCGATCCCGGGCATGCACAACTTCTATAACTCCATCGCCGCGGTATCCGCCTGTGTAAGAATGGGCGAGAAGATCGGCGATAAGGAAGCGCTCTCGTTTGAAAAGTGCGCCGCAGCCTTAGAACACGTGGAAGCGGCGTTCGGACGAATGGAGAAGATCGCGATCGGCGATAAGAAGATCTGCGTACTTCTCGTAAAGAACCCGGTCGGTCTCGACCGTGCGCTGTCTTTCGTTGCCGGTGCATCGGATGCCGAAGGGATCTACATGCTTCTCAACAGTAACATTGCCGACGGTAAGGACGTTTCCTGGATCTGGGATGTTGACTTCGAATCGAAGGAATTCCCGGAGAAGGTCTATGTTTCGGGCGACCGCTATGGCGACATGATGCTCCGCATCCTTTATTCCGGCGTGGACAGATCACGCATCATCGCCAAGCCGATGGAAGAATGCGCGGAACTCCTCGATCAGGCGATCTCCGACTCGACACCTGGCAAGTGCCTGTATATTCTGCCGAACTACACATCGATGCTTGCTCTGCGGTCGATCCTCGTAAAGAGATATCACCTGAAGGATTTCTGGAAGTAAAGAGGGAAGGAAATGGCTGAAATTGAACTCCGTATCTGTCATATGTACCCGGACCTCCTGAATCTCTACGGAGACAGAGGAAATGTCCTGAGCCTGATAAGAAGGGCCGAGCTGCGCGGCATCAAGGTCAAGATGGTGCCGGTATCGATCGGCGATGAATTTGATGAGAACGACTTCGATATCGTTTTCCTTGGTGGCGGACAGGATGCCGAACAGAACGTGATCCGAAAGGATTTTGTCGAAGTGAAGGGCCCGAAGGTTAAAGAAGCCATAGAGAACGGCATGGTGTTCCTGTGTATCTGCGGCGGCTATCAGATGCTCGGACATTACTATCAGGAGCATGACGGCACGAAGATCGAGTGCCTCGGCGCGATCGATATCTACACGGTCGGAGAGGACGTCAGATATATCCAGGACACCACGTACGAAGCGGACTTTCTGAAAGAGGACGGCGTTTCTGACAGCGGGATCCTCTACGGATTTGAGAACCACAGCGGACGCACCTATCTCGGACCTTCCGTCAAGCCGATGGCCAAGGTGCTCGAGGGAGCCGGAAACAACGGAAAAGACGGCTTCGAGGGCGCGGTCTACAATAACGTTTACTGCACCTATTCCCACGGATCTTTCCTGCCGAAGAATCCGCGCATGACGGACCATCTCCTTCGCCTCGCGCTGAAGCGCCGCTACGGGGAGGATTATGAGCTGCCGGAACTCTCTACGGAGAACGAGGATTTCGCGAGAGCCGCGCTGCTGCGTTATAAAGAGAAGGGGAATACCGCTCCGTAATCAGGTGGCGCGGTCACGGCCGAGATTCTTGGATGTGTAGAGACGCTCGTCGGCTGCGTGGATCAGCTCGGCGACATCCTTGCAGTCCTTGTAGCAGGAGATGCCCATGCTTGCGGTAAGGCGGACCGGATCGGCTTTCTCATCGAGAACGATCGGCGCACCGGAAAGTGCGGTACGAACGCGCTCGGCCTGGACCTTGGCACCCTTGAGAGGTGTGTCCGGCAGAAGCATCATGAACTCATCGCCGCCGATGCGGAAGACCATATCGGATTTTCTGCACTGGGAGGTGAGGATACCTGCGACAAGACGCAGAACATCGTCGCCCTTGTTATGACCGTAATCGTCGTTGATCTTCTTGAAGAAATCGATGTCGAGGGAGATCAGGGAGAACGTGTCATCCGGATCATCCTTCTTGCGGTTGTTTCTTCTGTCATACTGCGAAGCGGTCTTCTCGATCATCTCGTAGAAATAACGGCGGTTGAAAAGACCGGTCAGATCATCGACCTGCGAAAGTCTCTTCAGCTTCTCGTTGGTACGGCTGAGCTCTTCCTCGACGATCTTCAGCGCCGTGATATTGCGGCTGATGCCCCAGGTGCCGATGACCTTGTCCTGATTGTCGATGATCGGATATTTTGAAGCGGAATACCAGACGATGGAACCATCCGCTTTCTCAAGTTTCTCGATATTGGAAACGAGAGGAGTTCTGGTGTCCATGATCTCCATCTCTTCTCTTCTGGCGCGCGCGGCAAACTCCTTCGGGTAGAAGTCGGCGTCTGTCTTGCCGACCATCTCCCGTGGATCGGTCACACCGAACTGTGCCGCATGGGAACGGTTATTCCAGATAAAACGGGATTGTGTGTCCTTGAAATAGATCGTGTCATTCGAATAATCACGTATGATTTCCAGGATCTTCTCATCGGAGAAGAAGGGATTCAATTTACCTTTGCTCATGGTCGTAACTCCTTACAGGCTTTTCCTTCCAAAAAAACCTCCTTTATGTAAATGCTTTCTCCCACGTTCCCCATTATCTCAAAAAAAATGAAAAAAAGAAATAGCAAAAGCATTTCCGTTTCGTTTCTGCTATACTGGGTCTATCGAAATACGGGAAAGGTGAGCCGCATGAAACTGGAAATCATGGATACCACCCTTCGGGATGGTGAACAGACCCCGGGAGTTTCCTTTACTCCCAGCGAGAAACTCAGCATAGCCAAGATCCTTCTGGACGAGGTTAAAGTCGATCGCGTCGAGGTCACATCCGCACGTATTTCCGACGGTGATTTTGAAGCACTTCAGAAGATCACAGAGTGGGCCGGCCGCAAGGGCTATCTCGACAAGGTCGAGGTACTTGCTTTCGTTGACAGAGGGCACTCGCTTTCCTGGATCCAGAATGCCGGCGGACGCGTCGTGAATCTCCTTTGCAAGAGCTCGATGCACCATCTGACCGCGCAGCTCGGAAAGACTCCGGAACAGCATGTCGGTGAGATCCGTCGTGTTATCGAGGACGCTGCTTTCCGCGACATGAAGGTCAATGTCTATCTCGAGGACTGGAGTAATGGTGTCCAGAATGATTTCGATTATGTAAAGATGCTCGTTTCCGAGATCTCGGTCCTTCCGGTGGAGCGCATCATGCTGTGCGACACACTGGGTGTTCTGACACCGGATATGACTTTTGAATACGTAAAGAAGATGTGTTCTCTTTTCCCGGAGGTACACTTCGATTTCCATGCACATAATGACTACGATATGTCCGTAGGAAACACCATCATGGCGGTAAAAGCCGGCGCGAAGGGTGTTCATGTTACTGTTAACGGTCTCGGTGAGAGAGCGGGCAATGCACCTCTGGCTTCGATCGTCGGCGCGGTTGCGGACTTCTGTGAGAACAGATCGACGGACATCAATGAAACGGCGCTCGAGCACGTAAGTAAGATGGTCGAGTCCTTTTCCGGCATGCGTATCCCGAAGAATCAGCCGATCACGGGTTCCGCGGTATTTACGCAGACCTGCGGTGTCCACGCAGACGGCGATACGAAGGATTCCCTGTACTGCAATAAGCTCGCACCGGAGCGCTTCGGAAGATTCCGTCAGTACGCGCTCGGGAAATCTTCGGGTCGCGCGAGCATCGCGAAGAATCTTGAAGAATTCGGGCTCGATCTCGATCAGGAGTCGCTGGAGAAGGTTACGGCGCGCATCGTTGAGATGGGCGATAACAAGGAGAGTGTTATGACCGACGAGCTCCCGTACATTGTTGCGGACGTTCTCGGCAAGGGCAACGGCGAGTCCCACGTTAAGATCTTAAACTACTATGTCTGCCACGCGCGCGACCTCAATCCGGTTGCGACGATGCGCATCCAGATCGACGATAATGTACACGAAGCCAGTGCTTCCGGTGAAGGTCAGTTCGACGCCTTCATGCGCGCGCTGCAGAAGGTCTACCAGCAGTTCGGAAGGACGCTCCCGTTCTTCGCCGACTACACCGTCACGATTCCGCCGGGAGGCCGCACGAACGCATTTGTCGAGAGTGTTATCACATGGCGCGACGGCGAGCATGAGTTTAAGACCAGAGGTCTCGACCGTGACCAGGTTGCTGCTGCGATCAAGGCTACCGCGAAGATGCTCAACATCATCTACGAGCAGGAACAGCTCGGGGAGTGAGTCGCCTGCTGAGGACGGATCGTTTCCAATTGATATAAAACGGCTGAAAACGCTAGTTTTA
Source organism: uncultured Clostridia bacterium (assembly GCA_947302815.1). GTDB lineage: Bacteria > Bacillota > Clostridia > Saccharofermentanales > Saccharofermentanaceae > Scatonaster. The sequence continues at coordinate 7,765 of CAMYWO010000056.1, read as the reverse complement.
TATCAATGTTTCACTGGCCCGATTGATATAAACTCGCGGAAAACAGTGCTTTTATATCAGTTTTCAGAGTTTCCATTGATATAAAAGCACGTGTACTTGAGTTCTTATATCAATGCCTGGGTGCATCCGGCTTCAAAAATTGATATAAAACCATCAAATTTACACTTCTTATATCAATCAAGCCCTTCATTCATTGATATAAAACAACGGAAAATCGCGTTCTTATATCAATTTGCGTTTTCCGTAGAAACAGATTACTTTGCGAAGTACTTGAAGAACACAGAATCCTCGTAATCGTAGACGAAGAACTGTTTTTTGACGACGTCCAGTTCGCTTTCTTCGATGATGTTTCCGAAGGAACCGATCAGTTTTGTCTCGTCCTCGTAAACCTCGTCGGTGTGGTGCATCTGGTACGATGCCAGCGCCGAGTAGAGGATGTAGTTTCCGGGCGTGTACGCCGCGACCACCATGATCAGAAGAACGAGTCTGCCGGCGATGGCTTTCTTTACGCCCTGTGTGTCTTTTCGGCAGGCCTCGAAATTATCGGTGACGAACATGACGGCATAAAGACCGATCAGGAAGACCGGCGCCATGCTGCCGCGCATGAGGAAGTCGTTAGCCTTGCTGATTTTATAGACCGGCAGGATCAGGAGCGTGATAAACGCGGTCCACAGCATAGGATCCTTCTTGTGCTTTTTGTAGATCAGGAAGAACCACAGGCCGAAATCGAAGAGGAAATACCAGACGTATTCCTTGAGGAAAACGAGCGCGGAATCATAGAAATTCCAGATGAATCCGTCCTCGCCGGTCGCGTTCGGGTTCGCAGTATAAAGCGCGCCGAAAAGCACCAGGCACACGGCTGCGGGAAGGATATTTTCAAAGGTGAGAAGGTTTTTCAGGAAGCGCTTCGCGGAAGAATTGGAAGCCCCGGAAGCAGAATCGGAGGTCGCCCCGGAAGCAGAAGCAGACGCCCCGCCGGCAAGTGCTTTTGGAAAAGACTCACGGTGGAGCATGACCATCTTGCAGATGCACATCGGCAGGATACCGATGGTTGCCCACGGGGAGTAGCAGAACATCAGACCGCCGAGAAGGCCGATACTGCGGTAGTTTACACTCTGCATCAGAAGAAGGGTGATGAGCCAGCCGGGGATGCTCTGGTTAAAGACATTCATGATCTGGAAGAAGTTGCCGTGGATGTAAAGGTGCAGGTTCCAGCCCTCCCAGGTCGTTGTCGTGCCGGTCAGCTGGTTGATTATGTACGGAATCACGTCGAATCCGGCGAAGAGGATCAGAAGCACGAACAGGAGCTTGGAAGCGCGTTTGTAAAGGAGCGATGCGCCGATCGCGACGAGGCCGAGACCGATGCCGGCCCAGATGAAAAGCGCGATGCGGGCGGCCATCAGACCGAAGAGTTTGCCGATGACGGCCGGGACCATCCAGAAGACGAAGTAGTAGGAGAACGCGGCGGAGCCGGTGCCGAGGCTCGCGGCGACGGCGGGATTCTGCTGCGTGGAAAAATCATAGACGACCGGCCACTTGTACTCGACCAGGTCATTCAGGATCGCGTAGCGGACGCGGTGATCGGCCGAACAGCAGCCAAACTCACTGACACCGCCCCAGTAAAGGATGATCGGAATCAGGACGATGATGAAGATCAGGAAAGCCGGCTTGATCTCGATAGAGCGTTCCTTCGGATCGAGGAGCGAGCCGTCAGGCTTTTTGCAGAAACCGCGCATGGCGAGGATCGCCGCCGCGCCGAAAAGCCCAGTGAAAAGCACTGCCCACCAGATCTTGAGATATCCGATAAAGAAGATGATCAGAGGCAGCATCAGATAGATCAGCGCTGCCTTGAAGAACCCGGATGTGCTGATGGAAAAAGATCGGGAAGAAAGACTTTTTTCTGTCTTAATGGAATCTACGACTTTCATGCTGCTCTGCCTTGCTTCCTCACATTTCTCAGTTCATCGGGGGCTGCTGCGACGGATCCTGCGGCTGGTGCATCTGCTGAGCAGCCTGCGGATACGCCTGCTGCGGGTACTGCTGGCCGACGATCGTCAGCTTGGCGCCGACGTACTTCAGTTCGATCTGGATCGCACCGCCGGGGATCGCCTCGAAGACGATGGAGTTGGCGGAGTTATCTGCATTGTAGTGAACACTGAGTTCGTTGTACTTGACGTTGGTTGCGGCACTTAAGGTCTGGCCGTTCTTGATGACACCGATCGGGAAACCGTTCATGTAGACCTGAATTCCCATGGCGCATCCAAAAGAACTGGAAATGCGGGTCAGGGATACTGTGCAGGGAGCTTCCAGAGGAGCGACATCATGGTTTCTGGCGGCGACACGCTGCTTCGCGGCATCTTCCGCTTCCTCGGTCTGCTTCTTCGCGCCGAATGCTTTTCGGATCGCGTAATAATCGTAGACGCCGAGACCGGCGATCAGACCACCGAAAACACCCGGAGACATTTTGATTCCGAACCAGGTCATGTAGCCGTTTCCCGAAGCATACACGGAGATGCCCAGGACCGCGATAAGAACGGTGAGAATACAACTGAAAACAGCGGAAAACTTTTGCATGATATTTACCTCAAATCTTAAATTCCAAAACCCTACGGCATGATTCTACATGATTGCCCGTCGGGAGTGCAACGTTTATTTACATCTGATCCTGAATATACTTAACGATATCAGGCATTTTGCTCTTCTTCCATTCTTCCTTTTCCGCCTCTTCCGCAAGCGGGCAGAGGATGAAGAAATCGAGAGTCTCGCCGGGGACGCGTCCTGTTCTGAGCGGCTCGGCGAAGTGCGCCTTCCACTCTTCCTCGGTCGCATCCTTGAAGCGCTTCGGATCAAGGTAGGTCATCTGACGTCGGGTCGCGGCGATATGCATCTTTGCCGAAAGTGGCGACAGAAGCTTATATTCTTCTTCCGGAATATCCTGGAAAATCACCGGTAACTCGCCGAGATCGATGCACTCTTTGCCACGCAGAATATCCACGCCGTAAGGCTTGAAAGACCACTTCTCCGGGGTAAGATCAAGACGCAGCAGCAGTCCTTTTTCCGTATTAAACTGGGACCGCTGATAGTCCGTATCGAAGATAAAGTTTCCGAGTGAATAGAAGATCGCCTTATCACCCACGGTCTCATAGTTCATGGGAACGTGCGGGTGATGCGCGACGACGATGTCGGCGCCCATCTGAAGATACAGGTGATAGCGCTCACGGGTGTACGGGGACGGAAGCGGTGTGAACTCCTCGCCGGCGTGGGATACGACGATGCACCAGCGGCAGGTCTTCTTGATCTCGGAGATCGCTTCCTTAATGGCGTCGAGGTCGCTCCAGCTGAAGCAGCCGGCCTCGGTCTCACTGGCTTTTCGGCAGGCGCGCTGGTATCCGACACCGAACATGCCGATGCCGCCGGCTTCCGGAAGATAGAGGATCTTCCGGGCCTCTTCGATATTCATGCCGGCGCCGATCGTTCTTACGCCGCGCTTTTTCGCTTCTTCAAGAGTAGCTGCGATGCCTTCCTCACCGGCATCCTTGATGTGATTGTTGCAGATGTTCCAGATGTCGCAGTGATTCTGGACGAGGAAGTCCGCAACGGCAGGATCCATGAAGTGAAGGAGCTGCTTCGTGCCCTCGTTGACGTCATTCTTCGTGTCCGCCATGATGGGCCCTTCCACATTTGCGATGACGTGGTCCGCATAGGCGAGAACATCCCGGACGCGCTTGGAAAGAAGGTTCGGGTCTTCCCAGCGGTGATCCATGTAGCGGTCAAATCCGATATCGCCGGTAAACAGCAGCGAAGTCTCGCCGCGAACGAGCTGGCAGAACTTCTCACCGCGCGCTTCGAAATCCTTGAAGTGCGTATAGGACGCGGCGGCAGGCGAGAGGATGCAGGCCTTGCCGGAGGGCGTGATCTTCTTTCCGAGCTCGACGGATTCCTTAAGATCCGCGACGAGGTGGGTGTAGGGAAGATCCCCGACATCCTCGTAGATGCGCTTGCCGGACTCGTATGAGCAGATGTACTGGTATTCGGGATGTTCCCTGATAAACGCGATCAGGGAACTGTAGTCGATGCCGCGGTCCATGCCGCCGACAAGGAGCGTCGCGGTGTTAGGGACACTGGTCGCCGCCTGGATGGTGGCCTGCGGGATCGTACTGATGGAATCGTTGTAAAAGTCGATGCCGTCGTAGTTTCCGATGAACTCGAGACGGTGGTGAAGACCGGTAAAGGTCTCGATGCTGGATCTTACCTTCTCCGGATCGAGACCGAAGACCTCGGTGCAGATGCGGTAAACGAAGGTCGCGTTGAACTGGTTATGCGCACCCTTGAGATTCATATTGAAGTTCATCGATGTATTGAAATTAAGCAGGGTTTTTGAAGCTGCAGTTTCGATCTCAGGAACGTCGTTTCCGTAGAAGAGAAAATCCGAAGAGCCCTGATGTACCGTGATATTCTTCTTTGCGTTAAAGTAATTCTCCATCGTGATATAGCGGTCGAGATGGTCCTCGTAGAGGTTGAGGAAGACCGCGACATGCGGGGAGAACTCGAGGTCTGACAGCTGATGGCAGGAGAGCTCGTAGACGACGATCGTGTCTTTTCCGATCTCGTCATAGTAGTCAAAGCACGGAAGGCCGATGTTTCCGCAGAGGATCGCGTTGCCGTCTCTTAAGTCGTGAAGAACGTGATAAAGAAGCGACGAAGTAGTGCTTTTGCCCTTGGTGCCGGTGATTCCGACGACCTGGGAGCCGAATTCCTCCATGAAAAGACGGGTCTGGGAGATGTATTTCGGTTCTGGAACATGCGTGATGATGCCGGGGCTCTTGAGGATATAGTCGAAGTCTTTGGAAAGCTTCAGGATCTCATCTTCCGATCCCTCGACCATCTCGAAGGTCGCGCCGGGGCAGTGCTCCTGGAGGAACTTCTCGGAAGACTTGCCTTCCCTTCCTTTTCCCCAGATAAGTATGCGTTTATTGTCGAGCTTTTCGGTGATTCTCATGTAGCTGCCCCCTCTTTACGTGCACACCTATTATACTATTTTTCTTCCGTTACGTTTTCCGTGGCGTGGCGCATCTTCCGCCAGATCGTGAAATACATCGTCGTGAAGCAGATGCTGGCGCCGAGCATCTGGCTGAAGAACTCCGCCCAGAAAACACCGTCAACGCCCATGCCGATGTTCGGCAGAAGGAGCGTCAGCGGGGTGACGAGAAGGATCTTTCGGAGCATGGAAAAGAACAGGGCATGCTTCGGATAGTTCAAGGCGACAAAGGTGGTCTGGCCGCTCATCTGAAGGGCCATGAACGGGAACGCGCCGAAGAAGATGCGCGCGCAGTGGACGGCCAGATCGATCAGCTCTTCGTCATCGGTGAAGATCCGGAAGATCGGGCCCGGGATGAAGAGCATCGCGAGCCACAGAAGAGTGTTGACCAGAAGGCCGCTGATGAGGATAAAACGGATGCACTCGGAGACACGATTTTTCTCCTTGGCGCCGTAGTTATAGCTCATGACATTCTGGCCGGCTGCCGTGACGCCGCTGTTCGGAAGGCTCATGATCTCACGGACCGAGTTGGTCAGACTCATCGCTCCGACATAGAGCGTGCTGAGCGCGCCGCCGAAGCTCTTGAGCATGATGTTCACGATGGCCTGCGTCAAGCTGCTCGTGACCTTGAAAGTAAATCCGGTCGCGCCGAGCTTGAGAAGGGCCGGCAGCTGCTTCTTATCGATGAGAAGGCGCTTCAGGTGAAGCGGCGGTCTCTTGCTCCGAAGGAAGATGATGACCCAAAGGGCGCTCGCACTCTGGGAGACCACCGTCGCCAGTGCTGCGCCCCTGATTCCCATGTCGAAGACGAAGATGAAGAGCGGGTCGAGTGCGATATTCAGGACCGCACCGAGAATGACCGTGCCCATGCCGATCTTCGGAAAGCCCTGGGCAGTGATGAACGGGTTCATGCCGAGGCTGACGAGGACCGGGATCGTTCCGATGACGTAGATGCGGAAATAATCGACCGCGAAGGGAAGTGAGGATTCGTCGCCGCCGAGGAGCTCTAAGATCCATGGTGCAAAGGCGAAAAGCACTACAGTCAGGAAGGTACCGATGATCAGAAGAAGAGAGAGGGAAGTGGCCATCATACGCTCGGCTTTTCCGTCTTTATGCTCGCCTCTTGCGATCGTGGCGAGGGTCGTTCCGCCGGTGCTGCATAAGTTGGCAAAAGCACCGATGAACGTGATCAGGGGGAAGCACACGCCAAGGCCGGTGATGGCGAAGGTACTTGTTTCGCCCATGTGGCCGATATAGGCTCTGTCGACGATGTTATAGAGAACGACGACCATCTCGGCCAGCATGATCGGAAGACCGAGTTTTAAGATCCAGACGGGAACGCTTCCCTTGGAAAAGTCGCCTTGTTTGGTTTTTGCACTTACTTCACTCATACGTATGACCGGTCGATCTTAATGACACAGTAGTAGTTCTGGTGCTTTTCGAGCATCTTCTCACGGACGGCCTGGATCAGTTCTTTTTCCGATGAAGTGACATCGTGGGGAACGACCATGTCGAAGATGAGGTTGGTGTGGCTGTCGCCCGGCACCATGCGGAAATCGTGGATCGTGATGCGCTCATCGATGGACTTTGCGATCGCCTTCGCCTCCTCCTGAAGCTTCATGAGATCCTTGTTCTTCGTGTCGATCGGATCCATGTGGATGACGGCCTCGCAGTCGAGTTCCCGCGCCAGGTCGAGCTCGATGTTATCGATGACGTCGTGGATGTAGAACATGTCCTGGAAGGCGGAGACTTCGGCGTGAAGGGAGATCATCTTTCTGCCCGGGCCGTAGTCGTGGACGACCACATCGTGGATGCCGCTGATCGGTTCGTGGGACATGACGATCTCTTCGATCTTATCGATGAATTCCTTGGACGGCGGCGTGCCGAGAAGGGGCTCGACGGTGTCTTTTGCGGCGCTGATGCCGGAGTAGAGGATGAAGACCGAGAGAGCAACACCGATATATGCGTCGACCGGAAGGTCGGTAAACTTCGTGGAGATGACGGCGAGAAGAACGACGGACGTGGAGATCATGTCGTTTCTGCTGTCGATGGCCGTCGCGCGCATCGCCGGGGAATCAATGATCTTCGCCCACTTGAAGTTGTAGAACATCATGTAGGCCTTCACAACAAGCGAGGCGACCAGCATGGCGACCGCAAGGACCGTGCAGTCGACGGCGGCCGGGTGGATGATGCCCTCGATGGAGGACTTGCCGAGCTCGAAGCCCATGATGCAGATGAGAAGCGAAACGATGAGACCGGAGATGTACTCGATGCGGCCGTGACCGAAAGGATGGTCGGCGTCCGGTGCTTTTCCCGCCAGACGGAAACCGATCATCGTGATGATCGACGATCCCGCATCGGAGAGGTTGTTCAAAGCGTCACCGACGATGGCGATGGAGTGCGTCAGGATACCCATGACGAGCTTTCCGGCGAACAGAAGCAGGTTGAAGAAGATGCCGCATGCCCCGCAGATGCTGCCGACAGCGCGGCGGTCCGAAGCCGAAACAGGCTGGGACTGATCCTTCGTTTTACGGACACCCGGTACGAGTTTGCGGATCAGGGCGGATACCATTCGAATTCTCCTTTCTTTTATTTCTTCGTTTAACGAGTATTTGGCTATTTTCAACTTTGTGGTTGAGATTTATAAACCGCCGACAAGCAGATACTTATCAGCACTTTAATGGCATTAGCCTGATGCCTCTACCTGATCTAATTCAGGCTACTTTT